>JAPDIW010000043.1 GCA_029259415.1 Archaeoglobi archaeon
GTTCTTTTTTAGGTCTTCCTGGCTTCTTTAGCCTTGGAATCTCTCCTGTTTCCACGTATTGTTTGTAGATCTGATTTACTCTTCTTGTTGAGATTCCTTCAATCTCTGCTATTATTCTGGTTGGTGTCCCCTTCTTCTTTTCTCTGATTATCCATTTTATCGCTTTTTCGTCGAGTTTCACACAGGGGTTTGTTGAAGTGGGAAATAATTTCGGGAAAAGACAAAAACTGAGATAGGTTTAAAGTTTATTAAAGCTTACAATTTCATGGTGGTGAATATGAAGGATGAAGTGACCCTGTCTACCCATCGAGAAAAGCACTCTTGATACTCCTGCCTGGGCTGCAAGAGTATCACCAAGGCCCCAGGCGAGCACCGTTTTCCTAGCATTGTCAATACCTGAAGCCACCTCCCACCAGCTTCCTCGGCTATATAGAAGAAAGCGACATCTGGATTGTCAAAGTTGTATCCCGGGTGAATTACCGCAGCGAGGTACGTCTGAGTGACGAAGAAGAACGTTATTATCGGAATTACCAGAACAACAGCTCTACTGACGACTTTTCTTGCCTCTATTGTCTCTTCAGCCAAAGTTGTCATTATGTCGAATCCGAGAAAGCTCAACACGGCAACTGAGGCACCGGTAAGGATTGCATTTAACGTAAATGTGTCGGGGTTGTAAAATGGTTTCAGTGTGAACGTCAGATTTGGACGGTGACTATCTTGACTATTGAGGCAATAACAAAGACTGCAAACACTGCTGTTTCGAATAAAAACAGTGCCATAGTCGCTCTAGCTGTCATCTTTATTCCGAGAATGTTTAGAATCGTCATGGGGACCAAGAACGCTATCGCCCAGATAATCATGCTTATTCCAGTTTCTGCTTCAAGCCATAGTGCAGAGACGAGAATAACGAGAGCAGGGATAAGTATGTAGTCTAGAAGTATAACCCAGCCAGCAATGAAGCCGATGTGCGATCCAAGAGTTTCTCTGACGTAAGCATATACAGATCCCGCCTCGGGGTACCTGTATGCGAACTGTCCATAAGCCCAAGCGGTTACAGACATCGCAAGTGCTGCAAGCAAGTAAACAAGCGGGACGTGACCGCCACTCAGAACTGCTACAATTCCATAAATGCCCATCGGTGCTATGGGCACCATCGTCATTATTGCAAAAGCTATCAAATCTCGCATTCTCAAAACTTTTTGAAGTTCTTCCGGCATGAAATCACCTCCTTTCCCACTTTATTGCCTCCAGCAGTTTCAAAATCGAAGTGTGTTCCTTAGGTATCCTGACTCTGACAGTCTTCATTGGGTTAACAAGCTGACTAACCTCAACATCAACGACCATGCTTGCGAGCATATACGCGTCCTCCCAAGACAGAGAGTTGCTGTGCTGCAAAACCTTGACTGCAATTTCTGTTGCTTCTCTAAAAGCTCTGCTAACATCTTCGTCTGACACGAGAATGTAAAAGGCATCATCCGTCTCTACAACTGGCCATTGGGGGGCTTTACCCTCAACTACGTTGAGTTTGACTGTCACTTCTCCGCTAACCTCACAACTTGCGACGCAGACTTCCCCATCCCCCATCACTGCGTGAAGGTCCCCTAAACCGAATAGGGCACCGTCCCTGAATACTGGAAAATACACTGCTGCACCCCTGCCTATCACTTTCGTGTCGAGATTTCCACCGTGTCTTCCCGGAGTTCCGCATGGGACCTCTTCATCACTTGCGACACCAATCACTCCGATCATCGGCTTACATTTTATCTTAAGTCCGTTGTACGTTATGAATTCGTCTTTAATCTCACAAACTTTCGTTTTGGGTTCTTTAACCAAGTCTCCAAGCACTCCTGCTCCGGGAACTACTACGATTATGCCTCTATCGGAAATCTTTATGTCCAGTATTCTCACTTCCAGTGCATCTCCTCTCTTCACACCCTTCACGTAAATTGGTCCAGTAGCTGGATTCACTTTAGAGAAATCTATTTCTGTGACAAGTTGCTTTTCAGACGTTATCTGGTTCGAAAAACAGTCTTTAGTCTCTATCTGAACAATGCTTTCCTTCTCAACAGAGATTGCAGGTTTCAACTCTGGTCCGAAGGCGAAGAAACACGTATCACTCCCTAGTACGTGCATTTAATCACCCCTCGACGCGATGTGGTTCTTGGCATCATGTTTAGAAGGTTTTCTACATGATGGGAATTATCTCTCATAGAACTTTGCTCATTGGACGAAAGGATCTATGATTAACAACCAGTAGAATTTTATCTGAAAAACCTTTCGAATTATGTATTAAAATGAAGATGCAGTTTCACCATTCCTCAGAACTTTCGCTATGTTTTGTACTGTGAAATTTGAATTCAGCTCCTGATTACGTTTTCAAACAACTTTCAGACCATTTCAATTGACCGACATATTGGCGAGATCGCACCAACGAAGCACACCAAAATATTCGCTGGCAAAAACATTTTCAGCCCGCCCATCTCCCGTGAAGCGGGCTTCCCAGAGAGACCCGCTGAGGAGGTTGTAAAATGAATGATGTAAGAAAAAACAGGATTAGGGAGGCTATGGAGACCGTGCTGAAAGCATTCGAGAGCAATCCTGAAAAGGTCGCCCATGCCATTTTCTGGGGAAACAGCAAGCCTTCAGACAGCTGGAGCTTCTTTAACCGATTGATAATGCTGATGAATGAAACTGAGGATGCAAGAGGCTTCAGGCAGTGGGAGAAGGTGGGAAGGAGAGTTAAGAAGGGTGCCAAAGCTTTCTACATCCTCGCTCCGGTCAGGAAGAAGGTTCCGGTGAAGGTGAGGAGAGTTGAGAAGGCTGTTGTCGAGGGAGAAGAAGTTGTAATAGAGATTGAAGAGACTGTGATGGTTGAGAAGCTTGTCAGCTTCAAGCCAGTCCGTTTTCCGCTACGATGATACAGAAGGAGAACCTCTGCCAGAAGAGGAGTTTGACTTTGATTCCATGCAAGTTCAGAGGCATTGTTGAGAAACTCAACCTGAATGTTGAAACAACAGCTTTCAGAAACTACTACGGCGCGTGCCTCAAAACCAGGGTGATAAAGCTCGCCTCTCCAGAACCCATCGTCTTCCTGCATGAGCTTTGTCATGCAGTTGATGATCACTTGCACGGCATACAGGGAGGACAGATTCCGTTACAGGAGGTTGTTGCCGAGTTCAGTGCAGCCGTCATAGCCTGTTTGCTGGGATACAGAGTTCCGCTGGGAAATGGCAAGGAGTACATCGAGAGCTATGGCTTTGTTAACCTCTTCAAGGCCTTCGCGAGAATTGAGAGGGTTGTTGGGTTCGTGATTGAGAGGACGGCAGGTTTTGAGTTTGAAACTACTTCAGAGTCTCCCTTATGCAGTTAATGAGCTCATTTTTTACCTTTCCATTTGAAAATTCCGGTATATCGCCATAGAAAATTCTTAGCTGTCGATACTGCTACCTTTCAGTGGTATAACACTCTGTATTGACTTTTCGATGTTTTTGAACTGCTCTAGCTTGGATGTCCTGTCATGCTTCAGTTTTGAGGAATCGAGTATTTGCAGGAACAGCACGGAATCATCCATCCCGATCACACCATACCTGTCGTGGATGAAGTAATTGGAGAGGGCAGAAACAAGGAATTTCTCGCAAATATAAACCGGTCTGATGTCGGATTCCTCTATCTCGATGATGACCTTCACCCTTCCATCCTTCAGTATGAGCATATCGACGTCAGCATATTTTGTCTTTCTTGATTTCTGCTCGTTGCAGAATAGAGATACAAGCTGGTCTCCCCCACAAGCCGGATCCTTTACGATTTCAAGTTCGGGAAATGCATCGCTTAAAATGTCACCGATGGTTTTTCAATAGCAATGAAACCTTCTTAATCTAAACAGATAGTCCGACCACAATACTCAATAACGTAAATCCTCTCAACTCATTCATTGTTATTCCTTGGGCTCAAAGAAAAAGGAACGTATTAACGTAACACCACCTAGATACAACACAAACCTGTACCCAGTTTTTTATTGCAAAGTTCTCCATAAGATCTACTTTTACTTCAACCATCCGAATCCACATTAGCGATCATCATCCAAACCATATTTAAATGGCCTAACTAACCTAAATTTTCCCGGTTCAACCAGCTCAAATAACTCAGTATTTCCACGCGGATTGCCCACTCTATGCTTCCACAGAAAAGCATTATATGTTTCCTTCCCCAAAGCCCGGACAGGCCCTTCTAAAGTCTTCTTTGGTGAATGGTTCGTTCAATCTTCCTTCTTTTACGCTTTAACTATTGCAGATAAATTCTATGTTCTCCCACGGCTTTGGGACAAAACTACTCCCCCCTTTGGCATCTCAAAATGTTTTGCATGACATTTTAATTTCTATCGGACATTATAAAAATCTTACGCTGTGTTTTTGCTGATATAACTTTTCTTCATTCTATTTTACCCTGAATCATGGTACCAGACACATAGATGGAGAAATAAAGCCGGAGATTCGTTATTGTTTTAGTAATTGTGCGCAAAACCTATATTCAGAGATAGACAAATTTTAACTATAACAGAGGTTGAATAAAACGCTTTAAAAAGGTATTGGTGAATTTTGTCCCAAAACCGTTCTCCCACCATGTCTACTAAATTTGCCAAATATGTAAATGTTATAGTTCCACAACATCTCGTATTTTCCCTTTTTGCTTGTTATAATATCCCCAGCTTTACTTCTTTCCAACATCCTCGATAATTCCTCCACAAATCTCCAGTTAATCTCGAGAATAAATGTTCTCATTCTCAGATTGCATTCGAATCTGGTTGGCAATAGTTTTTATCTTGGAAAGGTTTTTAAAAAGTATAAAGATAGCTAAATTCAAAAATGGCTTATTTATGCAGAACAGAAAGGAAATTGGGTTGTGGAGAGGTGGGAAAACGATTTGGAGACTCCGGGAAGGTTTAAAAACGCCATTATGGAAGCCAAAAAGTAAGTTTTTAATCAATCTAAAACAGAAGAAAACAGGGAGCGGAACTAGTCTTTCGAGTATCGTTGATGCTTATGAGTTAATTTCCGGGCCTTTTGGAAATTTGACGAAATCTTCGGTTCGGAGAGTGGTTTGGAATGTCTAAAGGTAGGTCTGTGAAGGAAATTTTTGAATGCTATTCTGAGTTGGTAGTAGTTAGGAGGTATGAGAAGTGAGGGAAAGAGAGTTCTATAAAACTTTGAGAGATCTGTTTGTAGGTGCAGAGGTTGAAGGCCGGTCGGGATACATCAAACTCATGGGAATAAAATCGAAGTATTTTGAAAAAGTATTTGCTCAGCTACGAAAGGATATTGATAAAGAACTAAGAGATTTTCCGGAATTTCGTGAAGAACTTTTCGATAAGCTCTACTCCTTCTTTAAGAGATATTTCAGCGAAACTGGATCTGTTCATTTCTGCTTTACTCCTTTTAGAGAGAATGTGTGGACTAAGGTTTATTCGAATAACAATTCAGCATTCTTCTGGACAACAACACAGGATATGGCTCTTGATTCCTTGAAAACGAGGGAGTATGAAAGGATCATTACAACTAATGATGTGGCTCTCTTTTGGAAAACGAGAGATTTGTACTACGTTAAAACAGATAGGCTGTGGAGAAGTATGAGGATTGAATTTGACGGGTACAGGTTCTTCTTTGACGCATCGGAGATCGAACACAGAAAAACGTACGAAAAGAAGGAAATCATTTTTGAGTTAAAAAGTGTAGAGAACGACGGAACAGTTGTTTTCAAAGTCATTTACTCCGAGAGGGGCAGAAAGACGAAACTCAACGATATTTTGAGAGAGCTAAAAAAAAGGAATATAGAAATTGATGAAGAAGTGTTGCGGCGAGCTTTTAGAATATTTGAAAAACAGAATGAGGTTGACTACTTTATCCACAAAAACCCAAATGCGTTTTTAAAAGAGCAGTTTGGCATTTGGCTTAAGAATTATTTATTGGATGAGGAAAGCATTTTTGATGAAAAAAGGCTTAAGGAGTTGAAAGCGCTTAAAAAGATAGCTCACAAGATTATCGACTTCATCTCGCAGTTCGAAGACGAGGTAAGAAAGATCTGGGAGAAGCCAAAGTTCGTTTTGAATAGCAACTATGTGATTACCCTCGATAAGATTAAGGAACTATGTGGAGAGGAGTTTTTAGAGAAAGAGGTCATTCCAGAAGTCTTAAGGAATGAAAGGCAGTTGGAAGAGTGGAAGGAATTATTTGATATTAAAGTTAAGGAAAAGAGAGATTTGGTTGAGAGAAACACTTTGGAAGGAAAGGGATGGAAAAAACTGCCAGTTGATACAAAATACTTTGACGGTGAATTCAAGTGGAAGCTCATCGAAAAAATTTGTGAGGCATATAATCTGGATGAGATTTTAGATGGCTGGTTGATAAAAAGCGAAAACTGGCAAGCTTTGAACACAATCCTACCGAAATTCAAGGGAAAAGTCAGGATGATCTATATCGACCCGCCGTTTAACAAGGAACAGAATGCAGATTACGAGTACAATGTAAAGTACAAAGATTCTACATGGATAACAATGCTCGAAAACAGAATAACTTTGGCAAAGGAGATTCTATCGGATGGCGGTAGTATCTATGTAAGATGTGACTACAACGGAAACATGTACGTCAGACTTTTGATGGACGAGATTTTCGGAAAAGAAAACTTCAGGAACGAAATCATTGTAAATAGAACTAAGAAAATTTTTGAGGGCGTAAAAGGATTTAATGTTGCAACCGACAGTCTCTTCTTTTATACGAAATCGGACGATTTCCTGTTTAACCCAATATTCAAAGAGAGGACTGAACAAAAGTGGATAAATATGCATTCCCCTGGCGAGAGACATCCACCGGAGAGAGTGATATTCGGAAGAGTGTTTTACCCACCGAAAGGAAGACACTGGACATTCACACAGGAAAAGATAAACCAGCTGATAAAGGAAGGAAGGATCAGAATAAATGAGAGCAAGGAATATGTCGATATGCTTGGAAATAAAGTTAGAGGTATGCCCCAGTACCTTACGTCTTCTAAAGAAAGGCTAGACTCAAATTGGACAGACGTGCCTGGATATTCCTCTGTCTGGAAGTTCCAAACTGAGAATTCTGAGCACCTTCTTAAAAGGGTTATTGAAGCGTCATCCAGCAAAGGGGACATTGTGATGGATTTCTTCTTGGGAAGTGGAACGACAACGGCGGTAGCCCAGAAACTTGGAAGAAGGTGGATTGGTATAGAGATGGGTGAACATTTTCACACAGTAATCTTGCCGAGAATGAAAAAAGTCCTGGCTGGGGAGAACTCGGGAATTTCAAAAGAAGTTAATTGGCAGGGAGGCGGATTCTTTAAGTACTACGAATTAGAGCAATTTGAGCAAACCCTAAGAAAAACTTGCTATAAAGACGCCGAACCGTTCTTTGATATGGACTCGAATGAAATTTATTCGGAATATGTATTTTTAAAGGATGAAAAATTGCTGTACACTATGGAGTTGGATTACAAGAACAACAAAATAAGAGTTGACCCATCAAAACTTTATTCTAATGTCGATATAGCCGAGACTCTCTCTAATTTGAGGGGAAAATTCATTAAGAAACTTGCAAGAGACTACGTTGAATTTGAGGACGGAGAAAGGATTTACCTAAAAGAACTTGATTGGAAACTAGTTAAGCCACTTATATGGTGGTAAGATGACAATGGAGGTTAAAAAAGAAGTTTATGGAAGTAGACCCTCTATTCTTGAAGGTATATTGAGGGACAACGGTGTTAAGTATCTAAAACATACTTGGCTTATTACTTGTAGAGGGATGTTTAACATGGACAGTAACACGAGATATCTTTTCATCTGTGAATTTTTTAATCTAAACGATCTAAGAAATGCTGAATTTCCCACGAATCTTTTTAATGAACGTATGATTCGCAGAGTGTTTGGGGTTTTTGTTGATGAAACGAAGGAAGTAATTTACTGGAAGTCTGGATATGGGGATGTGGAAAAATACTCTTACGACGAATATATTAAATTGGTCGCAAAGTTAACGGAATGCAAGTATTTAGAGAGTTTTGCCAAAGGTTCTGAACATTCTACGCCGTTTAGTAGGTTTTTCCGGGAAAATATGGGTAAAGGCTTTGCATTGACAGATATTGATTTCATATTGCCTGATAAAAATATTCTTATAGAAGAAAAGACTTTTATAAAAAACTGGAGGGGTTATCTAGGCTGGGGTCAATGTTTGTCTCTCAAAGAGCTTAGAAGTGACGTTCTAAACGAAAGTGTAAAGATGTATTTAGTGTTTGTGGATCGTTCAAATGACCTGCTGTATGTTGTGGAGGACATAAACAGCATTGATTGCAGTAAGACAGCATATCTTGAAAATTGGGGTTCAGCGGTACCGGTTGAACTAAAAAAGCCTATACCAAAGGAACAGTTTATAGAATTGATTAGTGGCTAATTTGGGTGATAGGAATGGTTAGGATAGTACTTCAAGAAATTGCCAACAGCATCGATTTCAATTCTTTACCTCCAGAGTGGAGTAGTTTTGACTTAAGAAAATTTTCTCGAAATAAAGTCCTCTACGATTATCAGGAAGAGGCTTTGAAAAATGCCATAAAAGTCCTCTGGCTTTATTTTGAAAAGTTTAATGAGAACAAGAAAAAGCTTTTAAACGAGTACGAGGCTTTTGGGGCCAATCCAGGAGTTTTCTCGATAAAAAAGAGTAAAAAGCTCTTTAATGTTTTGACGGAGTACTACGAGTTGAAAAATGGCGAAATTCCTCCTGAAAACCGTATCAATAGAATGTGCTTCTGGATGGCAACTGGAAGCGGTAAGACGGTACTTCTTGTTAAGCTTATAGAAACACTTACATTACTGATGAGAAGAAGATGCATTCCAGAAAAGGATATCTTGATTTTGACACATAGAGAGGACTTAATCGAGCAGATCAAGAACCATATGGATGAGTTTAGCCAGGACAACGAGACAAAAATAAGATACTGGAGTTTAAAAGAATACGACAAAGTCAAACGAGGGGGTGTTTTGCCCGGAGGAAGTGATACGGTTGACGTCTTCATGTACCGTGCAGACCTCTTCAGCGATGAAGAAAAAGAAAACTTGGTTGATTTTAGAAACTACGAAAATGGTGGAAACTGGTATGTTCTCCTTGACGAAGCTCACAAAGGAGACAAGGAAGAAAGCAAGAGGCAGTTTTACTACCACGTTATGTCCAGAAAAGGATTCCTGTTCAACTACTCTGCAACCTTTACGGACCCAATTGACATTTACACGACTGTTTACAACTTTAATTTGGAACAGTTCATCACAAGGGGATACGGAAAAAACATATACTTGTCAAGCGAAAGTCTTGGAGTTTTCAAAGATGAGTTTCCAAGCAAAGAAAAGCAAAAAGTCGTTTTAAAGAGTCTGGTTTTGCAGACTTATCTAAAAAAGGTTTTTAGGGAAATCAGAAGGCATGGAGATTACTACCACAAACCTCTGATGGTTGTTTTCGTAAATACCGTGAATCCGAGGGACGATGACAGCTTTGGAGAGCCTGATCTATTAAGGTTCTTTGAGGAAGTTGAAAAAATTTCAAGCGGAAGAGAAAAAGAACAAACGGAGAAACTCTTGCAGATTGTTAAGAATGAGCTGGTTAGTGAATTAGACGGCGGCAGATATATCTTTGGTGATGAGCGCCTTCAGATTAATAAGGAGCTGTTAGGTAGCATTACCTACGAGGACGTTCTTGAAGAGGTCTTCAACGCCTCTGGGTGTGGTCAAATCGAAGTGATTGTTTCACCTTCAAACAGGAAAGAAGTTGCTTTTAAGATGAAAACCTCCGATAGGCCATTTGCACTAATAAAAATTGGAGACGTTACGAAACTTTTAAGGAAAAAGTTTGGTAGTTATGAAATTGTTGAGAAGTGGGAAAATGAAAGCTACTTTAAGGTCATTCACGAGGACGATTCGGATATAAACATAGTAATGGGTTCGAGAGCGTTCTACGAGGGTTGGGACTTAAACAGACCCAATGTTGTCCTGTTTATCAACATAGGTGTAGGTGAAAATGCGAGAAAGTTCGCTCTTCAGGCTATTGGAAGAGGTGTTAGAATTGAACCAATAAAAGGGGAGAGAAGGAGGGCGAGTTATCTCAGAAAACCTTTTAATCTTGATAAAAGGCAAATAAGCTCGATTGAAACTCTTTTTGTATTCGGGACGAGGGTAGAAGTTTTGAAGGAAATTATGAACACTTTAAAGAGAGAAAAGCTCGAGAGTGGAGAAACAATATCTCTCAATAGGAATCCAAGGTCGGAAGAACGTACTCTCTTAGTTCCTGTATACAGGCGTCTGGGAACGGTTAAGCTTGATGAATTGCCAAAATTTGAGGTAGATGAAAAATCTCTCAAACTCCTGAAAGAGTATCTGAGCTGGCTTGAGGACGACAGGATACTTCTGATGCTACATTCAGATAGCTTTAATGACCTGGCAACTCTTCAAAGGTTTAAGGATTTTTTAAACAACGAGGCTCACTTTGAGTTTAGCGGAGATTTAGCAGTGCAACCTGAGTTCCTTATCCCAAGAATCGTGTCCCATATAAGCATTCAACCCGAAAAACTTAGTGATTTCAAGAAACTTGAGGAAGAGATTGTCCATTTTAGGAAAATTAAAGTTTATTTAGACAGGGAAGAAATCAGGGTATTCAGGGAGAAGCTCGGTAAAGTAAGATTTTCGGAAAAAGATAGCTTTAAAGACGTTGAAATTTACCACATCGCAGAACATTACTATCTCCCACTTCTTTCAGCAAGGAACAGGGTAGAGTGGATTAAACATATAATAAAAACAGAAAATGAATATAAGTTCGTAAGTGACTTGGTTGCATACTTAAGGAAGGAAGATAATCTTTTCAGGAAATTTGACTGGTGGATGTTCAGCAAGATAGATGAGCATTTAGACGATGTTTACATACCTTACTACCACAAGAAAACGAACACTTTCAGAAGGTTTAAACCCGACTTCATATTTTGGTTGTGTAAAGGAGATAAGTACTACATCATCTTTGTTGATCCAAAGGGGGTATCTCACACCGATTACGAATACAAGGTGGATGGTTACAAAAAAATTTTCATGGAGAATAATAAAATCAGAGAGTTCAAGCAAGACGGGTTTAAAATTAAAGTTCATCTATTTCTTTACACGGAAGATGTTCAAAAGTTGCCAGAGGGATACAGAAGATTCTGGTTCGATGACATCGAGCAGGTGTTGAAAGTCTGCCTAGACGATTAAATTATGGGTTGTTTTTGTTAACCCCTCTCATCTCGCCGAAAATAACTCAGATAATCCTCATTGCTCTGTCAACAAACCTCTCAACAAGCTTTGCGTGCCCTTCCTCCTCCTTGGCGAGTTTTTTGAATAGTTCTGCATCTTCGCCAAGAACGTCACCAAAATTCTCTGCAATCTGTTCGTAAAGGGACTTTGCTTTAACTCGAGTTGTATATTTCATTGAAAACCTCTGGTCGTCGTACTTAAACCCTTCACAGTTAAATTTCACATTGGTTTGGATTTTGAAGCCCCTAAGCCGCCGGCGGGATTTGAACCCGCGACCTGGTGATTACAAGTCACCCGCTCTGCCAGCTGAGCCACGGCGGCTCATCAGCCTTTAAACCACTGGTATTAAAAATTTTGCTAATCCCTGCTCGCAGCCCTTTTCAACCTCTCAACACCATTTATCTCGTCAATTATCGTTGCAACAGTTTTTGGTACAAGCTCTCTCCAGTTCCCATCTTCGAGTATGAGTTTTCTGATGTAGCTTCCCCTGTAAAGGCTTCTGTCGAACTCAGGAGGAGCGATAACCTCAAGTCCTGCATCGTGAAAGACTTGTGCTATTACCGGATTTCTCGTTATTATCGAATCCACCCTGGGAACGAGGTTGATTATGTAAAAGGCATGTCCCACGTAAACGCTCATTGTAGGAACGGTGGCTGTAACAATTCTGCTTAAATCAACACCCTCATCCTTCAGAGCATCTCGCATCATCCATATTCTCTCGCCTGCTGTGAATGGATTGAGTACTGTATGGCTTTCATTCGCCATTCCAACCAGCAAAACGAGTTCATCGAACTTTTCAAGAGCCCACTTGACAACATTGAGGTGGCCCAGATGGAAGGGCTGAAACCTACCAAATATCAAAGCCCTTGACATAACAAAATTTAAAAAGAAAAGAGGTTAATTACTTTTTGCAGGTTTAATTGCCCTGTTTGGACAGATTTTTGCGCAGACAGCACAACCAACGCAGAGGGATTGGTCGATGCTGACTTTCTCACCGTCAAACATCAGTGCTGGGCAGGCAAAGGTGTTTATACACTCCATGCACAGCGTGCAGTCTTCAGTCACGGTGTATGTGACAATCTTGCCTTCCTTCCTCCTAGCCCTCGACCAAAGAATTGCACATGGCTGTCTTGCGATTATTACTGCCACACCATCGTGGTTCAAAGCTCTTCTCAGTGCATCCATCATCTTCCTGATGTTGTAGGGGTTCACAACCTCAACGAACTCAACTCCGCATCCCCTCACGATGTCCTCTATCTTTACAGCCTTTCCAACCTCCCCGCAACCCCTGAATCCCGTACCAGGATGGGGCTGGTGACCCGTCATAGCCGTTGTGGAGTTGTCGAGAATGACAAGCACAAACTTGGCGTTGTTGTAAACTGCATTTATCAACGGTGGAATTCCGGCATGGATGAATGTTGAGTCTCCAATTGTAGCAATAATTTTGTCGTTAAGTACATGTGCCAGGCCGTTCGAAACTCCAACGCTTGCTCCCATGCAGATTGTAATGTCAACTCCTTCAAGTGGCTTGTTTATTCCGAGAGTGTAACACCCTATGTCACTGGGCAGCGCGGCGTTGCCAAGTTCATCAACAACTCTCCTTATCGCGTAGAAGGAAGCTGAGTGGGGGCATCCGGGGCAGAGTACGGGGGGTCTTGGTGGAGCTTTTGCCGCTATTTCCTGAGATTCTGCAGCAATTCTCTCGTAATCCCTACTCGGCTTTATTCCGAGAGCTTTTGCAATTCCCATCTCGACCCTACCAACATTGTACTCGTAGTTCATGGGCATGTATCCGTTCATCTTGCCGTAAACCTCAGCCAGCCCCATTGCCCTTACGTGGAGCTCAACGAAGGGGTCAACCTCCTCCACAACTATAACCTTCTTCATCTGCAAGACAAAATCCTCAATCAGCTTTTCCGGCAGAGGGTGCATTGATGACAGCTTCAAAACCGGCAGGTCGAGATTCAGGTTTTCAAGAGCCTCTTTGGCGTACGCATAGCTTAAACCGCATGCAATAATTCCAACATCACCTTGAGCGTCATCAACCCAATTCATATCAGACTTGTTGAAGTAATCCTCAATTCTGCTCAGCTTCTCCAGCAAAATGGGTTTTAGCTTTCTTGCATGAGCGGGAAGGACGACATCAGTTTCCGGATGCCTTTCCCAGTTAACTCTGCTTAACTTCTTCTCAGGAATTTTTCCAAGCTCAACAACCCCGCTTGCATGGTTCAGCCTCGTGTAGCTTCTGAGAATCATCGGCAGGCCGAATTTCTCAGAAAGTTCGAAACAGAGCTTTGCATAATCTTTCGCCTCCTGTACGCTTGATGGCTCCACAACAGGTAGCTTCGCTGCCTCCCCGTACCACCTGTTGTCCTGCTCGTTCTGGCTGCTGTGCATTGAGGGGTCATCGGCAGTTACAAGAACAAACCCACCTCTCGCACCAACGTAGGCGAAGCTGAAAAGGGTATCTGCGGCAACATTCACACCGACATGCTTCATAGTCGCCATAGCCCTTTTTCCGGCGAGAGAAGCGCCAACGGCAACCTCGAATGCCACCTTCTCGTTTGCGGAGTACTCCATGTAAAAGTCCATCTTACCCCTCAGAAGCTTGCAGGCATCGCTTAAAGTGTCAGCAATTTCAGATGACGGCGTTCCGGGATATGCTGCGAAAACATCAATCCCCGCCTCAATTGCCCCCCTTGCTATGGCTTCATTGCCAAGAAGAAAGACCTTTTCACCCTCTGCATCTCTGACCACATCACTGAGCATGGTTGGAGATTGTTGGAGAGATTAAAACCTTTATTATTTCACAGCTGGTTAAGGCTCTTAGAGTTTGCGAGATTAGTCGAAAGTCCGGCTGGCTGGTGACTACTCAACCCACTTCCAACCGATAACTTAAAATACCTCTCCACTACTCCCTTAGGAGTCCGTAGGAGGCTAAGGCCGCTGGGACTACGGGGTGATAGGATGCTGGTTGAGAAAGATAAACTCGAAAAGTCGATAGAGGAGGCTATTAAGAACGGAAAGAAAAGAAATTTTGTAGAGACGGTAGAGATGGCGGTAAATCTAAGAAATGTTGACATGAAAAAGCCAGAGAACAGAATTGACGCTGTTGTTAATTTGCCTCATGGTCTTGGAAAGCCAAGGAAGGTGGGTGTTTTTGCAAGGGGAGACACAGCGTTGAAGGCGAGAGAAGCGGGTGCGGACGCTGTAATCACTCCAGAAGAAATCGACGAGTTGGCTAAAGATAAGAGAAGAGCTAAGAAGCTGGCCAATTCAATTGATTTCTTCATTGCAGAAGCCCCACTCATGCCCGAAATCGGTAGGAAACTCGGTCCTGTTTTAGGGCCAAGAGGGAAGATTCCGCAGCCGATTCCCCCGCTTGCTGATCCCAAGCCCTTCATCGAGAGACTTAGAAACTCCGTGAAGATCAGGACAAGAGACAAAACGACCTTCCACGCACCCATTGGCACCGAAAACATGGATGTTGAGAAGCTTGCAGAGAATGCTATGGAAATTTTAAAAGTCGTTGAGAACAAGTACGATAACCCTTCGCAGGTAGTCAAGTCGATATATGTGAAGAAGACCATGGGTCCTGCAGTGAGGGTGGTGTAAATGGCTGCGATTAGAGGTACGCCTCCAGAGTATAAGATCAGAGCTGTAGAGGAAATAAAGAGGATGATATCATCAAGGCCGGTAACGGCCATAGTCAGCTTCAGGAATGTACCTGCCAGCCAGATGCAAAAGATAAGGAGAGAATTTAAGGGAAAGGCTGAAATAAAGGTTGTTAAGAACACTCTCCTTGAGAGAGCACTTGATGCTCTCGGAGGAGATTACGTCAAGCTTAAGGATTTTCTTGGCGATCAGATTGCTATAATCACGGCAGACGAAAATCCTTTCAAACTTTACAAGATGATAGAGGACACAAAGGTCCCCTCTCCGCTCAAGCCAAATCAAGTATCTCCAGTTGATGTCGTCGTTAACGAGGGGCCGACGCCAATACCTCCCGGCCCGCTAATGGCCGAACTACAGGCTGCTGGATTGCCAGTAGCAATTGAGAAGGGCAAGGTGGTTGTGAAGGCTACCACAACCGTCGTAAAGGCTGGAGAGATTGTTAAACCAGAGGTAGCAAGAGCGCTGGAGAGGCTTGAAATTAAACCGATAAAAATAGGGCTCGATGTCAAGGCTGTGCTTGACTCGGGAGTAATTCTGACACCTGAGACGCTGGCCATAGACACTGAAAAGGTGCTTGAGGACTTCCAGAAGGCTTACCAGATGGCTATCAACCTCGCGGTCAACTCTGCATATGTCACCGAAGAGACGGCCGAAATACTCATAATGAAGGCCGTAATGGACGCCAGGAACCTTGCAATCAATGCTGGAATCTTCGAAAAGGGTGTAATGGAGGATTTGATATTAAAAGCTCATGGAGAGATGCTATCGCTTGCATCTGTGCTTCCTGAGAAGGCGCTGGATGAAGAGCTAAAGTCCATACTTTCAGGAATCGCTCAGGCTCAAGCTCAAACTACTCCAAGAGTAGAAGAGAAGGAAGAAGAGGAGAAACCTGAGGAGGAAGAAGAGGAAGAGGAGAAAGAAGAAGAGGCAATTGAGGGTTTAGGTGCTTTATTTGGTTAAAAGGAGGTGTTGAGAATGGAGTATGTGTATGCGGCTCTCCTGCTGCACTCGGCTGGTAAGGAGATAACGGAGGACAGTGTGAAGGCGGTTCTTGAGGCTGCAGGTGTAGAAGTGGACGAGGCAAGAGTTAAGGCTCTCGTTGCCGCCCTTGAGGGCGTGAACATCGATGAGGCGATACAGAAGGCAGCGATGCCAATGACAGTAGCGGCTGCGCCATCAGCAGTTGAGACAGCGGCACCAGCTGAGGAAGCAAAAGAGGAGGCTAAAGAAGAGGAAGAAGAGGAAGAGGAGAAAGAAGAAGAGGCAATTGAGGGGCTTGGCGCTCTCTTCGGTTAATTTTTTGTAAAAATTTAAAATTTTTAAATACATATCTTTTCTGCGATTTTCATTTTCCCCCCATCCCAATGTTGCATCAACATCTTAACTTCGTTCTTATTTAGGAGCTTGCTCACATCACATGTTCGAGAAAATATTGTTCTGATGGAAGTTCGATAGAAAAGTATATATATACCTAATACTAAATTTTGTATCGAAAAGAGATAGGAGGTGTGTTGAATGGCTGAGTTGCCGATGGCACCGGTTGACAGATTGATTAGGAAGGCTGGGGCTGAGAGAGTAAGTGCAGATGCAGTGGAAAAGATGGTCGAAGTGCTTGAGGACTACGCAATTACCGTTGCTAAGAGAGCCGTGGAAATTGCAAAGCACTCGGGCAGAAAGACCGTCACTGCAGACGACATTAAGCTCGCTCTCTCGATGTAAAAAATTTTTATACTTATCTATTTTTTAAAGAAATTCAAATGCGTTTTCGAAGATTTTCAGATGCTTGTGGGGCTTAACAAGAAACTCAAGTTTCTCTATGCCGTAAACTAATTCGTACATGTCACCTTTTACATCAAGCACATTCTTTGGTTTTGCAAATCTTATTTCAGGCGCATCTTCGTAGTTTCTGTTTCTGACCCACTCTCCATTTATGTAGTAGTAGCAAGCACCCCTTCTCTGAGTATAGGGCTCGTAAATTGAACTGAAGTTCCTGCAAACCCAGTTTGCGGTTATCAAATCCTCATCCGCTGGATTTATGGTTACGTGGCCGTAGTTGGGAGGAACTATGACAACATCCCACTTTTTGGCTTCAACGACTATTACGTCCTCTATTTTCCCGTCTGAAGGTTTTTGCATGATGAAAAATGCTTTCCCCTCTAGCACCTGGTATACTTCGGGATACGTAAGGCCATTCTCAACTTCAGGATGGTAGTGGCCATAAGTTTTGATGCTCTCTCCACCTATGTTGTTGGGTGGGATTACAGTGTAGTCGTATCTCAACCCAGCTTTCCTTATGATCTCTGCCTCCTCATCAGTTTTAAAGGAGTCCCTGAACATGTAGTAAGCATCAAAGTCCTCCTTAAGTGCTTCCGGAAATGCGAGCACCGGCTTTAGATCGGAAGCTTTCCTTACTTCTGACTGAAAAACTTTCTTTCCAAAAACGAATTCCATGGGAAAAATAGTGTTGAGTGTATTTAAAGCTTGTTGGAGAAAGGTATTATAGCAGGTTGTGTGAAGAAGTAACATGAAATACAAGTTCATAGACCACACCGCGGACATAGCCTTCGAGGTATATGGCTCAGACCTGAGAGAGTTATTCGAAAATGCTGCTCTCGCCTTTTACGATGCTTTTGTCGACACTTCAAAGTTGAAAATAGAAAGAGAAGTTAGGGTAGAATGTGAAGGTGAGGATGCCGAAATCACGCTTTACAGATGGTTGAATGAGCTCCTTTATCTTTTTGACACCGAATTCTTTGCGGCAAAAAATGTTAGGGCTGAGATTGAGGAAGGCAATGCGATTAAAGCAACAGGAACGCTTGAGGGTGGTAAGTTCAGTGCAGAAATGGTAAAGGTCGAACCCAAGGCGATAACGCTCTACAAATTCAGAGTTGAAAAAACTGATAAAGGATATGTGGCTTTTGTTGTGGTTGACATATGAAGGAGATTTATCTACCCTTACATCACGGAAAGGCTCCCTACTGGCTGCTCAGCAGAATGAAAAAGCTGGCAAAGCCAATAGTGAAGCTAATAGTAATGGAATACGGGGAGAAGGAGTTTCTAGAAAGGCTTTCCAACCCCATTTTCTTTCAGTCTCTCTCAAACGTGCTCGGGTTTGACTGGAACTCAAGCGGTGTTACGACCGTGCTTACAGGAGTTCTGAAAGCTGCATTGAACAACGAAGAATTTGACATAAGGATTGCCGGAGGTAAGGGAAAGAACGCTCTAAAGACGCCTGAAGAGATCATGAAGCTTTCGGAGGAGATTGGGGCAAATGGGGAAAGGCTGATAGAGTTCAGCAGACTGGCTGCAAAGGCCGACAATGCAGCTCTTATCGATGGTTACTCCCTCTACCATCACGCCGTAGTCTTCACGCCCAAGCATTTCACTGTCATACAGCAGGGAATGAGTGAAACTGAAAGGTTAGCACGCAGGTATCACTGGAACGTTTACTCAAACATTCCAGAGCTTGAAAACGTGCATGATGGGATAATAGCAGAGAAGAGGGAGAAAGAGGTTGTAAACATGCTATCTGACCTAAGCAGAGATGCAAAGAGACTATGTGTAGACATAATAAGAGATGGAAGTTTCAGGAGAGATTACGAGAAATTGATTTCTGTGTTGAGGTGGAGGAAGGGTTTGAGAGTTCCAAGGAAAATCGACTGGAAGGTTGTTGAGAAGGCCTACAACCTTCAGCCTGAGCGATTTGAAGATATCCTCTTAATCAGAGGTTTTGGAAAAGAGACGGTTCGTGCACTTGCTTTAGTTGCTGAAATAGTCTACAACACGGAATACGATAAAACAGACCCCGCCAAGTACTGCTTCGCAGTCGGAGGGAAAGATGGAGTGCCTTTTCCGGTTAGAAGGGATATTTATGATGAGGTTATAGAGTTCATGCGCGAAACTGTAAAGCAGGCTGAAATCGGTGATTTTGAGAAGAAAAAGATTCTGGAGAGGTTGAGCAGGACATGGATGTAGTTATCAGGAAAAGCGAGGTGAAAGGAAAGGCCAGACCACCAGCATCCAAAAGCTACACCCACAGAGCATTCATAGCAGCATCTCTTTCCCCATCATCAAGAATTGTAAATCCCCTGATCTCCGAGGACACGATTTCAACACTGAATGCCTGTAAAAAAATTGGAGCGCAATTTGTCAAGAAAGGGGAAGAGTGGCTGTTCAGCGGAGTTGACAGTATTAAAGCAGGCGGTTACTTCAATTTCGGCAACTCAGGAACAACTCTAAGGATATTCACTGGCCTACTCTCACTCTCACCCTTCAGAAGTGTTGTTGATGGCGACAGCTCTCTCAGGAAGAGGCCAAACCGGGAGCTTGTAGTTGCGCTGGCAAAGTTAGGAGGGAAGTTCGGAGGAAAAGAACCTTATTACCCTCCTTTCTCGGTTCGGGGAGTGGTTAAAGGGGGTGAGGTTGAGGTTGAAGCTCCAAGCTCGCAGTTTATTTCATCCCTCCTCTACACTCTTTCTCTGGCTGAAAGAGATTCTTTGCTGAAGGTTAAGGAGGTTAAATCTCAACCGTACATAGACATAACCCTCGAAGTTCTCAAAGAAAGCGGCGTGAAGATAATTAGAGAGGGTAACGTTTACTCCATACCCGGCTCACAGAAATACAGGTTGCGAAGGTATGAGGTTCCGGCAGACTTTTCGTCAGCAAGCTACCTTATTGCTGCCGGTTTGATTGCTGGAGAGGTCACAATCGAGGGTATGTTCGATTCTGCGCAGGGTGACAGGAGAATAGTGGACATAGCCAGGGAAATGGGGGGGAAGGTTAAATGGGACAAGGAGAAGGGGATAGTAAAGGCAGAGAAGTCGGAGCTGGAAGGTGTTGAAGTCGATGCTTCCGACATCCCCGACCTCGTTCCAACCATTGCCGTTCTTGCAGCTGTGGCGAAGGGTGAGACGAGAGTTTACAACGCTGAACATCTGAGAATAAAGGAGATTGACAGAATTGAAGGCATTTACCGGAATCTAAAGGCTCTCGGAGTTGATTGCAGACCCTTAAAGGATGGGTTGATTATTAAGGGGGGTAAAAAAGAGTTCAAAGGTGTTGTGGACTCATTCGGAGACCACCGAATGTCTCTGGCATTCTCACTTCTCGGACTTCTTGGGGAGGTGAGGTGCAGAAACGCGGAAGTTGTTTCAGTCTCGTTTCCCGGTTATTTCAGAACCCTCCAGTTGCTAGGAGCAAATGTAGTCAGACTTTAACGTACTTTCCGTCCTCCTCTCCAATCTTCCCTTCCTTTTCGAGCTTCTTGATGTGCTTTTCTATCATAACCTTTTCAAAGAAGTCCAGTATCTCTTTTGCGTAGGGCTTCCTGCCGTAAATTGGAGAAAGCTCAACTATTTCGTCAATGCTCTTCGGCTCCTCAAGAAGAGCGAGGATTTTGTCTTCTCTCTCTTTTATTTTGTTCTTGAACTCTATAATCTTGCTCATGGCATCCTCTTTTCCAAAAATGGGCTTGGAGTGGGCAGAAACAAATACTTCAAAGTCGAGGTCGAGCAGCTTGTCAATCTCTTTTTCGAAGAGGTGAGGGTCAGCTTCAGGATTCCCGTAGAAGGGGCCGAAGGAAGTCAAATCCACATCCCCACCAAATAGAACTTTTTGCTCGATTAAGAAAACGTGGTGGTCTATTGTATGACCCTTAACGGATATCGCAATTATTTCCGGCTCTTCTATGACCACTCCTTCCTCGTATCTTTCACACTCGAACTCTCTTAATCCTATAGAAGTACTTATAAACCTCTTCCAGGTTTCGACAAGGTCGGGTGTGACAAACCGTCTTGCAAGTGAATCGAGAGTAATTTTACCTTCTTCTGGGGCTAAAATTTTCTTAAAAAGCCAGGCTCCAGACGAGTGATCTGGATGGAGGTGGGAGAGGATGAGTTTTTTGTCCCTCAATTTTCTCATAACTTCTATTCCTGCTCCAGCGTCTATCACGATTTCTCCCACTTTGACGACATTGCAGTAGGGAAACTTTCCCCTGTTCAGCCCCTCAATCACCCCGACTCCCTTGATTACTTCCATTGTGTTTTAAGGAAATAAAGTGTTGAAAATAGTATCGAATAGAATTGTCTCATCATCTTTAACTTATCTTGCTATAAGTCCACTTCCGAAGGAAGGAATACGGCAGGAGAGGTGGGGAAACAGGTTATATAATTTTCTTGAGTAAATTCTCAGAGGCTAAGGGTGAAAGTAGCGCTCCTCAGCTACAAGTTCGTATCATCAAAGACTGTTGAAGCAAAGCTGAACGAACAGCTTGAGCTATGTCGTTGGCTGTACAACCGTTTGCTTGAGGAAGTTAACAGGGCAGGAAAGGGTGGAAAATCACAAAAGCACGACACACGCCTTGACATAACTTTTAAATAGTTATTTTTATAACACTTTTATTGCAGGTGATATCATGTTCGAAAACGTGATAGCTGACATGCTCAGCGTTAATGGTGTTAAAGGTGTGTATATCGTTGATAAGGAAGGAGCCTTGATCGAGGCCGAATCAATGTTCTCAGAGGATGATGAGGTTTATGCCGCTCTAATCGCTGATGCATTCAACAAAGCTTCAGAAGTTCTTGGAAAAATATCCTCTGACGAACCTGAACTTGTGATGATTGATGGTAAAAAGGATCGCGTTATCGCTTCAAAAGCTGGGGATCTGATTTTCGGCGTAGTGGCTGATCAGAAGACGAATTACGGTTTGCTCAAGATAGAAATAAAAAAGGCGGTTGAAAAAATAACCGCAATGGTGTAAGGATATGCTAATACCGAAAGGAGAGGTTCTGGAACTTGGCAAGAGAGGGAATTTCAGAGATATATTGAGAGAGCTATCTGATAGTGGATTTACTGGCTACATTGAGGTTTCCTACAAAAAAGGTGAGCTTTCCAAAGCCAAAGTACTTTTTAGCAATGGTAAGATCGTTGCCGCAGGAATTCAGAGAGTGATTAGCAAAAGCGAGGTTGTAGGAGAAAAAGCTCTTGAAGAGCTTTTAAGCCTTGAGAACTGTGTCGCTGATGTCTATATTCTTGATGAGGAAAAAGTGGCAAAGGCTTTGGAGTGGAACAAGAGTGCCGTTGTGGAGCACCTCCCTGAAACGGAGGCTGGAATGGAAGGCGGTCTGACGGAAGAGGTTATTATAACACCTGATGAACGAGAAGCAATTCTCCAGAAGTACGGCATTAAGATGCCTTCAGAGGAAGAGATTGACCAGATAATTACGAGTGCTCTCGACGGCAGCTATGAGATAATCTCAGCCACAAGCTCCACTCCTGGTGATTTTGAATCTCTTAAGAAGTCACTGGTAAGCACAGCCGAGCTTTATCTCGGGAAAATGTCCAAAAAGGTTGTTGATGTAATCAGTGACTGTAGCTCAGCAGAAGAACTCGTCGAGAGGTTTGATGAGGTAAGAAATGCAGCCAAATCTCTTGTAATCTTTGTTCCAAGGAAAAAAATAGATGAAATGATCTCCGAAATGGAAAAGCTAGTTGGGGAGAGTATTTAGCTCTCTTCCTCTAACTTTTTCTCCACAATTTCTACGTATTCTCTCAGTTCCCTGTTCATTTTTAGGACGTTTAGTATCTCCTTGTAGTTTGACTCATCCACATCATCGTAACCAAGGCTTTCCATAGCCTTATCTAAAAAAAGTTTGGCAATAGGTCCAACTTCTTTCTTGAGTTCGTCGAGAAGTCTTTTGTAAGTTATCATTTCAATGCCTCCTCAAGGCTTTCCATGGCCACCTTGAGGCTTCTCCTCAGTCTCTCGATACTCTTTGCAAGAATTCCAATCTCATCTGATCTGTCCTGATGTGGAACCTCGGCCTCAAGGTCTCCTTCGGCGATCTTGTCAGCAGTGTTGCTCAGCTCGATTATTGGCCTCGTAATGGTCGTCGTGGTGAAGACTGCAAGAACAACAACGAAGATTAAAGCTATTGCTGCTGCGATACCCAGTGAGTAGTAAACCTGCTGAAGCGCCTCCTCAAGGCTCTTGCTTATCTCATCCGCAATGTTCTCTGCCGGGTTCTCAGGATTCTGGGTGAGGTACTGGAAGTAGCCGTCGATATATGCTGATGTACCAGCAACCACCCAAAGTTCAGAATTTGTAATCGGATCATAAACTTTTACGCTGGTCGGGTAGTGGCAGAGGTACTTCAAATATTCCTCTCCAGTTGAAGGATCCTTCCAGGTGTAGTAACCGCAAACCTCTTTCGGAGCTTCGGGATTTTCTACTATCTTAACTAACAGATTATAAAGCTCAGGCATTGTTTTGTTCCATCCCAGTAGTGCAAGATCAACACCGAGATATTTCTCCTTTCCTATAAAAGCAGGATGAGCTATAAGAACTGCGTGATCTCTTCCGGCTACTTTGTTACCGGCACCAACCCACGTATATTCTTTTGCACCCCAGCTTTGCACTCCGATGTTCCAGAATTCGGGATCGTTAATTAGATCATATGTCGTCAATACGGTTTTGTTCTCAAGTTTCATCTTGGCTTCGATGTATTTTTCAATTGTCATCGCCAGATCCTGTGCTTTCATCCTCACAGCTTCCTGACCAGCTTTGGTGAGATATTCTTGGCTAACATCAGTAACACCTTTCTTTGCCTCATCGCTGAATGCGGTAATTCCACCTATCACAAGCTGGCTTAGAATCCCTAAAGGCACAAGGCTCGCCACAATAACTATCAAAACAATCTGCGGTGTTAACTTCATTTCTTAACCACCTCCACAAAATCACTTACCTTTGCACCGATCTTCTCTCTAGCCCACGTGGGGACAACAATGAAACCTTCTTTTGAGTATGGAATCGCTTTTAAATTCACGACTCCGTTTTTCTTTACGCTGATGTATTCACCCTCCTTAACTCCTAAGGTTCTCATTATATCCTCTGCAAGAAAAGCCACGTCGCTCCCTTCATAATCGTACTTCTGTGTAAAGTTCAGATCAACTCCGACTTTTGCCTTTGCAGCACCTGTGATTACAGTAATTGTCTCTTCAACATCCTTCTCAGCTTTAGAAACTTCCTCTTCAACCGAAGCAATTTCCTTCTGCATTTCAGTTACAGTTCTTTTTGCCTCAGCCTGGCCTGCAGAACCCTTCTCTTTCAGATATTTACCTATCTCAATCACCATTTGTTCGGGTGGTAGCTTCACGAACTCTTCGAGAACGTCATCCGGGATAACTCCTCTATAGACTTCTCTGATTTCATAGGATCTTAATTTCGATTCGAGCTCCTTGACTTTTTCCTGAAGTTCTCTGATCAAGGCATCTTTTTCTGCAAGCAGTTTTTGACATTCGTCGTCCAATTGCAACACCTCCTAATAATTGTTATGTTTTTTGAACTTTCTCAAATAAAAACTTTATGCAATTAAATATGCCAAAATTACAACACTAAGAGTGCCAATAATGTCTGTTAAGGTGGTGGTGAGCGGTATTCCACCGTTATCCGGATCCACACCCATTCTGTGAAGCCAGATTGAAAGAGCGGTTGAGAAGAGCAGAACGAATGCTGTTAGCGCGAGATAAACAGCAAGGAAGTAGAGAAAATCCTTTAATTCCGGTAAGGCCGTACCCGTAAAAAAGCTGGCGGAGAGGAAGGCAAGGATAAAGATTATTGGAGCTATTATAAGTGAGGTTGGGAAGATGTATATTGCGTCGATGAACTTTCTGCTCTGAAGTTCGCCAAGATGCAACTTTGTTGAGGTTCTGGCAACCATGATGCTGCCGTAGTTGCCTATACTTCCTATCACTGCCGGATACGCGAAGCTCAGAAACACAGCCCTGTGTATTATTTCGCTGAACTCCTGCAAAATGTTACCAGTCACGCTCTGGATGAGAGCGAGCAGAGAAACTATCATTAACACCTCCTTGTAAGCTTTTTTGTCGTATCCGCCTCTTACGGACAGGTAGATGGACACCATCAGAATAACCACCAAAATTATGGTTGAAAACCAGGCAGCACTGTATTTCTCAAAGATGAAGATGAAAAGCACAATTGACGGGATTGAAACCAGGTCGGCGAAGGTGGTGACGGCGGGCCCCATTATGTTGTCTGGATCCAGACCTCTTCTGAAGCTCTCAATTACGATTATTGCCGTGAAAATTCCGAGAATTGCAGAAATCATGACGCTGGAATCAAGAATTATTTGAAAGGTTGTTGTCAAACCCTCCTTTCCAAAAAACTTTATCGCAGCAATCATGAAGAGGATAAGGGCGGGAACTGTTGCAGCCCAGATGCTGAAAAACACATTTTTTGATATGTACTCGTCTCTGATCGACGGATTTGATGAACCGAGATACAGGGATGTTGAGATTCTTGAGCCGAGAGAGCCAAAGACGTTACCCCTCAGTCCCATAAGTCCTGGGATAACAATAAGGATTTCAGGGTAGGTTGTGAGGAGCTTCTCAAAGCTGATTCCGAGGAAGATACCGGCGCCTAAGTCGAAAATAAGGCAGAGAGTTAAGGGAACAAGAACCTGTTTCAGTGCAGAAGATATTGTAAGCTCTCTCTCCGGCTGCAACCAAGCACCCCAAAAAAATAGAAGTAGTTCAAATATATTTCAGTTTTGTTAGATAATCTTCTCCTTCACCATAAGTTCAGCGTTGAGAACGCTTGCTCCCGCAGCCCCTCTGACCGTGTTGTGGCCCATAACTATGTACTTCAGCCCGTTCTCACCATCCTTCCTTATTCTGCCAACGGTGATGCTCATGCCGTTGCCAGCATCTCTGTCGAGTCTCGGCTGTGGCCTATCCGGCTCTTCTCTGACGATTATCACCTTCTCAGGGGATGTTGGAAGGTCGAGCGGTTTCAGGGATTCAAATGCTGCCTTCGCTTCCTCAACACTCACGCTGCGATCGAACTCGACCCAAACAGCTTCAGTATGTCCATCGATGACGGGAACTCTGTGGCATGAGGCTGAAACTTTGATGTTGGCAAACTCGACCTTCTGGCCATCGAACTTTCCGAGAAGCTTTAACGGCTCCTCTTCGACTTTGTCTTCCTCACCCTTTATGAACGGAATCACGTTGTCCGTTATTGCGAGTGAAGGAACTCCCGGATAGCCCGCACCGCTCAAAGCCTGCATTGAGGCAACTCTGACAGTCTTGAGCCCCAGATCCATGAGCGGTTTGAGTGAGAGCACGAGGACGATTGTGGTGCAGTTTGGATTGGTGACGATGAACCCATCCCAGCCCCTGTTCTTCTTCTGAACCTCAATCAGACCGAGGTGCTCTGGATTCACCTCCGGAATTACGAGAGGGACATCTTCTGCCATTCTGTAAGCTGACGCGTTGCTTGCAACAACAAATCCAGCCTCAGCAAACTTCGGCTCAACCTCTCTTGCTATATCCGAAGGCAACGCTGAGAAAACGATGTCGGCATCGACATACTTTGGATCCATCGGCACCATTTCGATGTCCTTTGCAACATCGGGAACATCACGAGAGGCTATCCAGTCCACCTCTTCTCCGTACTTCTTTCCAACCCTTCTCTCCGATGCTGCAAGGCTCGTCAGCTTGAACCAAGGATGGTCTGCGAGCATCTGGATGAACTTCTGACCAACCATTCCTGTAGCTCCGAGTACCCCGACACTGTATCGCATGGTTGAAGGACAAGGGGCAATTTAAAAAAGTTAGTGGTGTAACTCCCTCTCCTCAGCCCCGTTGAGAGCGAGCATTATGTTTGCCCTGAGTGTCATTTCGAAGTAGAGCTTGTCAGGCTCAAGAATTACGAACTTCTTCGGAATGGGTATCATCAGTGTTTCGTCGCATCGGTAGCAGTGGTTTCCATTTGAATCCACAAAAATCTTCGGTGATTCAGGCTTGCTTCTCTTCACACATAGATAAACCGACTTATCCCTGTTTTTCCTCACTGTTTGCATGATTTCATCGATGCTGTATACTCTCATCAGATTTTCGAGGATTTTATCGGCAATTTTCGAGTTGGTATCTGTTTCTTCAACAGCTTCCATCTGAGGTAAAAGTAAACGAAGCTAAAGATAAACCTTCTGGTTGTTGTGCATGTAACAACTCACACCTCAATATTCAAAAATTGAAATTAGGGGAAGACTCTCCCTTCCAGGCTGGGATCGTGGCCGGGTAGGATATTCTGCCTTTTCGCATAGCTTAAAGCTTTGAAACAGCTCTCGTACCACTCCGTCAGGTCGACATGCAGTCCCGGCGGGAGGAAAGGAACTTGAGAGGCTGGAATTTCCACAGTGTTTCCTGCAATGTCGGTCATTTGAATGGGATG
Organism: Archaeoglobi archaeon; assembly: GCA_029259415.1. Taxonomy (GTDB): domain Archaea; phylum Halobacteriota; class Archaeoglobi; order Archaeoglobales; family Archaeoglobaceae; genus Archaeoglobus. The sequence goes on from JAPDIW010000043.1 coordinate 27,249, forward strand.
CTTCGGAGGGAAGAAGTTGAGGTATGTGTAGAAGTGGTCTCCTGCAATGAGGTACTTCCCTCTCTCCGTCTCCACCGCAACACCCTGCAATCCCTTCGTATGGCCGGGAAGAAGCACTGTCCTGACTCCATCAGCAATCTCTACGTCACCTTCAATGAGGCAGAGGTCCATTTCTTCAAGCGGATACAGCATGCTGACATCGTAAATCCCGCGGTAGTGGAGGGGAGGGTTCAAAGCAGACTCCCACTCCCTCTTCTGGACGTAAATTCTTGCGTTGGTGAAAAGTTTTGCATTGGCAGCGTGGTCGAAGTGCAGGTGGGTGATTATGAGCTTGTCCACATCCTCAGGTTTCAGATTGACCTTCTCAAGAGCTTCTCTCAACCCTTTCTCCCCTCCACCTTTACCCGGAAATCCGTGAAACATCCCGTTCTTAGCCTCTCCAACCCCGGAATCAACAACTATTTTCTCATCCCCGCCGTCAATGACCCAGACGTAAACCGGGCCAGTAGTCATCACTCTCATATCCCCCATCATTACAACGGCACCAAGAGGTACGCTAATCTCAGCAACCTTCAAAGGCATTATTCTGTACATGAATTCTACTAAATTTTTAGTTATGAAAATGTTTACGCATTTTTCCTTGTCCTGATCTTCACGTCCACAACCTCTGACCCCTCGGAGCTAACCATCACGGGGTTGCAGTACATCTCCGCTATTTCCGGGAACTCTTCGATCATGTAGCTGATTCTGAGTAAAGTTTCTACAAAAGAATCCACATCGGCCTTCTCGCCACCTCTGTAGCCTTCAAGCAGCTTGTATGCCTTCAACTCTTTCACCATCTCGTAGGCATCTGACCGGGTTATCGGTGTAACTCTCACGGAAACGTCCTTCATGAGCTCAGCAAGTATGCCACCTGCTCCGCACGTTATGAGCGGACCGAAAGCCGGGTCTTCTGCCACTCCAATGAACATCTCAACACCTTTGCTCATCCTCTGGACAAGGAAACCTTCAGGATTCAGAGTCTCCATCATTCTCTTCGCCTCCTCTCTTGCCTCTTCAGGGGGTGAGATTGACCTTAACCCGCCCCCTTCTCGGTTTTGTGGACTAATTCGGCTGAATGTGCCTTGAGAGCCACTCTACCAAACTTTTTTGCAGCCTCGTAGACACTCTCAGGGTCTCTCACATGTTCATATTTGGGGTACTTTATGCCAAAACAGCCGAGCAGCTCAAACGCCTTGTCTGGAGATAGCCACTCTTCTTTTCCCATTGCCTCCGCAATTATGGCAGCAGCCTTTGCCCTGTCAAAATCAAACGTCGGAATTGGCTCCTCTTTTTTCTCCCTCCACTTTGCGTACTCGACAACCTTTCCGAGAACCTTTGCAGCTGTGTTCGGGAAAACATAGACAGGAACCTTTACTTCATCCCCTATCACTCCATCCTTGGAATTGCTGCTTATGTAGATGTAAACCACAGGCTTTCCGAGAGAGTTGGCATACTTGGCAGCCGAAATAACAGCTCTCTCAACCGCCTCGCTCTTTTCCTTGCTGATGGCAGGGACGAAAATGTTTATTATGGCATCAACGTTCTCATCCTCAGCCACAATTTTCAGAGTGTTACCGTAATTCTCGACGTTTGCTGAAGCAGTCATGTCAACTGGGTTCTTTACACTCGCAATGTCGGGCAGAATTTTTCCTCAGTTTTTCCATCGTCTCTGGTTTCAGCTCAGCAACCTCCAGACCTACCTGCTCACACCAGTCGGAGGTTATTGCACCCAAACCTCCACCGTTCGTAACGATGCAAACTCTTCTTCCCTTTGGTAAGGGTTGGTGGAGAAGGAATGCTGAGATTGAAAACAGCTCGTCAATCGAGCTAGCCCTGATTATTCCCGTTTGCTTGAAAAGTGCATCAATAGCCACTCCAGATGACGAAATTATCGCTCCAGTGTGTGAGGCTATAGCTCTCGCACCTGCAGGTGTAACTCCAGAAGCTATGGCAAGTATTAGCTTCTTTCTCTTGGCAAGTCTGGCAAACTTTCTTGGGTTGGAAATAGACTCCTGGTAGAGCATAATCAGCTTCGTTCTCTCGTCATTTTCCCAGAATTCGATGAGGTCATTGCTGGTTATGTCAGCAACGTTTCCGAGAGACGCGAAGTAAGACAGTCCGAGGTCGTAGCTGTTGATTTTGTCCATAAGCCACTTTGAGATGCAAAGGCTATGCTTCCTTCGTGGGGTGGTATGGGGGCGAAGGATGCGAAAAGCCTAACGTCGGGAGAGGTGTTGATTATCCCCATGCAGTTGGGGCCGATTAGACGCATTCCGTACTTCCTGCATATCTCAACGAGTTTTCTCTGCCTCTCAACACCCTCACCGCCAACTTCGGCAAATCCTGCAGTTAAAACGAGCAGAGCCTTCACACCCTTCCTTCCACATTCTTCGGCAGCTTCAAGAGCGTATTTTACTGCCACGGAAGTTACTGCCAGGTCTATTTCGTCAGGAATTTCCGAAAGCTTTTCGTAGGACTTTACGGCCATTATCGACTTAGCAGATTTGTTTACCGGATAAACAACTCCGCTGAATCTGTAGGTGAGGATGTTGTAGAACGTTCTCCCACCAACCTTCTCAATGTCTCTGGAAGCACCAATAACCGCAACCGATTTCGGATTGAAGAGGTTTCTTAGCGCATTGAACGTGGCTATTTTCTCCCTCTTCTCAAAATATGCCAGTACATCTTCAGTCAGAGTCGTTACCATTCCTTATCCCGATTTTTCCCTTTTCCGGCTTTATCTCCACCGGAAATCCAGATTCTTTAAAGACGTCTATTATGGCGTAGTTTTTCAGGAAGAACTTCACTTTCGAACACTTTTATGCCGTTCTTTTCCGCAATTTCCGCCATAGCTCCGAGCAAGATTGTTGCAACACCTTTTCCCTGAAAACCTTCTCTCACAACAAAACCGATCTCCGCGGTATCCTCCGAAATCTTTCTGTCGACTGAGTGGCCGATTATTTTGTCTCCAAAAACGGCTACGAGACCAAATTTTTCTTCGTTGCACTCAACAAAATCTTCAACAATTTTGCAAACCTCCTCTTCGGAGGGTGTAAACATTGAACCTCATTCTCAGAGACTCTTCAGAAAGGGAAAGGTACAGTTCTTTCAGAGCTTCGTAGTCTTTTTCGCTCACAGATCTTAGCTTTACAAACGCTTCCATCTTTCAGATAAGCCTTTCCTTCCTTGCCATAAAGTTTTACTCTCATGGACGAAGTTTCTCAGTATTAAACTATTGCCTGTTTCGCTTTTCGTTATTTAACACCCTAAGTATCAGCAATCCCGTTTCATACATGATGACAAAAAGGACGAGACTTGCAATCTGGGTTAAGCCGGTAAAGTCCATCGTGAGATTCGTTACGAAGATAAGGATTAGGATGTAGACGGGAATTCTCAGACTTCTGTAGGTAGGATATCTAATTATGCCGAATTTGTCAGACAGTACCATGATAAGAGGGATTTGGAAGAAGAACCCGAAGGATATGAGCAATTTGAACGCGTTGGTCAGAGTTTTCTCTGCAGAGAGATAGGGGTCTACTGCACTGCTGAGAGCGATGCTGTAGAGGACTGGCACTACAAATTTGTAGGCAAAGAAGGTTCCGAAAAGGAATATTCCGTAACTCGGAATCAGAATTGACTTCAAAAACTTCCTTTCATGCTCGTAAAGACCCGGCTTGGCGAAGAGGTAAAGCTCGTAGATTATGTAGGGGTAAAGGAGCAAGAGAGATGTTATTACTGAGAAGCTGAGCCTTATCACGACCCACTCAAGAGGTGTGAAGACGTATATGGGATTTTTTCCAACAAGCGAGTACCAGAAGGAAAGTAAATAGGGATAGGAGACGTAGTATGAGATGGAAACTGCAACAATCAGGATTATACAGATTCTAATCAGCCTTTTTCTGAGTTCTTCGATATGTTCCCGCAGTTCGAGTTCTCTGTCTTCAGGTGGGCCACTCACATACATTTTCTGGTTGTAGGAAATAAATGCTTTGACAACTGTTAGAAGTTTTGTTTAATCTACCAAGAAATAGTGCCGGGAGTGGACGACCATAGCCGAGGTTTCAAAAATCCCCATCATCAAACACTCACTTGTTCTTAACCTCATCCACACGTTCCTCACCCTTCAGCGATTTAAGTTTTAGCTCTACATCGCATATCAGTTCAACCTCTATCAGTTTCTCTTCCTTGACTGTGGATGGTGGATCTTTATAATACCTCCATCCTCCATCTTCCGCAAATGGTGAGCTAGACGTGCATAGTTCTGCCTGTAATCGTAGTCTCTCCTCAGAATCTCCATTAGATCTGCAACAGCCATTCTGTAACCTTGCTCTCTAAGGATGTCTACCACAACCCCACCTGACAGGATGTGCAAGTCCCATACAGGCGTAGGCCTTCCTTACGGCATCCGCAGGATACAGATCTTCATATTCGAATGGCATGTTGTTAACTCAATCTTAGTCGTATAAATTACTTACTGATTTACACGTGTAAACAAAAAATGCGAAAATCCTATTATAAAGTATAGAGTCTACGATTCTTTGTTAAGAACTAAGTGAGAAAAAATAGTTATAACATGACACGGTAGCGATTCAGTGAAGGATAGGTCGACCAATTTCGAAAGTCAGTAGATTCATCAGCATTACATAGTAAGCGATTCTCCTATCATCGAAAGTAACCTTAGATCATTAAAGTTAAATAATAGTATGTTTTGCTATTTACTATGCGTGTAAGGGTTGATCTAACACCCCTTGAGGGTGTTGCCAAGATTGACCTAAACTACTTTTACTATCTCGCTTCTCTCATATATCGGGCGATAAGGTCTGCGGACAGAACCCTTTCACTGGAACTCCACAAGCCTTATGGCCCTAAGCTTTTCACGTTCAGTAAACTTTTCGCTGAAAACTTCAAAATTGAAAGAAACCGGATGTGGATTGAGGGTCCAGCCCACTTTTTCTTTTCCTCACCGAAGAACGAGATGTGTGAGAAGTTCGTTGAAGGACTTCTAACGAATCCGGAGGTAAGTATAGGAAATGTACAATTTCTCGTTACAGGTATTGAGGTTTTGAGGGAAAAGAAAATAGGGGAGAAAGAGAAGTTTGTCACACTGAGTCCAATAGCTGTCACAACAGTCGAACGTCAGGGTTACTCCAGAAGAAGTGTTGACCTCTACCCATCAGATGCAAGATTTTACGAAATTTTGAAGAGAAATCTCGTGAAAAAATACGTTGCTCTCCACGGCAAAGAGCCAGAGAATGATGAATTGAATATAGAGCCAATTTCCGTAAAGCCGAAGAGGCTGAGAGTAAAGAATACATTTCACCGCTGTTCGGAAATGGTTTTTCTCGCTGAGGGGAGCAGAGAGCTTCTTGAGGTAGGGTACAAGGCAGGATTTGGGGCGAAGAACAGCATGGGGTTCGGGATGGTGAAGGTGGTATGAGTCGCAGTAATTTAGTAAAGGGGGGTTGTTCCGAGAAAGAGAGGCAAGTAAGTGCTGTGGAATTTTATTGGACAGGACATCCTTTTGTGGATGCAGGTTTGGTTGCGATTTTACTAATTGCCAAGAAGAGTAAACCAGAAGAACTTACTGAAAAAGACATAGAAAAGGCGATAAAGTTTACTTCTGAACTCTATGCAACAAAGGAATGGAGTTCCGGTTATATTCACGGAATGATTTTCCCCAACAACGGAATACTTATGGCAAATCCAAGCATGGGCAAAAGTAGATCACCTGAAAAAATAGCAAAGAGGCTTAGAATTCTTTACGAAAATATTTCGACAACTATGAACGAAGAATATGAAAGTAGGTGTATAATTTGTGGCAGACAAAAACCAGCGTACGAGTTTCCACAACTATCCAAAGATGTGGTCAGATCAGGAATAGTTAGATCGGTTTTTTCATTGCTTGGTACCGGTGATGTGAACAATTTCTTTCCGTCGGCAAACATAAAAGGAGCTGATGTATGCACACACTGTCTTTTTTTGACCCAATTCATGCCGCTCGCATCTTACAGACTTTCGAGAGTATTGGTAATACACGCCTACCCCTATGAAGTCATGCTTGAGCTTTCTAAAGAAGCTCTTAAAGATGTAAAGAAAAGTAAACTCGCTTCTCAAGCGAGAGGATTTAGAAGGCCAGAAAACTTCCTTTTCCACATTATAGGAGAAATAACGAGAAAAATAGAAAGAGATAACTTTTGGGAGAGGGCTTCAATAACCCTCTACTATTTTATATGTAACAACCAGAATCAAATTTTAGATGTTATCCACGTTCCAACTCCAGTGCTAAGATTTGTCACTTATGCGAGCACAAAAAATGAGTGGAAGCGTATTGTTTCAATGGGGTGGGAGAAAACACCAAAAGAAGAACAATTTGAAGAGTTTGAGCGCAAATACTCTAATAAAGTTTATACAAAACTTTTGAATTACGAAAGCATTTTGCCATATTTTTACAACTGGAAGGAGAAAAGAGTAAATGCGAGTTGGGATCTTTTGGCTTTTTATTGCAAGGAGGTGATGGGGTTGAATGAGAAAGCTTTGGATTTTATAAAAGATGTCGGAGACAGAATAGTTGAAACTTTGAACATGCTACCTACTAACAAAATGAGAAAAAGAGTCAGAGAACTAGAAACTGCAGAAGAAAAGGGGAGAGGTTTGGGTCGATTTGCATCGTTTTTTGTGAGATTAGAAAAGGATAGGCAAGAATTGGGTATTGCAACACCACTAATGACGTTCGACGAATTTGCAAAAATTCTTACAGCTTATGGGGAAGATATAAATGTCTCTTGGAAGACTGTTAAGAATCTTATTCTGTTTCGCATTTATGAAAAGCTGCACGATAAATTAATAGAAACTGGAAAAACTAAAGATGAGTTTGAGGGATTTGAAGAGGAGGAGGGTTTAAGCATTTATACTGAAGGGGGTGATGAGGTATGAAGTTTGCTGTTGGAATGGTTTTGATAGACGCTCCACACTCGGCCCTAAATATGCTGGGTCAAACAGGAGTTGCAGAAGAGAACAGAGTAGAAGTAAAGAAACTTAGAAAAGGCCGAGAAATGTATGCTTATGTATCTTCACAAGCATGGCGTTATTGGTGGAGAAAAACTTTAGAAGAACACTATGAGTGGAAGATATCTCCTCTTTTTAGGGCAGAAAAGCAAGTGTTTACAGCGGCCAATCCGATTAAGTACGATGATGACGATGTTTTTGGTTATATGTGGGCACCAAAAACCCAAAGAGGTGATGAAGGAGGCTTCGCCTTAACTAGAATTTCTCCGCTTAAAACGACACCTCTAATTTCAATCCTTCCAACCAGAAACTCTTTAACGGAGGATAAAGGGTTTGCTTCTAGACATGAGGGAGACCCAGTACCTTACAATAATGAGTTTTATTCAACTATACTGAAAGGTGTATTTTCTCTAGATCTTGATAGTATTGGTAAATTTAATATCAAATACAAGTCGGGTTATCTGAACTTGATTACACCCAAATCAATAGAGAGACTGACTCAGAACGTTTCCAAGAAAGATAAAGTAAAAAAAGCCATTAATAGAGCCCTCAAAGAGATGGATTATGAAAACAATTATTTAAAACCAGCAAAAGAAATTGGTGTAAAGATTAACGAAAAAGAATGGATAATGCCAAACGAAATCAGAAAGAAAAGAGCGAGCGAGACGATTAAAGCACTTAGGTACATATTCGGAGGCGCAAAGCAAACACAATATCTTACGGACGTAACACCGAAATTTGCAATCTTAGCGATGCTTGAGGGTGGTATAAATCCGTTTATAAGTGGAATTGTTTACGAAGAGAAAGGAGAAGTAAAATTTGACTCAGAAGCTTTGATTTCAAGGATGCTTGAGTTTGCAGACATTTTAAATCCAAAGAAGCTGTTTGTTGGCAAAGATAAAGGATTCATGAAAGAATGGGACGAAGAGATATCTAAAGTCAAACACACTCTAAGCGAGAATGGAATTAGTGTTGAAATCACTACAGTCGGTGATGCGTTAGAAAAGTTTGCCAAAGAAGTTGAAGCTTACTACGGTTGATATATGATTCGCGTAAAAATAAAAAGTTGGACTGCAAGTTTCCGGTATCCTACATTCCAGTCAGGGTATCAGCCAACTTTACCCGTTCCACCGCTTTCTACCATCCAAGGACTTCTGTCAGCGGCCAGAGGAGAGATAGTCTCTTTCAGCGAAATTCCATTTTTCGGGTATGTTTTCATAAGTAATGGTACAGGAGTCGATTTGGAAAGAATCTATGCATTAGGAAAACCAGAGACAGATGTAATAAAGCGAGAAGTGTTGTTTGACAATATTCTTTATCTTTATTTACCAGAAGAGTGGGGGGAATATTTCAAAAAACCGAGATTTCAATTATTGCTCGGTCGTTCAAGCGACATAGCAACTGTAGAAAAGATAGATAAGGTTGAACTTGAGGAAAAAACGAACGTTCCTGTTGGTGGGGTTGTTGTTCCCATGAATTCTGGCTTGCCAGGTATGGTTCACGCACTTCCAGTCGAATTTGATTACTCAACAATTCCAAGAAGGGCAAAATTGGTAAAACCATTTGTTGTTCTACCATTTCCAAAGAATATAGCCCAGAGAAAGAGGCAGACTTTCCACGGCAGTCTTCCTTATGACCCTCAAATAGACATCGGAGTATGGCTATATGAAGGTCTGCATGGCAAAGTTTAACCCAAACGATTTTCTTGAATGTCATGTAAATGATGCCATTAATGTGATGAAGAGCATAAAAACTGCCTTTCCTTGGATTTCTGAAATACGCAAAAATTTCTGGGAGCTTCTTTTTTATTCTATTCTTTTGCATGATTTAGGCAAGTGTGCAATAGGATTCCAAATTGCTGGTGCAAAAGGAAAAATCTGGGGGTACAGACATGAGATCCTTTCGACGGCGTTTTCACAGTTTTTAGATTACGAAGAGGAAGAAAGAAATTTGATATCCCTTGCAACTATGACCCACCACAAATACTTGGATGACCCTAGCCTTACAGTACCAACTAGAGCTGAAGAATTTGTATGGAGGAGTTACCTTGATAAGATTGATGAGGTTCTTAAAAATTCCGACTATATTGAGGAAGTTTTTATGCCTAAAATCCCGTACTGGGAGATTTACGTATTTGGCAAAACTATTGGCAAGTTTAAACTCTCAGGTGACTGGAAGTCGAGACTTGGAGAATTCGACTTTGACAGCCTTCTAAATTGGTATGATCGAAATTGGGAAAAATACAAGGAAGAACTAATTTTTCTCAAGGGACTGTTAAATGCATGCGACCATCTATCATCTGCAGGTGAGAATTCAGTAAGGTTTCTTCCCCCCATAGCTGATACTATAGCATTCAGAATCCCAAGAGAGGATTGGAGACCTTTGCAGAAGCAAGCAAATCAGATTAAAGAGAATCTCCTTCTCCGGGCCCCTACAGGGTATGGAAAAACTGAAAGCGCTCTTTTATGGGCAGATGTCAACAGCCATAAAAACAAAAACGGAGTTTCTAACAGGATTTTCTATGTTCTCCCGTATAAAGCGAGTATTAATGCGATGTATGAGAGAATGTTAGACTACTTCAGAAGTCCAGAGCTAGTTGGTGTTTTGCACAGCTCTTCTTCCTATTACCTCTACGCTTCAAATTTTGAATACAAACGTCTTTCGAGTCTTTACCAAAAAATATACACACCTTTGAAGGTCACAACACCATTTCAGATAATGAAGGCGTTTTTTGGTGTTGGTTTCTTTGAAATGACGTTGAGCGAGCTGAAAAATGCTCTGCTAATCTTTGATGAAATACATGCCTACGAACCAAATATTCTAGGCATAATTCTCGCAATGCTGGAGATACTTAAGGAATACAAAACGAAAGCTCTAATCATGTCTGCAACTCTGCCAGACTTTATTGAGGATCTTTTTGTGGAGTTGTTGAAGCCAGAAAGGTTGGAAATTCCGAGAAATGACGCCGATTTATTCACAAGGCACCGTATTATAATCGTTAGGGGGAATATTGAGGAAAACCTTCAAGATTTTGCAGAGGAATTTAAGGAGAGAAATCTCACACCTGCATTAATTACATGTAACACTGTCGATAGAGCTATTGAGGTTTACAAGAGACTTAGAAGCCTTGGATATCGAGCTATGCTCCTACACAGCAGGTTTACATATGGAGACAGAGAGGAGCTTGAAAGAAAATTAAAGCAAGACCTGAGCAGTTATGACTTCGTCGTTGCAACACAGGTTGTCGAAGTATCGCTGGATATAAGCTTTCGGACTATATTAACTGAACCAGCACCTCTTGATGCACTTATTCAGAGGTTTGGAAGAGTGAACCGACAGGGCTGGAAGGAAAAGCGAATATCTGATGTCTATGTTCTAACTGAAGGATCAGAGAAGGATAAAAACGTTTACAAACCATATGACGTTGTAAGAGAGAGTATTAAAATTTTAGAAAGTTTAGACGGGCATGAACTCAAGGAGTCTCTTATCCCCAATCTTGTATCTCAGAGCTACTCCAAACATAAGAATCAGCTCATCAAAGAAATTAATGAATATAGAGCCACTGCTCTCGAACTTTTTGAAGACTTACAACCACTCAAAAAGACTGAGAGTGAAGATGAATTTTACAGAATGTTCCAAGGTTTAGAAGTGGTACCGGCGAGATTTGAAAGTAGAGTGGACGAACTGATTAACAGCGGGAGAGGAGTAGAAGTTTATCGGTATTTGGTGCCTCTACCATACTGGAAGTTCTTTGCTTTAAAGAATAAATTTGGTGAAATAATTAATTACAACAGAAATCACAGAATATTTGTTGCTAATCTAAAATACAATCACGAGCTTGGACTTACTGACGAAATCGAGGATTCTGCAACGATTATTTAAAAACTAATATTATAGCAGATCTTGTAAGTTTTATGGTTAAAGTTTGCAAAAAATGGATTTTTACAGAACCACAATCAGATTACTTCATCCATGCTGCTCTTCTCCACTCCAATAACTTCTCTCTTCATCGCATCAGCACTTCTAAGCCTGTATATCACAATCATGTCCTCCTCCTCGTTTATAATCTCCCTCAGCCCCATCTTGACTTCCTCAAGGTCTGCCTGCGTTAGTTCGCCCTCAAACAGCGAATTCTGAATCCAGTTCAGGTGCTTCCTGAGAAACTTCTTTACCTTATTTACCCTCTCGACATTAACATCGTAGGCGATTATCACATACATTGCTACCACCACATCACAAAGGGCTTGTACTTCTCAGCATTCAGGATGTGCTTAACGAGCTTGTAGCATTCAAGCCTTATCAGCCGCTGATAGGAGACTTTCCTGCCCAGCGTTCTGTGCTTTATAGTCCTCTCAAGTCTCTCGTTGAATGCCTTTAGAAACTTCTTTTTTCCGCTCTCACTCAGAAGGACGCCCCTAAACTCTTCATCAAAATCCCCTTCATCAACCATTTTCTTATTGACGAGGGAGATGACGAGCCTGTCCACGAGGAGAGGCTTGAAAATCTCAGCAATGTCGAGCGAGAGGCTGAATCTCCTCTCAGAAGGCTCGTGGAGATAGCTAATTGCCGGATGGAGTTGGGTGTGGTAGATTTCGGTAAGAACCGCAGAATACAGGAGAGAGTTTCCGAAGCTGATCATGGCGTTAACTTCATTCTCTGGCGGTTGTCTGCTCCTCTTCTCGAACTTCATTCCGGTCAGAATGCTGTCGAACTTTGAGTAATACTCCGTCCTTGCTGCAGCTTCAGTTCCCATCACTTCCTCCACGCTTTCTGCCTCACCAAGGCTCTGAAGAGCTGAAATTACTCCTGTATCATCCTCCCCACTCCTCCTCAGCACACGTGCCATGTTCATAATACTACCTTCAACGAAAGCCTTTGCCAAATATAGCCTCCTCTCCCTGTCAAGGTAGTGCTCAGCCTGCCTCACCACCACTTCACCCGAAATCAGGCTCTCTCTGGGGTAAAACGAGCCAGTATAGTAGCCGTATCTGTTGAAGAAGTGCACGCACACACCTTCCCTGGCCAGATAGTTGAGAGCCTGTGAGGTTATTGTAAGCGAGCCGAGAGCGTATATGGCGTAGATTGAGTTTATCGGAATTGGCCTTCTTCCTTCGGCGTTCTCAAAGTATATCGTGTTCTCCTTCCTTTTCAGCTTGCCGTCAGAGACTATGTAGAAGTTCTTTTTCCTCATTTGTCACCCTGAAAAACAGAACTCAAAATAAGCACACTTTCTGCAGTGCTTTTTCCTGACGGGCTTTGGCATCTCCTTTTTTCTCTTCAACTCGTCGATTTCCCTCAAAATCTTCTCCAAATCTTTTGACTTCTCCTCGTCCAGCTCGACATTCACAACTTCCTTGCTCTTTGGATATGTGATTCTGCCCTTGGCGGATATTCCAAGATTGGAGAGGTAAAAGAGATAGTAGAGCATCTGGAAAATGTCAGCTTTTTCCATTGATTTCGCCTTCTTTACCTCCTGAATCTCCAGCTCATTTCCTTTCCTGACAACATCTATTGCTATTGCCCCAATCTGAACATCTTTTCTTTCTCTCTGGTAGAATTCCTTATGGACGAGCTTTCCGAGTTTTACAATATCGCTTTCCCTCTCCAAATTCACGTTGTGGCTGAAAAGCCATAGTTTGGTCTTACAAACAAAGTAATAGTTAACCTCTACACCTCTGATGTACATTTCATCAACCATAATAATTAATCCATGTTGTCTAATATATGGATTACTTCCAAAGCTACTATGAAAAGCTGCAAAAATAAACTCCGTTAAAATTGTTAAGCTTAAAAAGGCTGTTTGATAAGGTCGCAGAATGATTTATTTTCAAATTATATTGTATATATTTTTAGTTTTTATTTACTTTATTCTGGAAATGACATAGTCTAGTATTTATTTTTAATTCCATCCATGCTGATTTGCCTTTAATTTCGTTAAAAAGCGGTGTGGTTGGTTTACATTGCAATCAATCTACAGAATAAAAATCGCACATCTTTATAAACGACCTGCAACTTCGGGGATTTGCGAGAGTATATAAACTAAAGAAGGAACAAGAAAGCTTTAAGTTAGGAATGGAGAAAATATTACGGCCGGTTGAAATCAGACCAAAATGGGATTGAAAGGATTTGAGATACCGCAAAGTGCAGTTTGAAGTGATCAAGCGTTGAAATCAGACCAAAATGGGATTGAAAGGATGCAGCGGTTGTTGGGGTTCATCAGGCATCAGCCTCGTTGAAATCAGACCAAAATGGGATTGAAAGTTCTTCCGTTAGCTGCGTAAGCCATCCCTGTCATCTTGTCGTTGAAATCAGACCAAAATGGGATTGAAAGGATGGTTCTTCCGTTTGATGAGCTTGAGAAACTAATGTTGAAATCAGACCAAAATGGGATTGAAAGACCCATATACAAACACATCTCCACCTCACTCCATCCTGCGTTGAAATCAGACCAAAATGGGATTGAAAGGAGTTTTCCCACTGCCTGTAATTCCGCAAATAAGCGTTGAAATCAGACCAAAATGGGATTGAAAGATGTCCACAACAACTTCTGCCACATTGACAGTGCCGCAGTTGAAATCAGACCAAAATGGGATTGAAAGAGGAATGGTGTTTAACATCGACATTCGAAACATTTGCGTTGAAATCAGACCAAAATGGGATTGAAAGGCTTCTTCCATATTCCACCACCCTATGTCCGTTCAATTCGTTGAAATCAGACCAAAATGGGATTGAAAGGGAAGTTTTCAAGGTGCTGGTCTAAATAGCGTGTAAGGGTTGAAATCAGACCAAAATGGGATTGAAAGTTATATAGCGTTCAAAAGCTGCTGTCAGTTCGGATGTTGAAATCAGACCAAAATGGGATTGAAAGGAATCTTGACCATATCTGCAATTTCCTCATTCTTGATGTTGAAATCAGACCAAAATGGGATTGAAAGAAGACCCTTTGACCAAAACAGGAGTCAGCTGTACTTTGTTGAAATCAGACCAAAATGGGATTGAAAGATGTAGGTCTTATCTTGAACAGCTTAAGCAGTAACCCACCGTTGAAATCAGACCAAAATGGGATTGAAAGAGATTTTTTCGAGCCAGTCGAGGTTTGCGAAGGCAATATCGTTGAAATCAGACCAAAATGGGATTGAAAGTGAAATGCTCGCAAAGTTCAGAGCGGAAGGTAAGCTGGTTGAAATCAGACCAAAATGGGATTGAAAGGCGGCTTTTATTTCATATATAATGTTCTGTATGATCTCCAGTTGAAATCAGACCAAAATGGGATTGAAAGGTAAAATTCGAGAGGTGGCGTGTATTCTTCAAGCTCCTGTTGAAATCAGACCAAAATGGGATTGAAAGTCTCCAGCAATCGCATCAACGAAAATCTCTGCTACCACCGTTGAAATCAGACCAAAATGGGATTGAAAGACAAGTATGCACTTCTCCTTAACTCCTCTCAAACCCATGTTGAAATCAGACCAAAATGGGATTGAAAGATTAATCTTTAAAAAGCCTGACTCGTGCTTTAGCCATAGTTGAAATCAGACCAAAATGGGATTGAAAGCTGGATCTTTCCTCTTGTCAATAACTTTGAAGTTCCTGTTGAAATCAGACCAAAATGGGATTGAAAGGTTTTCTCTATTTTAAGAGCATACACACCTCTCTCAAGCGTTGAAATCAGACCAAAATGGGATTGAAAGAAATCTGGTGTCTGTATAGTCCCAAAAAATTTGACTTTAAATACCCTCCAACAACTAATGGGTTACGGCAGACTGACAGAGAAGAAAATAAGGTACATTGTAAGGCACAAGAGAAGAGGAAAAACTAACAGAGAGATAG
>JAPDIW010000022.1 GCA_029259415.1 Archaeoglobi archaeon
TTCACCCAGAGGAGGCTTTTGCCTCCTCCTACATAACCTTTGCGGTTTTAAATCGGTTTATTTCCTTTGGAAAGGATTTTGGTTGTGCCTCTTTGTGTGGGAAGAATTTTGAATTGGTTATTTGAAGTATTGAACAAGTTAAAGAAGAGATTGGATTGAGGATTGTGTAAGCACCCTAGAAGAAAGTAGTGAAAAGATAAAAGCTCAAAACGAGCTTTGCAAAAAATTCGTCGAGTTCTTCTTCACTCTTTAGTTTCAAGCTCCTTTATCTTCTGGTAGAGCAGTGGCAGGAAGAGGCCGACGTCTGTAACAACTCCGATGGCCTGATGTGTCCCCCTGTCCATGAGCTTTGTAACGGTGGCTGGGTTCATGTCCACGCAGATGGTTTTGACGTAAGATGGAAGGAGATTGCCGACAGCAATGCTGTGGAGCATGGTTGCGAGCATTATAACCATGTCAATTCCCCTCAGAGCCTCTTTCATCTTCTTCTTTGCTTCCATCACATCTGTAATGACCTCAGGCAGAGGCCCATCATCTCTGATTGAGCCGGCAAGAATGAAGGGGACGTTGTTCTTAACGCACTCATACATGATTCCATCTTTTATTATGCCATTCTCTATCGCTTTTGCAATTCCTCCGGCAGCTATAACTTTGCTGATGGTGTAGAGGTGGTGCCTGTTCCCTCCAGGCACGGGTCTGCCTTTGCAGATGTCCATTCCGAGAGAAGTGCCGAAGATTGATATCTCTATGTCGTGAACAGCCAGAGCGTTCCCTGAGAGGAGTAAGTCAACATAACCGTCTCGTATCAGCGCTGCAAGGGCATTTCTGGCGGAGGTGTGGTCGACTGCCGGACCGGCTACGACTGCAATCTTTCCACCTTTAAGCTTCAGTTCAAGAATCTCACTCGCAATCGCTTCTATCATCCTCTCAGTCGGTCTTTCGGAGGAAATTCTACCTCCCATGAACTCGAAGACTGTGGACTTCCTCGGCCTCTCTGGCGGGACAACCCTCACACCCTTCTCGCCAACAACCACCTTGTCCCCCTTTACCACCTCATCAATCGCAACGCAGTAAGCTTTTCCGTCCCTTATGACTATAACTCTATCCATGCTGATGTCCTGAACTTCGAGCCACTCTCCACGGTATCTGACAAAGGTGGGATGGTTGGTTGTAACATAAAAGCCATCAGGAAGAACTTTGTCGGAAGGTGCTTCTGCAAGCTCGACCTCCTCAACGTCGGGGATTCTGGCACCGATTTTGTGAAGCTCCTTCAGAATCTGCTCAAGATGGGCGTCATCCTTTCCAAAGACTATCATTCTCGCGTAGCTTGGATCATCCTTCTTTTTACCAACTCTGAACTCCAGAATCTCGAACTCGCCCTCAAGGTCGAGTATTATGTCAAGTGCCTTGGTAAAAATCATTGAATCGATCAAATGGCCTTCAAACTCAACTTCCCGCGCTTTCATAGAATCACCTTCAGCAGGTAGTCCCTGCTTTCAAGTATGGATTTTTCCTCTCTTGTCTCGATGGTTAAAAAACCTGTGTATTTGTTGAGGTTGAACCTCTTTAGGTCAACATTACCCTTGCCTAAAGCAAGGTGCAGGTCTGATTTTCCATCATTGTCGTGGAGGTGCATGTTGACCACCCTATCAAAGTTTTTGAGGAAAAATGGGTTCTCACGAATGTTATAGTGGCCAACATCTATGGTCAGTCCAAGAGTCGTTGTTCTCATTATCTCATTCAAGGCCCTTTCCAGTCCGTCCTCTATCATAATCGTGTTTTCCAGTGCAAGCTGTACCGGGCAGGCTTTTACAAAGGGGAGAAATTCGTTCATTAAAACACTTTCATTGTGCCTGTCAAACAGCTCCTTGTTAAAGTAGAACTCTCCGTTGTTGATAAATGCTGGATTCCAGCCTATGTGGAAGGTCACAACCTCAGCCCCGCACTTATCTGCGAAGAAGCAAACCTTGCTCATCTCCTTGTAACTCGCCTTTCTCATCTCCTCGCTTATCGAAATGAAGTTCGTGCTCGTTGCGGGAGCGTGAATTAGAAGATCGAGGTCGTAGCTCCATTTAAGCTCGATCACCTCAGCAAAGCTCAGGTTCTCGACAGAGTAGAGGGGGTGATCCATGAGAATTTCTACATGGTTAAACCCATTGTTTGCGGCAAACTCAAAAGCATCTTTTGGTGAGTGCCTCACGTCTGGCTGCATTCCGAGCTTTGCCGAAATCACGGTTCCACCATCGTCCCTACTCCTTCTTTGGTGAAAAGCTCAAGCAATATAGAGTGGGGGCGGGAACCGTCGATGATGTGAGCTTTTTCAACACCGCTTTTAAGGGCTTTGATGATCGCATCTACCTTGGGTATCATTCCACCTTTAAGAACACCTTTAACTCTCATATCCTCAAGCTCTGAAAGGCTGATTCTCGAGATTAGCGTTGACCTATCTTCTGGATTTTTGAGGATTCCCGGAACGTCAGTAAGCATGATGAGCTTCTTTGCCTTCAGAGCAGCGGCAATATCTCCGGCAACAACATCTGCGTTGAGGTTGTAAGTGTTACCGCTGAGATCAGTCGCTACGGGAGATACGACGGGGATGAATCCGTTATCCAGCAGGATTCTTATTATTTCAGGATTTACTAACTCAGTTTCACCGACAAAGCCGAGATCGATGATTACTTCCTCCTCACCCTTCTTCATCCTCATTTCTTTTTTCTTGGCCACTATCAGTAATCCATCCTTTCCGCTCAACCCAACAGCTTTACCGCCGTTTCTTATGAATGTCGTAACAATCTTGGAGTTTACTTTCCCGTCAAGAACCATCTCAACGACTTCCATCGTCTCTTTATCCGTCACCCTCAGCCCCTCAACAAATTTGGGTTTCAAACCGAATTTTTCCATTTTTTCGGAAATTTCAGGCCCCCCGCCGTGAACGACAACTGGCTTTATACCAACGAAGTAAAGGAGAACTATATCCTTGATCGTATCTTCAAGAATTGTGTCGTTAACCATCGCATGACCGCCAATCTTGATTACCATCGTCGTGGAGTGAAAGTCCTTTATGTATGGAAGAGCTTCTATCAGCAGTTCCACGTTCTCCATGTCTCAGAATTCAGGTCGGGATACTTAAGGATTATCGGATTGCATGGGTGAATTAAGTTTGCCTCATTATTCAAAAAATTGAACCAAAAGCGGACCCGGCGGGATTTGAACCCGCGATCTACGGCTTAGAAGGCCGTCGCTCTATCCATGCTGAGCCACGGGCCCTTGGATTTTATGGTGTATTTGTGTTTATATCAGTATCGCTTCAGCGTTTTGATGAGTTCCCTGCAGAAAGCCGGCAGGTCGTCAGGCATGCGGGAGGTTATAATGTTGCCGTCAACAGCAACCTCAGCGTCAGCATACTCCGCCCCTGCTGCTATCAGGTCATCCCTGATACCTATCCAGGACGTCATACTTTTGCCCTTAACCGCTCCGGCGGATATCAGAAGCTGCGGGCCGTGACAGATTGCGGCTACCGGCTTCCCAAGCTCCAGAAATCTCCTGACTATTTCCACAGCCTTCTCATTTATCCTGACCCTTTCAGGCGATTTTCCACCCGGAATGACCAGTGCAGCGTACTCTTCCACCCCGACATCCTCATAGGTTAAATCGGGTAAAACCTGGTAGCCCCTCTTCCCCACCCTGACATCAAGCGATGATGAGGCAACATCTACCCCGTATCCCTCTTCTCTGAGTCTGTAGAGAGGGTAGAAGAGCTCAAGATCCTCAAAGTCGTTTTCCGCGAGTATAAGCACCCTCATAACAATAGCTCAAAAACCTAATATTTACCTTTTTCCAACAATGCATGTGGAGAGGAAACTCAGGGATTTGCAGCTCGCCGAGAAGGTGGAGAAAATAGCTGAGAAGGATGTTGAGCTTGCAGAGAAGGTAGTTAGAAGTCTTGAGGACAGAGAAGCGAGAATCTTCGGGTTAGTTGTCCTTCACAACATCACGGAGAACATGGAGTACCTGAAAAATGCAATAGAGACTGCCGAGACTGATGAGGAGCTTCTGCTAATAATTGAACGCAGCAAAACTCCTCTTCCGGAGATAGCGGAGATGATCAATAGCCCCTACAGGAGAGACATTGCCTACTGCATAATTCTTGAGAAAACAGGGGACATGAATTTCTCCTCAAAAATCTCAGATGCAAGGTTGCTCTCAGCATCACTGAAAAGACTGGCTCTAAAAAAGCTCTATCCCGAGAACCTCAGAATTGCAAGGATAATTCCAGACCCCTACTACAGGGCTCTGGCTCTCATGGAGCTTGCTGAGAGGGAGAAGGTTGACCTCAAGGATGAGATAGTTTCGACAGTAGGACAGGTGAAAAACTCTGCAATGAAGAGAAGACTTGAGGAGATGTTGGAGAAAAAATATTAATTCTTGAAAGCAACTCCTTCTATGGGTGAGACAAGCGTAACTCTGATTGGCCTTGTTGTGGGGCTGTTGTTCGGTCTCAGTGGTATAGCGACACTTCTCAGCCTTATGGGTGATGTTGTCAGCGACGCCCAGACTCAGCTTTCGCAGCTTGGCATGGCTTCAACACTCGTAATGCTGGTCATAGCATTGATTCTGATAATAAAAGTGAGGGTGCTCTCGGCCCTGATTGTTGGGGCAATAATCGGTGCCGTGCTGAATCTGTTTCTGCAGGCAAGTGGAATCAACATTCTGGAGATATTGAGAGCTGCAGTGTTCGGAACGTGAGTTTTACAGGTTTGGTCAAAACTGCGAAAGTCATTTAACAAGAAATCAAAAAGTCTAAATCATGGATGAGTTAGAGTTAATCAGGCAGAAAAAAATCAGGGAGATGATGCAGAAAATGAGTGGGGAGGAGAAGCCTAAAAAGGTTGTTAGCTCTCCTGTAAACCTGAACTCGTCAAACTTCGATGAGACGCTCAAAAGCAACGAGAACGTGGTTGTTGACTTCTGGGCTGAGTGGTGCATGCCGTGCAGAATGATCGCACCCGTTGTGGAAGAGCTGGCGAAAGAGTATGCGGGAAAAGTCGTCTTCGGGAAGCTGAACACGGATGAGAATCCAACCATCGCGGCAAGATATGGAATCTCGGCAATACCAACGATGATATTCTTCAAGAAGGGTAAGCCAGTTGACCAGATAGTTGGAGCTTTGCCAAAAAGCGAGCTGAAGAGATGGGTGGAGCGTAACATTAGATAACTTTTTTGTTTTAATTTGTATATTAAATCGAAAAGACAAAATAAATAAATCAAATTAGGCAACTCTTGAGTCTTTCAGTCAGAGCTTTAATCTCCGCAGTTGCATGTTTTCCCTTCTCCTTTATCAGCCTGACAAAAGCACTTCCAACCACCACACCATCGGCACCGGCTTCAATTAGCTGTCGAACATGTTCGGCTTTTGAGACGCCAAAACCAACTGCTACCGGCTTTCTGCAGACCCCTTTCACCCTCTTCAAGGCCTCGAAGGCGAGCTCGGATACTCTGTCCCTCTCCCCGGTAACACCGTAGGTTGAAATAAGGTATATGAAGGCTGAAAGTTCGTCAATCGCCCTCAGTCTGTCTTCCGGCGTGTTTGGCGCTGCCAAAAACACATTTTTCACTCCAACATCGCTACACAACTCCACGAATTCTCCCGCTTCGTCATATGGCAAGTCAACGACCAGAATTGCATCGACACCTGATGAATAGGCATCTTCGACAAATGCCTTAACTCCTCGTCTGAAAATGGGGTTGTAGTAGCTCATAAGAACGAGCGGTGTTTCGGACTCCTTTCTGAAGGCTTTTGCAATTTCAAAGACCTGCTCTAACCTGAAATTTCTCAACGCTTTTACATAGGACTCCTGAATCGTTTTGCCGTCAGCAACGGGGTCGCTGAAGGGAATGCCTAGCTCAATAACATCCGCTCCAGCGTTAGCAGAGGTGAGCATGAACTCGACCGTTTTTTCTGGTGTCGGGTAGGAGGCTGTGAAGAAAACAATGAGTGACTTTTCAATCATTACTAGCCCCCCCTCACGATGCCTATATCCTTGTCCCCTCTTCCGGAGAGGTTAACAACCACAACACCATCTTTTCCCAGATCCTCAGCCATTTTGATCGCGTAAGCAACAGCATGCGCTGATTCGAGTGCGGGAATTATACCCTCCAACCGGGACAAAATCCTGAAGGCCTCAAGCGCCTCCTCATCACTCGCAGTAACGTAATCACACCGTCCAGTTTCTTTCAAATACGCATGTTCAGGCCCAACGCCCGGATAATCCAGCCCTGCGGAGATGCTGTGGGTGTCGAGCATCATCCCGTTTTCGTCCTGCAGAAAGTATGAGAGCATTCCGTGAAGCACACCTTTGCTCCCAGCACTCAGTGATGCTGCATGCTTTCCCGTATGAATCCCCTTTCCCCCAGCCTCCACACCTACAAGCCTCACATCGTCCTTGAGGAATGGGTGGAAAATGCCCATGGCATTGCTTCCTCCCCCAACGCACGCCACTATCGCGTCAGGCAGTCTTCCCTCAATTTCAAGTATCTGCCTCTTCGTCTCGTGACCGATTACGGACTGGAAGTCCCTGACTATCGTCGGGAATGGATGAGGGCCGACTACCGACCCGATGAGGTAGTGGGTGTGTTCAAAGCTCTCCACCCAGTCTCTGAGCGCCTCATTTATAGCATCCTTCAGCGTTCTGCTTCCGCTCTCCACCGCCGTAACCTTCGCTCCAAGCAGCTCCATTCTGAAAACGTTCATCTTCTGCCTCTCGTAGTCCTCTGATCCCATGTAAATTTCCGCCTTCAGGCCGAGCAATGCTGCGGCCATTGCTGTTGCAACACCATGCTGCCCCGCTCCGGTCTCGGCGATAATCCTGCTTTTACCCATAAACTTCGCCAGAAGAGCCTGGCCGATCGTGTTGTTTATCTTGTGCGCACCCCCGTGGAGCAAATCTTCCCTTTTAAGGTAGATTTTCGCACCAACCTCTCTGCTCAGGTTTTCCGCAAAGTAGAGCGGAGTGGGTCTGCCAGCGTAGTTTCTGAGGTAGTAGTCAAACTTTTTCCTGAATTCCCCATCATCCTTAAATTTGCTGTAAGCTTCTTCAAGCTCTTCCAGAGGTGGTATCAGCACCTCCGGGACGAATCTACCACCAAACTCACCGAACTTCATTCTTTGCCCTCCTCACGAATTCCCTAATTAGAGATTCATCCTTAAAACCGTCTTTCTCAACTCCAGACGACACGTCAACACCTACAGGCTTTACAACGCTTATAGCCTCACCGACATTCCGCGGATTCAGCCCTCCGGCAAGTAGGATATTATATTTTTTCGAAACCTCCCTGCTTATATTCCAGTCATGCCTCTTCCCGCTCCCACAGCCGGAATCGAGGAGTATGAGGTGGGGAGAGTAGAGTTCAATTTCCCTGATAATCTCATCAGCGCTTTTGTCAACAATGAAAGTCTTCATGACCGTAACGTCCTCCTTAAGCTTTTCGAAGTCTTCAGGCATGATGCTGGAGTGAACTTGGATGTAATCGCACTCACATCTGGCAATTACCTCCTCCCACTCGTCCAGGCTGCTGGAGGTTGAGACTGCAAAAACAGGAATTGACGCGGAGTTGATTATCTCCCTCGCTCTCTCCAAACTTATGCACCTCTTCGAGTCACTTTTGACAACAACTCCCGCCGCGTCAGCATACTTTTCGACAATTTCAAGCTCTTCAAGCCTTTTAACACCGCAAATCTTAACAATCATGGCAGATCTCCACGAAATTCCTGACTATCCTCAACCCGTCTTCAGTCAGCACGCTTTCCGGGTGAAACTGAACGCCGTAAATGTGCTCCCTCTTAATTCCCATTATCAGCCCGTCGTCGCTCCTCGCATTTACCATGAAACCTTCTGGAGGTTGAGTGACTGCGAGAGAGTGGTATCTGCCCGCCTTGAACGGGTTTCTCACGCCTCTGAAAATGTCCTCTCCGTCGTGCCTAACCAGGGATACTTTCCCGTGCAACGGCCTGACCTTCTCAACCCTCCCTCCAAAGACTTCCGCTATCATCTGATGGCCCAAGCAAACGCCGAGGATTGGTTTTTTGCCAGATTTAAACAGAAATTCGAGCCTCCTGTCCGGCTTTCCCGGGCCGGGAGAGATGACTATCCCGTCGAAGTTCATTTTTCTGATTTTACCTGCATCATCAACTTCTACAACTCTAACACTGTCGTAGAGGGAAACGTACTCCACGAGGTTGTAAACGAAAGAGTCTTTGCAGTCTATAACTACGATCACAGTCCCACCGCCTTCAAAACGTTTGCAATCTTGTTTTCAGTCTCCAGAAACTCCTTTTCCGGGATTGAGTCAGCAACGATTCCCGCTCCGGCCCTCACCCTCGCCCTTCCGTCGAACTCAATCATCCTTATGGCTATAGCAAGGTCGGAAACATTCTCAGAGAAGTAACCTACCGCTCCTGCGTAAACACTCCTCCTGTCCCTCTCTATACTGTCTATAAGCTCAATGGCTCTGAGCTTGGGTGCTCCCGTAACAGTCCCTGCAGGAAAAGCGGCTTTCATTGCATCAAAATGAGTCATGCCGGCCCTAAGCTCTCCAACAACCTCACTCTCGATGTGAAGAACGCTAGGATACTCAACGACTTCCATAAATTTTTTGATCTTCACACTTCCGCTTTTGCAGACCTTTCTGGCATCATTTCTCGCGAGATCGACCAGCATTACGTGCTCAGCTTTCTCTTTCTCATCTTCAAGCAATACATAGGCAATTTCTTTCTCCCTTCCTCTCTCCCTCTTCGCAGTCCCTGCAATGGGGTTTATGATGAATTCTCTTCCCTCAACCCTCCCCATTGTCTCAGGACTCGAACCTATCAAGGCCCTGTCGAACTCCAGAAGGAACATGTAGGGGCTAGGATTCGTTTCCCGGAGGTTTACGTACATCTGAAATGGACTTAGGTCTGTGTCGATGACGTACTCTCTCGAGAGGACTATCTGGTAAACCTCACCCTCTTCAATCTGCTCCTTCCCCTTCTCAACCATCTTTACGAATTCTTCCTCGCTTCCAGCCTTTAAAACACTCGAAACTCCTCTTTCCCCCTTAACGCTAATTCTTTTCGCCCTCTCAACGATTCTTTCTGCGTTTTCAATATTTACGCTGAAAAGTTTTCTAAGGTAGTGGTCGTAAACGAAATAACCGTCATAGCAGCCGAAAACGGATGGTGTTTCGGGAGTTTTGCCTATGTAGCTGTTAACAGCATCGTAGGCGATATAGCCTACCAGCAAACCCTTTACGTGTATCTCCTTCAAAGCATCGAATGGGTTGAAAGTCTTTGCCACAACCTCTCCATCAACCTTTGTTCTGCTGTCAATGCGGATCGTGTAGAGGGGGTTAAAGGAGATGTAGCTGAACCTCGCCCGTCCGTTTTTCTCCGCTGATTCCAGAATGAACGGGTAGTTTTCATCCATTATTGCAGCGTATAGTTTCACCGGTTCTACATACTCGTGCTTTTGCATACGATTTCCTCCAGTTTCCTCGCAAACTCTCCACTCTGGAGCCTCTCCTCGAAAATCTCCATGTTCTCCTTCAGGTCTTCGTAGCCAAGCGCGAAAAGCGAAGTTGCGAAGTTTATACCTATGAGGACTCTATCTTCCCTCAAACCCCTTCCGCTGAAAACGGCCTTGATTCTTCTTGCCGACTCTTCGCCGCTCTGAGAGGGGATTACTTTCGTCCTCTCAACACCAAAGTCCTCCGGTTGCAGGGCTAGAAGTTCAACATCCCCGGTAACGACTGCTATGTCCGTCTTGCCTGAAGGGCTGACTTCATCAAGCCCGCTTCCGTGAACGACTACGCCTTTTCTCCCGAGAATGGACAAGGCCTCTCCGACGGGTTTTACTAAGCTCGGACTCGCAACACCAACAATCTGAGCGACGGGATTTGCGGGATTTGTGAGCGGGCCGATGATATTGAATATGGTTTTTATGGCAAGTTTCCTTCTCACCCTGGCCACTCTAGCAAAGCTTTTGTGGTAAAGCGGGGCGAAAAGGAAAGCAAAGCCTGTTTTTGAAATCATTCTTCTTGCTTTAGCCTCTTCCATCTCGATGTTCACACCAAGGGATTCAAGAACATCCGCAGAACCGCTTTTTGAGCTCACAGCCCTGTTTCCGTGCTTCGCAACTGGGTGAATGGTTGAAAGGGCGATTGCAACGGCCGTGCTTACGTTGATTGATGCAGCTTTATCACCACCAGTTCCGCATGTATCCACAACCTCACCAAGGTCTATACTCACCCTCTCAACCACACCCTTCGCAAATCCCGCCAGAACCTCTGCATCATACCCTCTGGCCTCAATTGCCCCCAGTACTGCTGCAATCTCGACCTCGTCCATGTTTGGGATTTTAGTAGCTATCTCATAGGCTGTTTCAAAGTTCAAACCCTTCAAAACCTCTTCCATCATATTCCCGCCTCCACAAAGGCTCTCACAAAATTCTCCGTGTCCTCAGCCATCATAAAGGCAGTTCCGATTAGAGCGGCATCGGCGTACTTCAAGACGAAAAGCAGGTCACGGATGGTGCTTATTCCGCTGCCGCTTATCTTGAAAGCCTTAACTCTGCCAGCAATTTTTGCGGTAGTCTCCACGTCACCTCCATCTTTCTCCATTCTGTCGATGTCCCTGTTGTTTATCAGAACCACTCTGCTGTTCTCAATGTAGGTCAAGTCCTCGGCATGATGAATTTCAACAACAGGCTCAATGCCGTGCTCTTTACACAAATCAACCATTTCAGCCGTTCTGTCTTTCAGATGTCTTGCAATCAAAAGCAATGCAGATACATTTGCTTCAGCGCTCCTCTCAACCTCTTCGCGGGTTCTTATGAAATCTTTTCTCAAAACAGGAAGCTCAGTTATCTTCACTATTCTCTTCAACGTTTTGAAGTCCCCTTTAAACTGTTCTGCTGTGATATACGAAATCGCTGCCACTCCAGCCCTCTCGTAGGCTTTCAGGATGTCTTCAACCCTTCTGTCTTTCAGAAGGTCTCCATGGAGGGGAGAGAAGACCTTAATCTCCCCGATCACTGGATTCCTACCATCCATCCTTGCTCTCTTTAAAGAATCAACAAACCCAAAGTCCATCACCTGTTCCTGTCATAAGGGATTGTTCCCAATTACTGTATTTAAATTTTTTGCTATGTTTTGGCAAAATAAGGATGAAAGTTGGTTTACTCAAAATGCCCATTTACTCACAGTAATACAGGCTCCTTTAGAAAACTAATAAATATTGCATCCCACTCCCAATTCTGATGACTCTGCCATCTAAGGAGAACTTCTCAGAGTGGTATAACGAGGTCATACAAGTTGCGGAAATCATGGACATCAGGTATCCTGTTAAGGGACTTTACGTCTGGTACCCGTTCGGTTTCAAAATCAGACAGCTCGTTTACTCGAAGCTCAGAGAAATCATGGACAGGGAGCATGATGAGGTTTACTTCCCCGCTCTGATTCCTGAGACGGAGCTTGGCAAGGAGGGAGAGCACATAAAAGGTTTTGAGGATGAGGTTTACTGGATAACTCATGGCGGATTAACACCGCTTGACGTTAAGCTGGCTTTAAGACCGACAAGCGAGACTGCAATGTATCCAATGTTCAGGCTGTGGGTCAGAAACCACGCCGACCTACCTCTGAAGGTTTACCAGGTTGTCAACACGTTCCGTTACGAGACAAAGCACACAAGACCTCTCATCAGGCTGAGGGAAATCACATCCTTCAAAGAAGCTCATACAGTCCACAAAGACTTCGAAGAAGCGGCAGAACACGTAAAAAAAGCCATAGGCTTCTACAAGGAATTCTACGACTTCCTCGCAATACCATACATGGTCATCCGCCGTCCCGAGTGGGACAAGTTTCCGGGAGCGGCTTACACAATAGCCTTCGATACAATAATGCCAGACGGCAGAACGCTGCAGATTGGAACAGTCCATCATCTGGCAGACAACTTCGCCAAAACATTCGAAATAAAATACGAAGCGCCGAATGGCGAGCACTATTATGCGCACCAAACATGCTATGGAATTTCAGAAAGATGTATTGCAGCACTGATAAGCGTTCACGGGGATGATCAGGGTCTTGTTTTGCCATTCGAAGTGGCTCCCGTTCAGATTGTTATAATTCCGATTCTCTACAAAGGCAAAGAGGAAGCAGTCATGGAAGCTTGCAGAAAGCTCGCTGAGAGGCTAAAGGAGTTCAGAGTTGTGCTTGATGACGGTGAAGAGAGGCCTGGAGCGAAGTACTACAAGTGGGAGCTTAAAGGCGTTCCAATCAGGTTCGAAATAGGGCCGAGAGATGCGGAGAAGGGTGTTGCTGTGGCATCATTCAGGGATGAGAAGAAAAAGTTCGAGGTTCCGCTGGACAGCATAAACGAGGAATTAATCCTCAAATGGGCAGAAGAACTTAAGCAGAGGCTGAGAGGGGCTGCAGCAGAAAGGATGGCCGAGAGGGTTAAATTTGTTGAAACGCCAGACGAGATTGAAGAGTGGAATGGTGTTGTCGCTCTGCATCTCTGCAGCAACGAGGATTGCGGACACCAGGTTGAGGAGTACGGAAAGAGCCTCCTTGGATGGTTTGAGGAGTTGCCAGACTGGCTGGATTTAGAACCCAGTGGAAAGTGTATTGTTTGTGGTGGGGAAGGCAGACTGGCAGCACTAGCAAGAACGTACTAAATTATCCGGACAATAAATATATATTTTTCTCCTAAATGGCCAAAAAAGGAGCTAAAAATCCAGTTTTCAACCAAAACAATTAAAATATAACAGAAATTTTTCAAAACAGTCTTTTGATAGCTTTTCAGCTCAATTTTTCCCTTATGAAAACTGTTTAAAACCGTCGAAAAATTTAAATGTCAAAGGACATGAGATTATATCCAGTCAAATTCGTGTGGTTTCGTTACAAATAGAGCAACCCTGATAAAATCTGGCATAAAGGGTGGAAAACGCTCTAAGTTCGGATATTTCCGTGAGGAGGTGATAAAAATGGAGGGTGATAGCGATGATAGTCGGTCGGCATATTATCGCAGAACTGTATGGGGTGAAGGAGGAGCTTATCGCCAAGGAGGAGGTAGTGCGTTCCATTGTCGAGGAGGTGGTGGATAAAGCAGAGCTTACGAAAGTAGGCAGCGTTTACAAACAGTTCAATCCCCACGGTGTCACGGGGATTGTTTTGATTGCTGAAAGCCACGTTTCTATACACACATGGCCTGAATACGGGCTTGTTAACCTCGATATTTTCACGTGTGGTGATGCAAGCAAGGTCGATAAGGCTTTTAAGCTGTTCCTTGAGAAGTTCAAACCTGAGTCGTATCGCCACTACGTTCTCGATAGGGGATAAAATGAACAGAATTGTCAGGCAGATGCTGCAAAGGCTCCTTGGGGGAGAGAGGAGTGTCTATGAACTAATTTACTACCAGGACTCCTCACTGAGGGAGTTCTTTGAGCTACTCAACTCTTTAAAGAATGAGGGGTTAATTGAAGTTGAGAACGGAAGAGTAAGGATAACGGAGAAGGGCAAGGAGATTGCTGAGAGGGAGAGAGTAAAGTACTGTGGAGAAGTTGAGTGCGATAGCTGCGATGGAACAGGGCTGGCAATAAACCCTTATTTTGGTGAAATCTTAAAGAAGTACTCTGAAATAGCGAAGAACCGACCTGAAACAATTGAAATCTACGACCAGGGCTTCATCAGCCCTGAAGGTGTTATAAGGAGAGTCGAGTTCGTCTACGATAGGGGAGACCTGAACGGGAGAATCTTTGTCGTTGGTGACGACGACCTTTTCAGCATCGCCGCCTCGCTAACAGGAATGCCCGAGAAGGTTGTTGTTGTTGATATTGACGAAAGGCTGATTAACTTCATCAACAGTGTTGCTGAAGAGTACTCTCTCAACGTCGAGGCTTTTGTGTACGATGTGCAGCAGGCATTCCCTGACGAACTTAAGAGGAAATTTGACGTTTTTGTGACTGATCCAGTTGAGACGATTCCGGGACTGAAGCTCTTCCTTTCGAGAGGTGTTTCAACGCTTAAGGGAGTTGGCGGAGCAGGATACTTCGGCATCACCACACTCGAAGCCTCAAGGAAGAAGTGGTACGAAATTCAGAGAATGATCCACGAAATGGGCTTCATTATCACCGACCTCAGAAGGAGATTCAACATCTACCCTGAAGACGAGAAAAACTTCTTCAGATTTCAGGAGAAGCTGCCGATAGTGAAACACCTGAAGGCAAAGGTTGACTTCAACTGGTACAACTCAACGCTTTTCAGAATCGAGGCTGTAAAAGAACCCAAACCTCTCGTGGAGGGGGAGATGATAATCGACGAGAAAGTTTACAAGGATGACGAGAGCTGGGCAACTCCCTACTAAATTTCTCTAAAATTTTACAGCATTTTCGAATTTGCAGAGCAAAACATCGGCAAGCTTATATCTTTTGAGCCTTACAGGCTTCGATGCAGGTTCAGGTTTCGCTTAGCAGAGACCTTTCATTTTTCGACATAACGATGATTGGGATAGCCGGGATGATTGGTGCAGGCGTTTTTGCTCTTACAGGTATCGCTGCAGGAATTGCTGGCCCGGCTATCATTCTTGCGTTCTTTCTTAACGGAATAATTGCGACTCTCACCGGCTTGGCTTACGCCGAACTCGGTTCTGCAATGCCCCAGGCGGGTGGAGGGTATCTGTGGATTAAAGAGGCGATGGGGGATTATGCTGGATTTATGGCAGGCTGGATTGACTGGGCAGCACACACGATAGCATGTGCCCTCTATGCGGTAACTTTTGGAGCGTTTTTCGCAGAGATGCTTGTGGAATTCATTGGACTGCCACTTCCGCATGAACTAACGGCCAAAGTTTCTTCCCTTGCAATGGTGAGCTTTCTCGCCTTCGTAAACTACAAGGGCGCGAAGGAGAGTGGTTTCCTCGGAAGCCTTGTGACTGTTGTGAAGGTCATCATCCTTCTCGTCTTTGCCGGATTTGGAATAATAAAAATGCTTAGCTATCCAGACTGGCCTTCTTCATTCTCACCTTTCTTTCCAACAGGTGTTTCTGGAGTGCTCGCGGCAATGGGACTGACTTTCATCGCATTCGAGGGGTTTGAGATAATCGTCCAGAGCGGTGAGGAAGTCAAAGACCCGGAGAAGAACATTCCAAGAGCGATTGTTGTTTCGCTCTGGGTGGCTGTGGGAATTTACATCCTCATAGCATTCTCCCTGCTCGGTGCTGTTAGAGCTGACGTTCCAAGCTGGATGTATCTCGGTCAGCTTGCAGAGCTGAGCCTGGTGAAGGTTGCTGACAGCATTATGCCTCTCGGCGGCTGGATGATACTTGCTGGCGGTCTTATTTCCACAATCAGTGCTATGAACGCCACTATTTACTCCTCTTCAAGGGTAATTTTTGCCTTAAGCCGCTCCGGCTATCTGCACCGCTCCCTTTCAGCAATCAACGAGAGAACGAGAACACCGCACTACGCAATATTTTTCAGCTACGTCATCATCGCAACAGCATCTCTCGCCCCGATAGAGGCTGTGGCTTCTGCTGCGAGCCTTATGTTCATCATTCTGTTTCTTGCGGTAAACGTCACGCTCATAATTCTGAGGCTGAGGAGGCCGGACATTCAGAGCAAGTTCCGCCTTCCCCTTGTGCCATTACTACCAGCCATTGCTGCTATTCTGCTTGCAGTTGTTTCGTACTTCCTCATAACACAGGTGGAGCATGGAGAGAGTGTTTTCCTTATCACGATCGCCTGGATGTTTCTCGGTTCGTTGTTTTATTTTGCATATTCTGAAAAGGAGCTCGAGAAAAGGGAGGAAGAGGAAGTTCTTACCGTCTTCACCGAGAGACCGATTGAAAAGAGCGATTTCACAATACTCGTTCCGGTCGCGAATCCTGTAATAGCCAGAAAGCTGGTCAGGTTTGCGGAGCTCATTGCGAGGAAGAAAAACGGTTCTGTTGTGGTTCTCAACACGGTAAAGCTTCCCCCACAAACACCAATTTCAGCACCGGCGAAAGAAGTGAAGAAGGCCAAAGAGATGGTTGAGGAGCTTATGAACCTGAGCGTCCCCTCCGGTGGAGTAGTCAAAGTAAGCCATGATGTCCCTGAGGCAATTCTGAGCACGGTAGAGGAGTGGAAGGTTGACATGGTCGTCATGGGCTGGAGAGGGAGAACATTCAGGCGGGATGTGGTTCTCGGCAGCACAATCGATCCTGTCCTTTTGAAGGCAAGGTGCGACGTTGTGGTGATAAGGTTCGAACCCGGCGAAAAGATTCCCGAGTTTAAAGACGTTTTAATATCCACAATTGGAGGACCTCACGCCAAGCTTGGTTACGAGATAGCGAGGGCACTCGTTGAGGACAAAAACGGGAGGGTAAAGCTGCTTTATGTCGGCTCAGAGAAGGAGAGGGAAAAGGCGGAGAAAGTATTTGAAGAGGCCATGGAGGTTTTGCAGGGGCTTAACGTTGAGAGGAAATTTACCGTTAGCTCCTCTCCTTCTGATGTCGTTGCAAGAGAGGCTGAGAATTTTGATTTGGTAATTGTCGGAGCGTCGGAGAGAACTTTCCTGAAAAACTTCCTCACAGGTCTGTTTCCGGAAAAGGTTGTGATGAAGACTTCAAAGACCGTTGCGATGACGAGAAAGTGGGTGGGGTTGCTGAATCGGAAATGAATTGATTGTTGCCACAAGATAGTAAAAATTAAACAGGTCTAACCCTTCCCCACTTCTCCAGAGCCCTCGCAAGCTCCCTGTGTGTCTTCGCGTATTCCTCGATAGGAATGCCATTCATTATAGCATCCAAGGCCTGTCTTACAGCCTTGGCACCGGCTAAAGCTCCGTCAGGGTGTCCGAGAGTTCCGCCACCGACCTGAATGACTATTTCGGAGCCGAGAGCGTCAATCACCGGCTCAAGGTTTCCTGGATGCAGACCTCCTGAAGAAACTGGCATTGCCGGCTTTATGTGGTGGAACTCCTGTTTGAGGTGAAGAACATCGCTGCTTTCGGGAGCGTAAACTGCTTCGCTCAAAACCCTCGCATACTGCACTACCTCCCACTTCCCACCTTCAAGCTTTCCCGCACCTGCAGTGCCGATGTGGAGCTGGTCGATGCCGACAATGCGGCAGAGCTTGGCGAGGACGAACATCGAAACACCGTGGTAGGGGTTTCTTGTGAAGGCGGCATGCATGGCTCTATGTCCATGAATTGCTAATCCATGGTCGGCAGCAAAGTCTCTGATGTACTCCAAAGCCCCCCATCCCGTTACGACTACATCGACCATTACGTAGGGGTTGCCAAGCTCTGCAACGAGCTTCAACCTCTTCTCCATCTCCCTGATGTCTGAGGTTATATTTGCAAACCAGGCCTTTTTCTCTCCTGTCTCGTTTTCCACTTTTTCAATGACCTTCATGATTCTGCCGGCTCTATCCTCAAATTTGCAGTAATCCGGATTTGTAAGGTTCTCATCGTCTTTTATGTAGTCCATTCCTCCCATTAACAAGTCGTAGGCGAGTTTCTCCACCTCTTCCGGAGAATATCCGACCTTGGGTTTTGGCACCGTGCCAACAATGGGTCTGTTTTCTACTCCAAAAATCTTCTTAACTCCTTCCTTTCCTTTTCCAGGGCCTTTAAAATCATTCAGGAACTTTTCTGGCAGGTAGATATCTTCCAGCCTTAAACCTTCTACCCTTTTCATCCCAAAAACGTTTCCCGCTACTGAAGCAACCAGACCGGGAAGGTTATGACCTTCAAACAGTTCAACGGGGTAAGCAATCTTTACAATCCATGAGCCGTCACCCATATCGCGAAAATCGTAAGCTTTAGCAGATAGCTTCTCCACTCTTCTTTCATCATACCAGGTATAAAGGGTCGTCCAGGTTCCAGTGCTGCTTTCAGCAGCCACTGCACCTGCAACATCCTCGATACCGAATCCTTCAGCAGGTTTAATGCGGAAAACGGCAACAACATCATTGCTGAAGTCTGGTTCGTATTTTTTGTCAACGTATTTGTCGTACATTTCAAACTCAGGCATGAAAAAACTTGGTTTCAAAGTTTAAATGCGTTTTTATCTGCTCGACAAAGCAACGAGAACTTTTAGTCCACCATTAACTCAAAAAAAGATTTTTGTTTACTCTCCGCTGCGTAAAACCATGAAAAGGCCGAATACGATGAATGGTATAAAATAAGCAGCCCAGAAGATGTTAATCAGTACTGCTAGCCTTATAGCTGGATTTTCGAGTAAAGTAAAAACTCCTCTTACAATTGAAGCAATAAGAAGCGTGAGGACTATTAGGTATGGGATAATCAGCCTTTTCTCGGTTTTTTCAATTATCTTTCCTGTAACTGCAAAAGCGCGCTCCCTCCTAACCAGCCAAGCAAGGAAAGATAAGGTTACTGGGATGAAGGCAAGAAGCTCAATTGATTGGTGGTAAACAAAGTCTTTTAGACTGTAGAATTTCCTTACAGCAGCGAGGTAGAGGCTAGTACCTGAGAGTATAAAGGGAATATAGACAATGAGATATACTACCGGATGGAACTTTAGGTAATAAAGGTCAAAAAGGAGAAAAAGAATTGGTGCAATTATTTGCACCATCGTGATTGGCCCCACCTTAAACCAGTACATCCAAGAGGCTATGTAGTCTATAAGAGCCGTAAGGCTAAGTTTTTCCTTTAACAATCTGCTCAGTAGCTGAAATCCTCCAATAGACCACCTCGATTGCTGTGAGAGGTAGGCTTTTAGATCCCTCGGAGGTATCCCGTACCATATCAAAGGTTTGTCCACGTAAACGCTTTTGTAGCCCTTTCCGTGCAGCCTAAGAGAAGTTGCTACATCTTCGGTAACAGTTTTTTCATAGAGCCCACCTACATCCTCAAGAGCGCTGATCCTGTAAACCGTTCCGCTTCCAAGGGAGAAGGCTGACTTATCTCTACCTCTCATGACGGTTCTCAGAAAAGGTGTTTGCTGAGATTTAGCAGCCATTCCGATGCGTGTATCAAGCTCCGTATACGCTTGCGGAACCTGAACAAACGCAACCTTTTCATCCTCGAAATATTGTAGAATTTCGTCAAAAAAGGAGTCTGAAGGTCTCTGATCGGCATCAAAGATTGCAAGTAATGTGTAGTTCTTTCCATACTCCTTTAGAAAATCATTTATCGCTCCTGCCTTGTAACCTCTACGAATATCCCTCGTTAAAACCCTCACACCCATCTTTTCCAATTCGCCAATCACCGCTTTGCATCTATCGTCCGTTGCATCAGATAGGATGAAAACGTCTCCTCTGCCCTTCAAAGCACGAACTGCGGAAGCAGCGGTATCTTTAACAATCTCTGGATCCTCGTCGAATGTCGCTATCACAACAGCTATCCTATGCTCAGCATGTTTGGTATCAAGTGGGGCTAGTGAATAACTCCTAGCGGAAATGTATTCCTTCAAGAAAACGAGAAATATGGATGCGCAAATCACCATGCCAAGTATTACAAAGTACGAGAAAATGGCGAGTAAACCGGAAGCAGACAAGAAATAAGTGAGAATGGCTGAAATCAGGAATGGTAGGACGAATATGGTGATGTTCAAAACCCTCATATCCTTATTTCACCTCTCGTACTGCCGCAATTTACATCATCTTTTGCTCTCCTTTATACTAATTTTTCGAGATAGTTTTTCCATTTTTATTTGTACCGTATAAATGTTTTATAAAGGTTATGAATATGTGTGTTATTTTTATGACAAATTAATTAAAGGTGAAATTTAACCTATGCAAATAGAGGCATCGACCAAACATTCAGCTCGGCCAGCAAACGTATATATGATGTCTACCTGACAAAGGTTATGGGAAAGTTGGGATTTGTGCAGGTTGAAGTCTCCACAAAATGTCAGCTCAATTGTCTGATGTGTCCCAAATCTGTTTTCCGCAATGAATGGATTGCAAAGGACATGGAAATGGATGTTTTCGAGTCCATTCCCTTCAAAAAGTTCCGTTACGCTCATCTTCAGGGATGGGGAGAACCTTTGCTCAACCCAAAAATCGGGGATATGATCGAATTTGCCAGAGAGCACTGCAAGGTTGGCCTGACCACCAACGGTATTCTCATAGACAGATATCTTGAAGATGTACTCAACCTCGACCTTCTTGCCGTATCAATAGCCAGTGCCGGTGCTGAGGAGCATAAAGCAGTTAGGGGATTCGAACTCGAAAAGCTGAAGGAGAGGATAAAGCTTGTCTCGGAGCAAGATAAAAGGCCAAAAATCGTGATAGCAACGATGATGCTCAGAAGCACGATTGGAAGGCTTCCGGAAATCGTTGACCTTGCTTACGAGTGCGGTGCTGATGAGGTTATTGCGAACAACATGGACTACATCCCGTCAGAGAATCTTGTTGGGATGGAGGTTTTCGGTGAAAAACCGGATCCGAGCGTTTTGGATTTAATAAAGAAAGCTGAAGATAGAGCCAAAGAGCTTGGAATAAAATTCGTTGCGAAACCAGTAAAACTTGAAGAAGCTCTGGTGTGTGCTGAGAATCCAGTAGAAAACTGTCTTATCACCGTTGATGGTAAAATTGCCCCCTGTGTTTATCTCCACCTGCCCACCCGGTCAGATTACATCGTCAGGTATTTCAGAGGCAGAAGAGTTGAAGTTCCGAAGGTTTACTTCGAAAGCTTTGATGAGTGGAAAAACAGCTCAGTTAGGGATGCATTCGAAAAAAGACTTCAAATGCTCTACCAATCCCTACCCATGGAATTCCCTGCACTGCCCGATGTATGCAGGACGTGCTACAAGGCATGGTCGGTTTAGCTCGTTATCTTCAAAGTTAGTTATAACCAAGTTGGTTTTAGCCAAAATATTTGCCATTTGCTAAAATATTTATATCTTTCCAGAACAATTGGTAAAGTGTGAGAGCGAAGGTAGATAAGTACGGTAGAATATTGCTACCAAAAGACATCAGAGACGAACTCGGGCTGCGTGAAAATGATGAGCTAACTATCGAAGTTAGGGAAGATGAGATAGTAATCAGAGTTCTAAGAGACAACCTCGAAAAGAGAGTGGACGAGCTTGTTGAATACTTGAGAAGCCACTCGCCAAAACCCTTTGTTGCTGAGGTAGAGGAGGGAGAAAAGTGGGTTACGAGGAAACACGCTCTGGAAAAGATCGGATTGAAGGAGTAATTGATATTGGACCAGTTGTTCTGTCTCACTTCGAAAATCCAGCTATGGATGCGGCGCTTGAATTTCTTTCGGAGGTTCTTAAGTGGAATAGGAAGTGCATAATCCCGACGTCAACGATTCTGGGAGCCTACCACATTCTAACGAGGTATCTGAGGGTGGAGAAGGTATCTGCATATGAAGCTCTTACGAGAACTCTGAAAACCCACTCTCCGGCATTTTACGAGAACATCAGCGTTGAATATGTTCTGAATTCGCTGACAAACGCTCTGGGTTACAACATCGAGTCATGGGACGGGTACATTGTTTCACTCGCCAAAAAGTTCAGGGCTGCTGTGTATACCACCGACCTAAACCTGATACGGAGGGTGAAAGATGTTCCAGTGGTGAATCCAATTCCAGATGAAATCTTCAACGAGTACAACGAATGGCTGAAGGAGCGCTTGAAGTAGTAAAAAAGGTTAGTCAAGCTCCAGAACAACCCTCCGGTTGAAGTAATGCGGATGGAACTGCCTCATCCACTCCGGTATAGTGGAGTAGTCGAATTTCATTAGAATGTCAAGCCTGCCTTTGTATCCAGCTTTCTTTAATTTCTCTGCGAGATTTTTATCAAGCTCCTCTAAGGACGACCCTTCAACCCTAATTTCTCCGTTTTCCGCAATCCAGGTATCGGCAAATTTTAGCGTAAAGTTCAGCTTCATAATACCACTCCTAAAAAATAGTAAAAAAATTATGTGTAAACATGGGCGATCATCTGCCAGCTTATGTAGTACAGAATTGCCAGCAGTATTATTGCCAGGATTATGCTCCCTGCGACCAACTTCTTCTCTACTGGAAGGATTTCCTCTTTGCCCACGATGACTCTCTCAGTCCCACATTTGGCACATCTGAGTATTTCCCTATCACCCTCTGAGACTATTTCAGCCATTTCTCCACAGTTCGGACATGGCTCTTTTCTCGCCATTTTCATCACCTCACTTCAGGAACAGTAGGTGCACATCGTGGAAGAACAGCCAGCTTATCAGCAGTCCGATCCAGATGATGAAGCCGAAGAGGCAGATTAGGTACACCAGTGCCAGTCTGCCGATACCTTCTCTGCGTAACGTTGAGAAGTCTGAAATCAATCCGATGCTGAAGAAGGTCAGTGCGAAGAATATCCTTCTGAATCCGTTCATCTCACTGCTTACAGCGAGTTTCATCGGAGCAAGAGCCTGACTTACCTGATCCGGTGGTACACTCCCTGCGATTCCAGAGGCGAGGTAGAGTATTATCAGGAAGGTCAGGAAGTAACCAATGACGAACTTGGGGAATCTGTACCAGATTTCGAGCTTCTCCACCTTCTCTCCGGGCTTCCTCTCGATGTAGTAAACCCAGATCACCGCAAGGATGAACGCCCAGACACCGATGAAGATGTCAATGAATATCTTTGTGATGATAGCTGCATTCAGTATCCAGCCTTCAAGCGCCGCATATTCTGGGTGTAGTCCAGTAATCAAAGCATCAACGATTTCACCACTTGCCGCAGCAGCTCCATCTGTTTTTACCGCAAGACCCATCCAAGCTCCTGCAACCAGAGGCTGGTTCCAGAGTGTTTCAACGGCAAGGAAAGGTATGAACAGTAGCTCAACGACCGCAAAGACAATGACAAGCGATGCAACCATAACTGGAACCACTGGCCTCGCCCTAATAGCACCACCAGTCGCTATGGCTGCTGAGACACCACAGATTGAAATACCAGAAGCTAGCGGTGCAGCCCACTCTCTGCTGAGGCCGAAGTACCTCCTTGCAACCCAGTAAACCAGAGCCCAGTAGAGCAGATAAGCTTCAACGATAGCACAGAGACCTCTGAAGAGGAAGTTGTACAGTATTTCTGGTGGAACACTCGGTGCCTTCAGACCAACAACTGCACCGAGCAGCACGATAGCAGTCTTAATGAACCACTCAGGTTTTGCAGCTTCCTTTAACTGCTCTGCAAATCCCTTGGCAAAGTTCCCTATCAGAAGACCGAGAATCAGTGCCACGATGTAACCTGCTTCTCCAGTCATATGTAAAGACCACGGCAGGTTGTACGCTTCAGGCTTTGTTGCCGCAATCCATGCGTTATGTCCTATAACCCAGCAGATCCATGTTAGGAAGAATATTACTGTAAACCCTGCTGCGAACCTGCCCACTTTCCATCCCATTGCTGCAGCTCCTATACTGGTCAGAATAAGTAGCACGATGTATGTAACGATCCATGCGCCTATTGGTCCTAAGAACTCATAGTTTGCTGATGATGGAGCCATTGCTTTCGCTGGATCAACCCATACGTTGGCCTTCACGACCCATCCCATGAGGTCGGTTCCGTATGCAGCCGCAAGGCAGAGGAAAAACAGCAGCATTCCTAGCCAGAAGGCCCACCAGTCCTCTTTCTTCCACAACGAAGACCAGTCTATCCCTCTCTCTTCCGCCATACTAACCACCTCTCAACCACTACTCACCAGCCCAACTATATCCCACATTCATAATTTGAATTTTAACAAATATTAGAATATCGTCAAAAAAACCGTCAAATAGTGTTAAGCAACCCTCATTATCTGTCTTCCATCTTCCGTGACCTCCAAAACCTTGAATCTACCATCTTTAATAATTCTAATTAATCCTCTGTCTAATAGCTGTTGAACCCTTTTCTTTGCCGTGTTCCTGGTTATGCCAAAGTTATTCATTACATCCTTTATGGAAGGTCTCTCACCAATTTTGTTTTTGGAGTAAATGAACCTTAGCACATCGTATATCTCGTCCGGAATTTCGACTTTTCTGCTTTTTATTCCCCTGCACTCCATTTTTAGCAGCTCGAATTCCCTCTCACCAATCAACTCACTTTCCGAACAAACAATCAGAATTCCCTTGTTCAAAACGAAAAATACATCCTTGAGTCTCTGAATAAGCTCGTATACCTCCTCGAAATTTCTCTTTACCAGAAGATAGTCGAGGTCCAGCAGCACTGCATTTTTCCATCCCGGAAGGGACATGATTTCTCTGTATATTTTTTCCGGATCGGGATCGAGAGTACCCTTCATCTTTCTGCTCGAAAGCATAATGTAGTTGTCCTCACAAACGCCGATATTCTCAGGATAGCGCCTGCTTATCACTCTCCCTGTATAGCCGCACTTCACGAGGTCGTTGATTACGTCAACAGCCAGATCAAAGTTGTCAGCAAAGTAAATTCTGCCCCTCTCAACGTCGTACTTGAACATCCTTTTCTCCGCTTCTCTTTCAGCACGTTTCTTCTCAGAAATATCCCTTGCAATAATGGATATTCCGGAAAGCTCCCCAAGCTCATCGAGGATTGGAGAGACGGTTATCTCAACGTCGATAACTGTGCCATCTTTTCTTAACCTCCTCGTCTCGAAGCTCAGACCGGAATCTCCCTCCCTTATCCGTCTTATTATAAATTCTGTTTCGCCCTTGAGCTCTTCAGGAAGAAGTGCTGAGGCATCCATACCTATAGCCTCTTCTTTACTCCATCCGAACACCTTCTCTGCTGTTCTGTTCCAGCTGGTTATTATGCCTCTGACATCTACCGAATATATTGCATCATTGGAGTTTTCAACAATACTTGCAAGCTGCTGAAGCTCTTTCTGAACCTCCAGAAGCTCTCTTGTTCTTTTCTCCAGCTCCTCCAGTGAGGTTTTGAGGTCAAGTTCTGCACGTTTTCTTTTTGTTATGTCTCTCATTATGGCAACGAAACCGACAACCTCTCCATTCGAGTCGTGAATGCTTGTGAGAGTCTGGTCGACAATTATTAGCTCTCCATCTTTCCTGATTCTCGGAGCTTCGATGTCCTTAACATGCCCTTCAACAACCGCCCTCTTGAAGTTCTCAGCACACTGTCTCCAGTGTTCCTTGGGCATCAGGAAATTCAGAGGCTTTCCAACTGCCTCCTCAGCAGTATAGCCGAACATCATCTCGGCTCCTTTGTTCCAGACGGTTATTCTGCTGTCAACGTCGAGGATAACTATAGCATCGACTGAGTGCTCAAGTATTTCTTTAAAGAAGGCAAGCTGCCGCTCAACCCTTTTCCTCTCTGACACATCTCGGGCAAGGCACCTGTAAATCCCCTCTTCCTTCTTTACCACAACTTCAACGGTGGTGATTTTACCGTCTTTGATTACCTCATACTCGAATTTTCCTAATTCAAGTTTCTCTACGGGAAAGTTTTCAAGGACGTCTCCCACATACTTACCTTCCACATCTCCAAATTTTTCTTTGAAATTGTTGGTTGCGAAGACGATTCTGTGATTGCTGTCCAGCTCGAAAAGCCATCCATCCAGCTCCTCCATAACGCTTCTGAACCTCTTTTCGCTCTCTTCAAGCGATTCCTTTTCTTTTATCAGCTCTTCAATCATCCAGTTGAATGCAGAGGCAAGTTCTCCGAATTCATCAGACGATTTGGGTGCTACTTTCCTCATTTCTCCTCTTACAGCACTCTGAAAAGCGTCTCTAAGCTCCTCAACCGGTTCGAGAATGCTGCCAGCGGAGAAGAGAGATATGATGAGAACAACGATCAAAACATAGGCATAGTACGAGGGGCTAACCCCTACTTCTACCAGTGAAATTCCGAGAACGAGGGAGATTGCAGATATAATTGTAAAAAGCAGTACGAACCTGATAAACACCCTCATACCACACCACTTCCAATCGCGAGCATAATAAACACGACCCCCACAATCCAGCCCGCATAGGCTGCGACCAGTGGCCTAACGCCGACTCTCTGAACTTTACCCAGGCTTACTGTGTAACCTATCGCTGCAAGGGTTGTAGCGAACATTACAGTAGCCAAGGGTCTCAAACTCTGGACGATTCCGCTTGGAAGATATGTTGAGGAGAACAAAGCCACCCCAAGAAAGCTGACAATATACCATGGCACGTAGAACCTGCTTTCCGAGTATAGGATTGAAAGAACCAGAACGATGAGTGCTATCATTGCAATTCTTATCCCCTTTATTGCAAGCGCCTTCTCTTCAACACCAAAAAGCTGGGAGGATATTTTTACGATTCCTGTCTGATGAAGTGTTGCTCCAGAAAGCACAGCGAACTTTTCAGGAGACATGTCGGTGAAGTGTGCTATGCTTGGATAGATTATCGCTCCCGTAAGCCCTACGGCTGTTATTATCATGATTGCCGCTGAAAACTCTTCCTTTTTTGGTTTTATCAGCGGAGAAATGATAGCTATTGCCGAAACCCCGCATATTCCACTCCCGCATGCAAGCAGTAAGGACATCTGGTTGCTGAGTTTTAAGCGAGATGAAATCCAGAAAACGGATAAAAAAATCAATGAGGCGGAGATAAGCGTTACAGCCACAACTTCGGGATGAAACTCGCCTAGATAAGGAATGTTAATGTTTACACCGTAGAGCGTTATTCCAACCGGAAGAAGCACAGGGATGAATTTTTCGGCCATTCTCCTCTTTTCCTCGTCTTTCTGAAGATTTCCCGCTATTATTCCGAAAGCTAATGCTAGAAACAGCGGTTCAAGGGCGGGGTCTGCGAGACTAATCAAATATGCTAAGACGCCGCAAAGTAAAAGCAGCAAAAACATCTGCACATCTTTTCTCGAAACGGGAAGTTCTCTGGCTACTTCAATCAGCTTGACCGTCTCTCGCATCTCTAAATAGTCTTCTCCAACATATATAAAATTTTGTAGGAGTAATTTTAAATACAATTACTTCGAAGCTGCAACGTGGAGAGCGTTGAGCTTGAAGTTCTCAGGCTGCTTGAGGAAAATGCGAGGATGAAGGATGAGGAAATAGCCGAGGTTCTGGCCATTCCGGTAGACAGGGTTAGGGAGATAATAAAGAAATTCAAAGATGATGGAGTAATTCTGAAGTACAAGACAATCGTTGACTGGGAGAAGGTTCAGGAGGATTTCGTTTACGCACTCATAAACGTTAAGGTCTCCCTGACGAGGGAGAAAGGATACGATGACATTGCGAAGAGGATTGCGAAGTTCTCGGAAGTGCATGCTGTCAGACTTGTGAGCGGGGAGTACGACTTTCAGGTTGTTGTGAAAGGCAAAAGTTTGAAGGACATCGCATTTTTTGTCGCCGAAAAGATATCCACTATTCCTGAAGTCCGGGATACGTTCACACATTTCGTGCTAAGAACTTATAAAGAGGAAGGCGTAAACCTGTTTGAAGAAGAAGAAGACAGGAGGCTTGCCTTTGTCCCGTAGAGTTGCGAGAAGGGTTGAAGAGCTGAAACCATCTGGAATCAGGCGTTTTTTCGACTTAGTGGTTGGAAGGGATGACGTGATAAGCCTTGGTGTTGGTGAGCCGGACTTTCCCGTGCCCTGGAGAATAAGGGAGGAGATGATATACTCCCTCGAAAAGGGGTACACCTCTTACACGTCAAACATCGGTCTTCCTGAGCTTAGGGAGGGGATAGCGGAGTACTATACGAGATTTGGAGTTACGGCAATGCCGGAGCAGATTATTGTAACCGCAGGTGTCAGCGAGGGGGTTGATCTTGCTATAAGAACGTTGATAGAGCCGGGCGATGCAGCATTAATCCCCGAACCATGCTACG
Source organism: Archaeoglobi archaeon (assembly GCA_029259415.1). GTDB lineage: Archaea > Halobacteriota > Archaeoglobi > Archaeoglobales > Archaeoglobaceae > Archaeoglobus. The sequence continues at coordinate 27,742 of JAPDIW010000022.1, forward strand.
TGAGCTACAAACCCCTCGTGGAGATATGTGGAGGAGAAGCAATTACGATCCCAACCGTCCCCGACTTCAAGCTGAACTACGACATGCTGATGGAATATAAGGAAGCGAATGCAAAGATACTTGTGCTAAACTACCCCGCAAACCCAACTGGAGTTAGCTACTCAAAAAAGGAGCTTGAGGAGATTGCGGATGCGGTCAACGAGCTTGACCTGATCGTTCTCTCTGATGAGATTTACGCTGAGCTGACATATACGGGAAGGCACGTATCTCTTGCCGCGCTGAACGGCATGGAGGATAAAGTTGTGGTGTTCAACGGCTTCTCAAAGGCCTTTTCAATGACGGGATTGAGAGTTGGCTACGTCATTGCACCTCCGGACATCTTTGCAGGGATGCTTAAAATCCACCAGTACTGCATGCTCTGCGCTCCAATTACAGGCCAGATTGGTGCGATTGAAGCCCTTAAGAGTCTGGATGAAGTGGACAGAATGAGGGCAGAGTACATGAGAAGAAGGAACTTTGTTGTCAAGAGGTTGAGTGAAATTTTCGAGATTAAGAAACCTGAAGGTGCGTTTTACGCTTTCCCGAAGATATCCTCAACCGGCATGTCGAGCGAGGAGTTTGCTGAAGGATTGCTGATGAAGAAAAACGTTGCTGTTGTTCCTGGCAATGCCTTTGGCGAATGTGGTGAGGGATACATCAGACTTGCCTACGCAGTCAAGTTTGACAAGCTCAAGGAGGCTATGGACAGGATAAAGGAGTTTGTTGAGGAGTATGGCAAGAGTTAAGCTTTTTGCGAACTTCAGGGAGGCTGCGGGAGTTAAGGAGGTTGAAGTTGAGGCGAGCAGTGTTGGGGAGTTGCTTGAGAATCTCGTCAAGAAGTTCCCGAAGCTTGAAAGTCTGTTTTACGAGAAAGGGAGGCTGCGGGACTACGTAAACGTTATGGTTAACGGAAGAAACGTTCGGGGAGAGCTAAACTATCCTTTAAAGGATGACGATGAGGTTGCAGTATTCCCGCCGGTAAGCGGTGGTTAAAGGGTAATCAGCCCCATCTTGTACATGTCGTTGCTCGTAAACACCTTTTCTCCACTCTCTTCAAGAATCTCTACAGTTTTTAGTGCATCCTCTATCTGCTCAAGCATCTGGTCTTTCTCCTCAGGCAATCTGCCATGAACTCCGAAGAATATCGGGCCGTTTCTAGTGAAAAGGTAGTTCGAGACATGGTCGCATGTAAAGTAAGTCTCGACTTTTATACCTTCAATCAACTTTTTAAGCTCCTCAAGCTGCTCTCTCGCGTTCAGAAGTGTTATCTCCTTTCCAATTAGCCTCTCAATGGGTGTGCCCTCGATAACCGTGAAGTTCCTCACCCTCACGAATGTCGGCTTTGCTTCATTAATAACACTCGCTGTGTTGACCGCATGCCTCTCACTCCTCTCTTTCCCACCCAAGCCGGTCATTACGTAGTAGGTAACTTCGAAATACTTCCTCGCTTTTCTGCCAGCCTCAACCGCATCTTCCGGCTTTATCCCCTTCTGCACGAGTTCAAGGACCTCTCTGTCCCCGCTCTCAAGACCCATGTGGAGCCTTGTTAAGCCAGCTTCCTTAATCTCTCTCAGCCTGCTCTCAGGCATTTTGGCAACGGTTTTTATTCTCGCATAGGCTGTAACCCTTTCAACCTCTCTCCTCTTCTCTCTCAGGTATCTGATTATCTCGGCTATATCGGGGTGGATAAGCGGATTGGAGTCCCCAATAAAGGCTGTTCTGGAAAAGGGGAAGTATTTTGGGATGTTGTCTATATCTCTAAAAACGTCCTCTTTCTTCCTTAGCTCAAACTTCATTCCCTTGTACATCGCACAGAAGGCGCATTTGTTCCAGTTACATCCCCTAACGGCCCTTATCAGGTAACTTCCTGCTTCACTTGGGGGGCGGAAGGGCGGGAAGTCGTACATCATTTTCTCACCGCGTATCTCTTGAACTTCATTCCAGCCAAACCTTCAAGCCAGAGCCTTGCCTCCTCCATTACAACCTCGCTCAGGGTGCAAAAGTTCTTTCCAACGCTGCCGTGGAACTCCTCACCAACGTAGAAGTCGATCCTCTCCCTCTTAATAACTATCGTGAGGGGGTCATCGTAAATTGTGATTTCGTTCTCCCCACATTCTGCTCTGTCTCTCAGCATTTTTTTGAGGAACTCAAAGTTCTCCACCACTTTTGCAGCGAGCTTTTCCATATAACAAGTTCGGTGAAAACTTTAAAAAGTTGATGCAACTCTTTGAGCATGGACGTTGCCGTTGCAGGAGTTGGAATCGCAGGTGCTTTTGCCCTGAGGGGATTAAGCAAATCCCTTGAGGTTGTTGGAATTGACAAGAGGGAGAAGCTCGGCTATCCTGTTGAATGTGGTGAAATCATACCAACAAAAAAAGAGATGAAGGTTCTTCTTCCCAACCTTGACGATTACAGCCTCTTCGACATCCCGAAAAGATTTGAAAGCAATCTTACAAAGCAGGTTCACTTCATTTTACCTAACGGGAAAACTTTCGAGATTGATTTTGAGTTTCATATTGTCAGGAGAGACGAGATGATTCAGAAGGTTGCGGAGGAGAGCGGGCATGAAATTATGCTCAAACGCAGGATAAGGAACTTCAGGGACGGAAAGCTCATTCTGGAAGATGGTGAGATTGGGGCTGAAGTCTATGTTGCATCCGACGGCCCGAATTCCAAGATTGCAAAAGCAATGGGAATGCCAAGACCCGAAGTCTCGCCGGCAAAGCAGTATGTGATGAAAGGCGTGGAATGCGATGAGGACGTTGTTTACATGTACATAGGCAAGAAAATCTCTCCCGGAGCATATGCATGGATAATTCCGAAGGGAAATGGTTTGGCCAACGTCGGCATAGGATTCAGGCCAGGATATGCTGAGAAGGGAGACACCATCGCGAAAGCTCTGGATTACTTCGTCAGGGAGTATCCGTATTCTTCTCCTTTTCTGAAAAAAGCTGAGGTCGTAAGCAAAATCGGTGCGGTTGTTCCTGTCGATAGGCCGTTTGAGAGTGCGGTGAAGAAGAACGTGCTGTTTGCAGGCGATGCGGCGAGCATGGTGATAAGTCACGTTGGTGGGGGTATTCCGACGGCGATGGTGGCTGGAGATGCTGCAGCACGGACAATAAACGGGTTCTTCGAGGGAGAGAATGACCTGCAGTTCTACGACAGTCTCTGGAAGAAATACCTTTACCAGCCGCTGATGAACGCCTATTTCCTCAAAAACCTCTGGGACAAGTTTTCGGACAGCGACGAGAGAATCAGCAGAATCCTATCTTTCGCAACGAACTCTGATATGGAGAAAATATTGCGATGCAGAATTCCGTGGAAGGTTAAGCTCATATCGTACTTCATTCCTCTCCTGCAGAAGGTAATCTAACGTTTTGAATATTTGGCATGCAAAAATTGCTTAGTTAAATTTATATTGCCTCCCAACCCAGCAAAAGCTGCGGTGATGATTTTATGTATGCTCGTATAAAACTCAGAGATACTGTAAGGGTTCCCCCTTCAAAGCTTGGAGAGGATATTGAAAAGGTAATCAACTCTCTCCTCTGGGAGCAATTCGAGGGCAGGCTCGACAGAGAGTACGGTATGATCATCGGAATTGAGAGCATAGAGGAGATCGGAGAGGGTAGAATAATCGAAGGAGATGGAGGAGTTTACTTTGATGTCGTCTTCAACGCGATCTGTTTCAGACCACTCCATCAAGAAGTTGTTGAGGGTGAAGTGATTGAAATCGTTGAGTTCGGAGCGTTTGTTTCCATCGGACCTTTCGACGCTCTTCTGCACATGAGTCAGGTTACGGACGACTACATGGTGTTTGATGAGAAGAACAAGAGGCTTGTGGGCAGAGAGACCAAAAAAGCTCTTCAGGAAGGTGACAAGGTTAGGGCAAGAATTGTCTCTCTCAGCCTTAAGGAAAGAGAGCCTGAGAAGAGCAAGATAGGATTAACGATGAGACAGCCATGGCTTGGGGCCTTGAAATGGATTGAAGAAGAAATTGAGAAGCTGATGAAGGAGCGTGAGGTTTAATGGCAGAGCTTGCGTGCAAGAACTGCAGATTCATAAACGTGGACACGAATATATGCAGAAATTGCGGGAGCACAGATTTGACGAAGGAGTGGTATGGGTATGTAGTTATCGTTGATCCAGAGAGGAGTGAGATAGCAAAGAGGCTCGAAATAAAAATTCCCGGCAAGTACGCCCTGAGGGTAGGATGAAGGGGATCAGACTTCCCGAAAGCTTGCGTGGAGAGTTTGCAAAGCCGCACGGAAGGCTTTACAGGGGAAAAGGTGAAAAACTGCTTCTTGAGGTAGAAGAAATCCCTGAGGCGGAGCTTTTTTGCACTGTTGGGGATCTGGTTACTGCCTCAGCCATCAAGGTCGGGCTGATTCCGGATCTGGCGGTTGCAGATGGTAAAACGCTCAGAGAGGAAAACGTGGAGTTCGAAAAGGAAGTATTTGACGAGATAATAGAGACAACAAACCCTCCAGCCCACATTTCGTGCGAGCTAATCTCCGCCCTGATTGAGGCTCTAAAAGCGTGTGAAGGTGGGAAGAAAGTTCTCGTGTTTGTTGATGGTGAAGAGGATTTGGCTGTTGTTCCCCTTGTAAAATTGCTGCCCTTGGGAGCTGTTATCGTTTATGGTCAACCGGGAGAGGGAGTTGTGGCATTGAAAGTTGACGAGGAGAAGAAAGTTCTAATACTCAACCTGCTTAGCAAGATGGAGGTAATTGGAGAGTGTGATGAGTTGAAGTATCTGCTGGGAGGTGATTGACTTGGAGGTTTACGTCGAGAAAGAGAGGTACAATCCTCTGCTGAAAAGAAAGGAGGTTTACTGCAGACTGAGCTTTGAAGGTAAAACACCGTCGAGGAGTGAGGTCAGGGCGAAGATTGCGGGACTGATGAATGCCGAGCCAGAGAGGGCTGTTGTGGACTACATAAAAACTGAGTTCGGAAAGACTGAGGCGAAGTGCTACGTTAAAATTTACGATACTGTTGAGGACCTGCAGAAAATTGAGGAGGAGCACATAATTGAGAGGAACAAGGTTGAGGAGCAGGAGAAGCAGGCTGAAGAGCAAGCTGAGGAGTCGGGAGAGGCTGGAGAATCTGAAGCAGCTGAGGAGTGAGGAGGTGGAAAGATGGCGAAGGGTGCAGAAAGCATTCACAGGTATTATGAGATAAAGGGAGAGAAGGTCGTAAGGAAGAGAAAGTTCTGTCCGAGATGCGGTGAGGGAGTTTTCCTAGCAGAGCACAAGGACAGACTCAGCTGCGGCAAGTGCGGCTACACAGAGTTCAAGAAGAAATGATTGCTCTCGGAATAGAGGGCACTGCCTGGAGTCTGAGCATAGGCGTTGTTGACGAAGAGGACGTTATAGTTCTCGAGAACGACCCCTACATCCCGAAGGAGGGGGGAATACATCCGAGAGAGGCCTCGCAGCACCACAGCGAGAGACTCCCCTCCCTACTTTCAAGAGTTTTTGAGAAGGTGGATAAGAGCTCGATAGATGTTGTTGCCTTCTCCCAAGGTCCCGGAATGGGGCCTTGCTTAAGAGTGGTGGCAACCGCAGCGAGGCTTTTGGCTGTAAAGCTGAAAAAGCCGCTTGTTGGTGTTAACCACTGCCTTGCTCACGTTGAGGTTGGAAGGTGGAAAACTGAAGCCAAAAACCCCGTTTCTCTTTACGTTAGCGGTGGAAACAGCCAGGTTATAGCGAGAAGAGGAAACAGGTACAGGGTGTTTGGTGAGACTCTCGACATAGGAATTGGGAATGCTTTAGACAAGCTCGCGAGGCACATGGGGCTCAAGCATCCGGGAGGGCCAAAGATAGAGGAGCTCGCGAAGAAAGGTAAGGATTACTACCTCCTGCCGTACGTTGTGAAGGGAATGGACTTCTCATTCAGCGGCATGGTCACTGCAGCACAAAGACTCTACGATTCGGGAGTTGCGAGGGAGGACGTTGCCTTCAGCTTTCAGGAAACTGCCTTTGCGATGCTGACGGAGGTGACGGAGAGAGCTCTCGCATACCTCGACCTCGATGAAGTTTTGCTCGTTGGGGGAGTTGCGGCGAACAAAAGGCTGCAGGAAATGCTCAAAATAATGTGCGGGGATAGAGGTGCTAAATTCTACGTCCCACCGAGAGAGCTTGCGGGAGATAATGGGGCAATGATCGCATACACCGGATTGCTGATGTATAAACACGGTTACCAGACTCCAATCGAAAAATCCTACGTTAGACCGGATTTTAGAATAGAGGATGTTGAGGTAAACTGGGATTAACTTAATCCTCTTTCTCGGCCTCCTTTTTCATCAGCTTCTGCCTCTCCTTGGCCGTGTATCCTGTAAGCTCTTCAAGGAACCTGTTGTAGGTCTTGAGCGTCTTCAATGCAGTTTCGTCATCCGTAAGCTTCGTCTTTGATTCTGCATACAGCCTTTTGTTTTCGAGTTTCAGCTTTAGAACCTCAATTGCACCAAAGTTTTTCACGAGGTAATATTCCCCATCAAACTCAAAACCACCGAAGTGCTTGTTTAGCATCTCCTCTAACCTTTCAGCGGTTGGCTTGAACCCCCTTTTGAACCTGTACTCACGCATGTCATTCGTTTGGAGAGGAGTTGAAAAATTTTTGTCAAAATCCTTATAACCTTAATATCAGCTTTAAGAGTATGGAGTTCTACAGCCAGTCGAGGTTCAGCAACTGGATAAACAAGATAGCTGAAACTGAACTCGATGAAAGTAACCCGGAAACCTTTGCCGTATTTGACCAGATGCTTGAAGACGTCATCATAGCCTGCTTAAGCATGGTTAGGGCGGTGAAGGAGAGAGAAATCAGGAAAGCTGACGCTGTAAAGGAAATAGAGAGGATTTTCGAGATTCTCCCGAATCACGATTTCGGCAACGAGCTAAAAAATGAGCTTTTCCAGTACACACTTGAGAGCATCAAGGCTGTTCTGCAGTCCTTCAAGCTCTACTTTGAAGGAAAATTCAGCAAAAAGAACTTCGACAGACTGTTAAAGGACGCTCTGAAAAAGGAACAGAAAGGTGATTACGAAGCTTCGCTGAACGCAGTCGCTTTGATGGGCGCGAAAGTCATTAAAGGCGAGCAGCTTCCTGAGCTCGATATTCCGGAGGAGAGCGCGATAATAAGCTGGATTGATGGTATAGATGCCATAAGCTCAGTTATCGAGCTAAGCAAGATAGATGCCTCTACCGAGTGAAGTTGAAAAGGCTGCAAAGAGTGGCAGTGAATATGAACTTTACAAGGCTCTTCTGTTAAATTTTGGTAAGAGAGGAGATAAGGCCTTTGAGTATTTGAGAGATAGAAGAGTAAAGAAGTACAGGGACTTTTTTGTTGTGGTGGGGAAGGAAGAATACATCGTTGAGGGAAACTTCTGCACCTGTCCTGACTTCCTTGTGAATCTGAAGGGCAAATCTCCGTGCGCGCACATTATTGCAGTTGAGGTTGCGAAAATAACTGGAAATTACGATCGCGTTGATGCGTACTATGTCGACTACCCCGACGACATTTTGAAAAAAAAGAAATAGTAAGCGTCAAATTTGGTGCATGGCAGTTCTTGCTGCGGAGGAAATCAGGAGGCTGATTCTGGAAGAGGGATTAATCAGGGACTACATCGACCTTGAAACGCAGATTCAACCCAACGGATTTGACTGCACGCTCAGAAGTGTTTACAGGCTGAGAAGCTGTGGTAGAGTTGACTTCGATAACAGCAGAAGGGAACTGCCGGAGTTTGAGGAGATAGAGTTCAGGGATTGGGTTTATTTGCCAAAAGGTGTTTACAGGGCGAGACTGAACGAGGTTGTAAAGCTTGGGAGCGATATTATGGCAATAGCGCGTCCGAGGTCAACGCTTGTGAGATGTGGAGCCAACGTGCTCACAGCAGTCTGGGATGCCGGATACGAGGGTAGGAGTGAGGTTGGCATAGTGGTGCACAACGAATACGGAATTTGGCTTTCGAGGAACGCGAGAATAGTTCAATTAGTCTTCATGAGGCTCTCCTCACCGACTAAAGGGTACGAAGGGGTTTATAAAGGGGAGAACATTTAGCGTGGGAAAGTATTTAATATTTAATTGACATACCAAATTTTGTGTTAGTAGCTGAAGTTTACGGGCTGTTTGGTGTAAAAACAGCATTTGGTATTACACCGGTAGTTGTGCTCAGAACTGAGGATGGGAGAGTTCTTCCCATCTATATCGGCCATGCGGAGGCCTTTTCGATATACTCTGCCCTCCGCGGATTCGTCCCTCCGAGGCCAATGACTCACGACTTGCTTGTTGATATAATCGGAAAGCTGAATGCCAGAATTGAAAAGGTGATTATTGACGACCTAATAGACAACACCTTCTACGCGAGGCTGATTTTGAGCCAGAACGACAAAACAATTGAGATTGATGCGAGGCCGAGCGACAGCATTGCAATTGCAATAAGAACAGCCTGTCCGATTTTCGTCGAGGAGGAAGTGATGGACGAAGCAGGGGAGGACGAGATACCTAGGGAGTTCGTGGACTTTGGCGAAAGTTTTGAATAACTCTCAAAACTCTGAGCTTGAAAATCATTTCGTCGTCATAAAAAAACAACCACTCGTTTCCCTTGACAACCACTTTCTTCCTGAAATCGACCTTTCTCGCCAGCTTCATTCCCGCTTTAGTTTGAGGAATCGCTCCGAAAATAACCGGGTCGAACGGCAGTTTTCCCTGAAAGACAACCGCACTGTCGTCCATTTTAAGCTTTTTGACATTGCTGAGTGTGAAGCCTATCTCAAGTCTCTTCTCCCCCCTCTCGTATAGCGTTATAATTGCCGGATTTCCCTTAACTTCCGAAATTATCCAGAAAGCTTCAGAAAGGTTGCTGAGGTCTTCGAGGCTAAGCTTTCCTCTGTTGATGTATCTCCAGTTGAAAAATCTCGCCAGAACTTTGGCAAACCTCCTTGTTTTTCTTCCGGGCTTTCTGGACGTTGTTAGAAGGTACATTTCACGAACCCGTCCACGTATCCTATCAGGGTTCTCCCTGATTTCTCTGGAATTATAACGCCCTCTGCCTCCTCTGGATCGCTCAGCTTTCTGATGCGTGTGATCGTAAATTCATCAATGAAGACATCCAGAAACTGCCCTTCTGACAAGGGCTCACATTCAAAGCCGTAAATGTTGGCTGGAGTTAGGTCATATGCATTATCAATCTCAAATCCGATTTCCTCGCCAAAGAGAATTTCCTGAAGGCTTTTCGAGAAGAACTTCCAGTCCGCTTCCACGAGCAACTGGCGCGGGAAGGAGGAGAAATAGGCTAGAATCTCTTCAACATTCTCTTTTTCGTGAATCCAGTGGCAGTTCTTGCAGCTCCAGACGTATTTTCCGGTTGATGAGACAACGATTTCCCCTCCAAGGCGGTACATCAGGCAGGGGTAGAAGGGGCAGAAGCAGAGCGAGCAGTCCTGACCGTCGTAGTGACATGGATAGTAAGGGCACTCAAAAGCGGGGCCTGAAAGCCCCTCCATAGCAGCGAACAGATCAATCAGAGCTCTTTCTCTTGGATTCATTCAACCACCTTCGCGACCATGTCTCCAACCTCTACACCAATGTCTTTTGCTACTGGCTCGCATTTGGCTGTCAGAAGGAAAGCTATTGGCCTGAGATCAGCATCAGATAGGCACTCGTAGTTGGCCATGCCCTTTGCTATTATCAAATCCGCCTCATTCAGCCTCCGCTTGGTCTCTTCAGGCAGTTCTTCCACCATGATACCTATAGCCCCTTTCCCGTTTGTGAGAACTTCATCCGCTATTCTGTCAACCCCCGCAAGTATCGCATCCTCAAGCGTTGCATCGCTGATTATTGGCCTCCCCCTCACAACAACGCTCAACCTCTCGCACCGCCTTTTAATTTCCCTCATAAGTAATGTATCGAAGAAAATCTCGCCGGCATTGTCTGTCAGATATACGACCTTTCCGCTGCAAAGCTCTTTAATTCTGTCGGTGTCGTCAACTCTGAGTCCCTCTTCTAGCTTCTTCTGCAGAAACTCTTTGAACTCCTTCTCAACCACCTTATGTCCCTGCACACCGTAGTCGAAGTTGTTGCCCACAATTGAGACAATTACCGCAGTTCTGAAAGGGTCCTCTGCCTTCTGAACAATTTCCTCAGCAAAGGCTAGAACCTGCTTCGCGACCTCATTGGCCCTCTTTTTCACCTCTGTATATGGGTCATCAACCCCCAGAATCTCGTAAACTCTGCGGTGAATTCTTGTAGCAAGATGAGCGTTAATGGGGCGAAGATGGTAATTCTCAGCCAGAATTTTCAGCGAATCTTCCACACATTTCGATATCACTGCCTCATCATCTGTGACAAGTTTTGCCTCGTAGTACACTCTGCCGAGAAGGCATGAAGGACAGAGGGGTGAAATTTTCATGTCAGAATTTCGGCAGGTCTGATTTAAAGTTTATGGGTTGAGGCTTAGCTGCACTCTGCCTTTAGGCACAACTATGGAACCGTCAATCCCCTCAAGCTTGACACCCTTTCCTTCAGAGTAGAGCTTCACCGTAAGGGCTGCGATGACAGCATCAACCTCATCGTGCGAAAGTTCAGGAATTTCCACCCACTTTGAAAGATCTGCCCTTATCGCCTCAAGCCCGCTTTTCGTTTGCTTTTTCGCTTTCGGAGCGATGTTCAGAATGACCCTCGTTGCGTATGGGTAGATCTCGTAAACTTCTATGCCCATCTTTCTCAACCTTTCAGCGATTTCCATTCCCCTGAGCGCAATACCTCTGAAGAAGGGAGCCCCTGAGGGGAAGAGCCTGATACCCATCTTCAGAAGCAATCTTTCGCACTCTCTAAGCGATCCTCTTGCAGGAAAAGTTAGGGGAGCATCTATACCAGCAACCTCAACTCCATTCAGTTCGAGTTCCTTGTAATCGCCAACGAACTCAAGCCTGTCTGAAATCAGGGCTGCATGACTTTTCTTGAGCCCGACATCTATTCCACAGTACACATTAATATTTTGTGCGGTATTTTAAATCCTTTGCCTTGGGCAAAACCGCTACTGTTTTAAGTGTGGTGCAGAGTAAGTTCATGGAATATAATGATGTGGTTGAGGCGGTTGTTTTTGCCTTAAGAAAAGCACACACTGAACTTCCCGATGATGTCGTGAAGGCGATAAAAAAGGCGTACGAGTCTGAAGACAACGAAATTGCGAAGAGGAATTTGGAAGCGATACTGAAGAATATAGATGCCGCAAAGAAGCTTGGCGTTCCGATGTGTCAGGATACAGGTATCCCTGTCTTCTTCGTGAGTGTCGGCAGGGAGCTGTGTCTGGACTTTGACCTAAAAGCGGCGATAGTTGAGGGTGTCAGAAAGGCAACTGCTGAGATACCGCTGAGGCCAAATGCTGTCCATCCAATTACGAGGGAGAACAGTGGGGACAACACAGGAATGAACGTACCGCAGATAAACATTGATTTGGTTGAGGGAGACGAGCTTAAGCTGGTAGTAATGCCAAAGGGGGCGGGGAGCGAGAACGTCTCTGCTTTGAAGATGATGCTACCGACTGAGGTGAATAAGGTAAAGGAGTTTGTGGTGGAGACTGTTAAAAAGGCGGGAGGAAAACCTTGTCCTCCAGTTTTCGTTGGGGTGGGCGTAGGTGGAACCTTCGACGGTGCTGCAAAGCTCGCCAAAAAAGCATTGCTGAAGAATGTGCTGGAAATGAACGAGTTTGAGCTGGAGATGCTTGAAGCTGTGAACGAGCTAGGAATTGGGCCGATGGGGCTTGGAGGAAAAAACACTGCTTTAGCGGTTTTGGTTGAGATGGGACACTGCCACACTGCTTCTCTACCAGTTGCTGTAAACATACAGTGCTGGGCGAACAGGAGGGCTGAGGTTGTTTTGAGGTGATAACATGGAGTATGAACTTATAACGCCCCTTAGCAGGGAAGAAATACTGAAGTTGAAGGTTGGGGACACGGTTTACGTCACGGGAGAGATTTTCACTGCCAGAGATGAGGCGCATGCAAAAGCTTTGGAATGGATGGATGAGGGAAAGGAGCTGCCTTTCAGCTTCGACAGAGGGGTGGTTTACCACTGCGGGCCTTTAGTTAAGAAAAACGGTGAATGGAAGGTTGTTTCAGCCGGACCAACAACTTCTGCGAGAATGAACCCATTCACACCGAAAATTCTGGAGAAGGTTGAGTGCATGGCGATAATAGGCAAGGGAGGCATGAGCGAGGAGGTTGTCAATGCGATGAAGGGTAAAGCAGTTTATCTGGCCTTTACAGGAGGTGCCGGAGCATTGGCGGCGCAGAGCATCAAAAGAGTAAAGGGCGTTGTTTGGGAGGACTTGGGGATGCCGGAGGCCGTGTGGCTTTTCGAGGTTGAGCGCTTCGGGCCTTGCATAGTGGCGATTGACGCTCACGGAAACAGCCTTTACAGAAGGTAAACTTTTGGTGCTGTTACATCTTCCTTGGAAATTAAAAAGGGCAGGGATTCAACCCCACCCATGCAGCTGCAAATAGAAATCCCACTACGGCTAACAATAGACATTCAGAATAAAAAGATTCCCATTCAGGAGCTGACATCTGCTTTAAAGGGAATTGAAGCTGCAATTCTGGGAAGAGTTCTGGAGGAAATAGATAGCGTTCTGATCTCCTCAATGCAGAAAGGATACGGAAAAAACGATTACCACAAGCACAGCAAGGAAGAGAGGACGATTGTAACGCAGCTTGGAAAGACAACCTTCAGCGTTACAAGAGTCAAGGAAAAATCGACTGGAAGAA
>JAPDIW010000079.1 GCA_029259415.1 Archaeoglobi archaeon
TTCTGTCATAAGGTTGTGTAGTAAACCAAGTACAGGTATCTGACGTTCATCCAATTCTAATTTGCAGTTCATAAGCATGTTTTGGTATGATTATATAATAAATGCTTTTCGTTCACACCGTCAGTTATAAAAAACCGAACTCTGCAAGGTAGTAGTGCAGATTGGCAAGAAACTCGTTTAGAGCGTGATAGGGAACGATGATGCATCCGGAGTGAAAGCGGAGAGGATCGTCGATGAAGCTCACTATTACCGGAACAGCCGTTTTTCCCGTTATTACTGAAAATCGCTCCACTCTCTTCCTGTGCTTTTCTGCCTCTTTTTTGATCTGCGAGAGTCTGTATCTTGATGCTGAGTAAAGCTTTGCGTCAAAGCATAGCACGATGCCGTATCTCTCAGCGACCACATCTATCTCCGACTTCCCCTCTTCATCTTTAAACACGCACCTGAACTTAGTAGAGAAGCCGTGAGCCTCACAGATTCTTCTTACCTCTTCCTCAAATTCCTGCCACTTCATCTAACAGCCTTCTTTCCGGATTCGCTCAACATTTCCTTCTCAACAAACACGATTGCATACTTCATGAGCTCGTCAAGCTCCTCCTCGTCAGCATCGAATATGTCTGCAGGGATGGCAAACTCCGCGAAGCAGTACTCCTTCTCTCCCACGAGAGATTCCGTAACTTCCTTTCTGAAATCCGTTACGTCACTCGACACAACGATGACGACGTCTTCATCCAGGTGTCCTTCCAGAAATTTGAGGAAGCTCTCCTTGCCGAAAACGTAAGCCGGCATGTATTAAATAGGGTAAAGAGTAAAAATATTTATCTCAACTCATTTCGTGGAAATTTACTACTACACCTTTACCGGAAATAGTAGGAGAATTGCGGAAGTTCTGGCATCTGAATTTGGTGGAGAGGTGCGAGAGATAAAGAGTTACAAGCTACCCTACATTTTATGGCTCATCCTCTCCTTTATCCCTTATCTTGGCGTGAAAATAGACACTCAGCCACCTTCCAGTAGAGAAATTGTGCTGTGCTTTCCGAAGTGGACTCTGAACTGCCCTCCGGTAACAGCTTTTCTCAGAAAATATGCAGATGGCAAAAAGATTAAAATGGTAATTTGCTACGGCGGGTTCGACGAGAAGAGGTATGCCGAGTTTTACCTAAAATTTGCCATAAAATACGGTGCTTTAACTGCCGATACTATGCTGGTGAAGAGAAAGAAACTTAAAGAAAATGAAGAGGCCGTGAAGAACAAACTCATCGATTTTGTCAAATCTAACTAACAGCCGTTTCAACACAGCTCTTCAAATCTCCAAACCGAACGTTTACCTTTCTGTTCTTGGGGAGGTAATGCAAAGCCTTTCCCGAATTCACCATAACACACTCGAATTTTGAAGTTGCAGGAGAAACGACCATGCAGGTGTCGGAGAAAACCTTAACGCCAAGCTCTTCCAGCTTTTTAACCAAATCCTGATTTTTCCTCACAACCTCTCTTGCTGTAAATACCCAGAACTCCCTCTTCACTTTTCTTCCTCTTAGCAAGCTTAGAATTGTCTCAAGCTCTTTCGGCGAGGCGTGTGGGCAACCCACCGTCACAAGGTCTGGCTCACATCCCCCTTCAATTCTGCCTTCAACCTCCATTTTCTCTTCCGGGACATCAAAGTCCTTCCACTCTGGAGTAATGCCCTCTGCGTGGAACATTACTGTGTTCCCGGTAGCTGCAAGAGCCGCACCCAGAAGCTTTAACTCCTCCTCTGGCACGCTCCTGTCAAAAATAAAGTAGGGAACCTCATCTCTCAGAACCTTCCCAGCTTCATATCCCGCAGCAGCCAGATCACCCCTGACCTTTACAACAATCGTCGGCGCTCTGTTCTCCTTTATGTGCATCCCGTAGTAGGGGATTTTCCCGATTATTGCCGCAGCAATTGCTGACGGCCCACTCTCCCTGTTCGTCCTTGCCCCTATAATTGAGTTGGCGTAAACGATGGCAGAACTCTCAGCCCATGCGAGATGATCTCCGAATTCAGGTTTCAGGAGGTAGTATGGTGTGCACGTCAGAGTCATCTTAACCCCCAGCCTTTCGAAGACTTTCAGAACGCGCATCTGCTTCTCGTAGAATTCCTCGTCAATTCCCATCTCTCTCCATCTCTCCAGATCCATTCCCGCAGGATTGAGCGTTGCGGGAACTTTCAGTTCAGCGTCAAGGTTCTCAAGCCACTCCAAGCCTCCATCACCAATGTTGTCGTAGCTAACTCCTGAAATGTGCGCTGACTTCACCTCAATAAGCCTCTTAGCCTCGTTAGCCTCACCCTCAGCAACGAGAATTTCCATGCACTTTCTGACCGTCTCGTTCTCGCTTTCCAGCAACCTCTCTTCATCCTTTGTCAGATACACTCTTTCACCTCCTTTTTAAGCCACTCCGGAAGAGCAAAGGCAGCTCTATGCACTTCGGGGTTGTAGTGAGCCGTCTTTCCCTTTATCCCCTCAAATCTTTTGTCCAAGCTTTCAAAATCGTAATCACCACCGATTATGAAGCTCCAGAGAGCGAGCGGGTAAGAAGGAACGCAGGATATGTAAACCTCCCTCCTTTCGAATGGGGATGAGTTGAACAGCAGAGTTCTGAAATACTCCTTCTGGATGAGCGGGGACTGGGATTGAAGGCTGATGACGTCACATTTCTCCCTTGCCAGCTCAAAGAACTCTCTATCAAACAGAGTGTCGCTCACCCCAACGGGATCGGTGCTGTCCACTATAATTACATCAAACTTCCCGCAATCTTTCAGGAACTCCTTCCCGTCCATGATGACTACTTCAGCCCTTTTATCATCAAACGCTCCTCTGTCAATGCCCAGAAACTTTCTGCAAAGCTCAATAACGTTCCTGTCTATATCCACCAAAACCGCTCTCTTAACATCGTGCTTAAAAACCTCCCTTAATGCCCCACCGTCACCCCCACCAATAATCGCAACATTCTTGGGATTTTTATGAGAAAGCATCGGAACGTGAACAAGCATTTCGTGATAAAAGGCCTCATCAAACTCGGTAAGCTGTATTTTCCCATCTATAACGAGCATCTTCCCGAATGATTCGGTCTCGTAAATCTCGACTTTCTGGACTCCTTTTGTCTCGTAGAGCTTTCTTTTAATTTTGATTGCCAGACCACATCCATTGTAGTACTCGTAGAACCAATCCATGAGCTAATGAAGGATTGATGGGAATATAAACCTATGTCCCTGACAAAAAATTTCTCGAATTCATCAAAAATGCTATCAGTCGCAAAAATTCATAAACAGATTGTCTTGGCGAACCAAAGGATAAGCATGGGCAAAATTGACTTAGACTTCTCGAAGATTGCGGCAGAATACGAGGATATTGCGACAGTACAAAAATCAGCGTCTGAAATACTGCTAAAACTTCTGAAAATTGGTGGCAACGATGACGTTTTGGACTTGGGATGCGGAACAGGTCACTTAACGAGGAAGATAAGGAGTTTAACGAAGGGAAAAGTTGTGGGAATAGATCCTTCAGAGGGTGTGATAAAAGAGGCCGTTGAAAAAAGTAGAAGACTCGACATAGTTTACGAAACCAAAAGTGCGGAAGATATGGACTATGAGGACTGTTTTGACGTTATCTTCTGCAATTCTGCACTTCAATGGTTCAAAGAACCGGAGAGGGCAATAAAGAATTGCTACAGAGCACGAGGAGGAATGGGAGGATTGGAATCCAGGCGCCTGCGAAGAAAGTGTACTGTCCAAATTTTATAGAAGCAATCGAAATGGTGAAGAAAGACGAGAGGACTGGTGAAACGTTTGCCCACTTCAAAGAACCCTGGTTCTTTCTTGAGACTGCAGAAGAATACACCTCACTTTTCGAAAAGTGCGGTTTCAAGGTTGTCTTTTCGAAAAGTGAGACCTTCACAACATCACACACTCCTGAGGAGGTGTTCAGGATATTCTCCTCTGGTGCCATAGCCGGATACCTGAACCAGGATTACTACGATGTAGAGCTGACAGAGGACTACATTTCAGCATTCAAAGAAATCGTAAAGAAAGCATTTGAACAGCAATCGGATGAGAGCGGACTAGTAAATTTGAAGTTTAGCAGAATATTCCTTGTAGCTGTGAAAGATTAACAAAAAGAAATCACTGCAGTCTTTCGACAAAATTTTTCAACGCCCTGTTAAACTCCTCCGACTTTTCGAGCATCACCATGTGGCCAGCTTCCTGAATCATCACCATCTCCGCAGACGGGATGTGGTTCTTGAAAAACTCGGAGTACTTCACCGGTGTCAAAGCGTCCTTTTCGCCAACAACAAGCAAAGTCGGAACGTCAATCTTTAACTTTCCGCTCCTGTAGTCTTCAAGCAGGTCAAATTTGTCGCACAGGGAGAGATCGAGACGAAGAACTCTCGCTCTCTCAGCGAAAATCCTTGAAAATTCATCAGCAAGCGCTTCATTTGAAAAGGCGTATTTAGAAACCATTTTTGCAGCTTCCTCCGGTTTCTCCTTCAACAATTTAAGTATCTCTGGTAATACTCTGAGCCTAGCTCCCGTTCCAACGAGTACGAGGGCTTTGACAACTTTCGGGTATTCTATGTATATCTTCTGCGCTACAGCCCCACCAAGGCTGTGGCCCACGATAACCGCACTGCCCATTAGCTTCTTCACAGCCTTTGCGACGAAGTAGGCGTAATCAGAGATGTCCCTTATCTCTGCTGCACAACTCTGGCCGTGGTTAGGCAAATCGATTGCATAACCTCCAACATCTTCAAGCTGCTTTTCCCAGAGCGTGGCATCGCATCCTGAACCGTGGATGTACACTATGTCCTTTTCTTTTCCCTTCAGCAGCGAGATTTTCAGAGCATCGATATCGAGAGTGATTCCTTCCATGGTAAAGATTAATTTTTACAGATTATATTAAGGTTTTGGAGTGCAAAGTAAACTAAAGCCAGCATTTCATACAAGGTTTTCAGACACCTCCAATGAGTCAAATTTTAATAACAACTCGTTCTACTGTATACGATGAACGAAAAGCTGCTCAGCGAACTCAAAGGATATCAGATTGTGGGAAGGCATTCAGCAGTAAAGACGTGTCTATGGTTGAAGAAGTCGCTGAAGGATGAGGGGGTTTGCTACAAGCAGAAGTTCTACGGGATTAGCAGCCACCGCTGTCTTCAGATGAGCCCTGCTTTGATGTGCAACCAAAGCTGCATCTACTGCTGGCGTCCGCTTGAGCTACTAAAGGGATTCAAAGGATGGGACGAACCTGTATTCATCGTTGAGGAGAGTATTAAAGCCCAGCACCGCTTACTCAGCGGTTTCCACGGAACTGCCGGAGTCAACAGGAAAAAGCTTGAGGAGGCGTACAAGCCAAATCAGGTAGCAATAAGCCTGATAGGTGAGCCAACCCTTTACCCAATGCTACCAGAACTCATTGAGGAGTACAAGAAGAGAGGGTTTACGACCTTTTTGGTTACCAATGGAACGAATCCTGAAATGCTGGAAAGGGTGAATCCGACTCAGCTTTACATCAGCTTAACGGCGTTCGACGAGGAGAGCCATCTTGCCCTTAACAGACCCAGAAGGTCGAACTGGGATAAGATTTTGAGGAGTTTAGAAGTCTTGCGAGATAGCAGTAGCAGAACCGTAGCGAGGTTGACCTTAATCAAGGGTTACAACATGGACGAGAAGGCGATAAGAGAATATTCCAGGCTTATTGAGAAATATGAGCCGGACTTTATTGAGGCGAAGGCATACATGTATCTCGGCTACTCCAGATTAAGGTTGAAGAGGGAGAACATGCCCGAACATTCGGACATCGTTGAATTTTCAAGAAAGCTTGCTGAGAATACGAGCTATGAAATAAAAATGGAATCGGAGCCGAGCAGAGTCGTGCTGCTGGAGAGGGTAAAATGAGGCTTGAGGATTGTATGAAAAGGCTTGAAGAGCTCGAATCAGCGAGGGAAGAGTTGTTCAAGATTTTGAGAGAGATGAGAATCCATTCCACAAAGTCAGTGGCTTTGATTCATGCGGGGAAAATTGAAGAAGCAAAGCTTGAACTAAAAAAGGCAATCGAGCTTCTTGAAAAGGTGAACGAATACCGCATCTATCCGGAAATTTACTTCTACCTCAGCAACGATGCCATGCAGGAGCTCGTGGAGGCAATTGTATTCAAAAACGCGATATCTGGCGAGTTCACCTTTGATATTAACCTTGATGTAACACCATCCGCATTTTTGAACGGGTTGGCGGATGCAGTGGGAGAGCTGAGGCGGTACGCGCTTACAAAGCTCATTGAGGGTGATTTCCAAACTGCCCAGAGGATGCTGGAGATAATGGAAAGAATTTACGAGCACCTGATGGAGTTCACAAGCTTTCCCGAAAAACTCGTCCCCGGTTTAAGAAAGAAGCTTGATGTGGCGAGAATGAGTATAGAAAGAACGAAATCTGATTATATCGCAGCAAGAGTAGCGAGGTTAAATGAGAGTCTGGGTGGGGATTGACGATACCGACAGCAGCAAAGGAATGTGCACGACGTATCTGGCAGTCCTCGCAATGGAGAGGGTAGAGAGAGAACTTGGAAAGGTAATAGGGTTTCCAAGGCTTATCAGGTTGAATCCAACAATACCATACAAAACGAGGGGAAATGGTGCTGTGAGTTTTCTTGCTGAGGTTGATGACGTTGGCGAGCTTGTGGATGTTGTGAATGAGGTTATAGTAGAGCATGCAATGCTTGAAGATGACAACACGAATCCCGGAGCTGTCTTCATTGATGAAGAGCTTGCGGTTAAGCTGAAACGGTTTGCCGAGAAGGCTATAAAGGATGTCGTGATGCTTGATGAAGCTCTTTTTATTATCGGTAAGCACTTCATCCCCCATCTAAAGCACAAAAAGGGGAGAGGACTTATAGGTGCTCTCGCTGCTGTTGGAGCAGAGCTAAACGACTTCACGCTTGAGCTGATCGCCTACAGGTATCCGGAAAGATTCGGGACTGAGAGGGAGTACGATGAGGAGAGTTTCTTCGACATGGACTTTGAGCTATATCCAGAGACTTTCGACAACGTGGACTGGTGCAACGATGCTGTTGTTTGTATCCCCAACACCCCCTGCCCAGTTCTCTACGGTCTCAGGGGGGAGAATGTCGAAGCCTTGCATAAGGCAATGTCGATGGTCAGAACAGAGCCAATAGACAGGAGAATGATTTTCGTAACGAACCACGCAACAGATATGCACATTATCGATGCTGATAATCTGGACAAAGTTGAAAACTACCACTCCTACCGCATAAGGGGGAAGGTCGTGGAGGAGTCGTATGATATTGAGGGCGGTCACGTCTTCTTCGAAATTGAGACCAAGTTGGGCAACATCAAGTGCGCAGCTTTCGAACCGACAAAGCAGTTCCGCAACATCGTCAGAATGCTGAAACCCGGGGACGTTGTGGAAGTATATGGCTCAATGAAGAAGGACACGATAAACCTGGAGAAGCTTAGAGTTGTAGAGGTGGCTGAGGTTTACGTTGAGAGGAATCCGATTTGCCCGCGGTGCGGGAAGAGAATGGAGTCTGCTGGAAGGAATCAGGGATTCAGGTGCAGGAAATGCAAGACCACTGCAAAGGAAAGAATCAGGGAGAAGGTGGTAAGAAATCTTGAACCCGGATTTTACGAAGTTCCCCCATCTGCGAGGCGACACCTTTCAAAGCCCCTTATAAGGATGGACGCTGAAAGGAGACACATTTTCAGGTAACTTTTTAAGATAACTTTTTAATAATCAGGTGTTAAGGAGTGCCGATGAGCGGTGATGACCATAGCATTTTGAAAGCATGGATGGCCTTTCTTCCTGTGAGCGCTGGCCTTTTCATGGTTCTTCTGGATGTCAGTGTTCTGAATGTAGCTCTACCAAGGATTGCGGAAGATTTCGGGGCAAAAATGTCTGACCTGCAATGGATAATGAACGCCTACACGTTAACTATGGTCGTACTGCTTGTTATTGCCGGAAGAATAGGAGATATGGTAAGGAGAGACAGATTTTTCATTCTGGGAATGGTTATCTTCGTTCTCGGCAGTTTTCTCTGTGGACAATCGTGGAATACGCAATCGATGATTGCATTCAGAGCTCTTCAAGCTGTGGGTGGTACAATTCTCAGCGCAAACACGCTCGCAATAGCTGCTGAACTCTTTCCTCCAGGAAGGAGGGGGGAGGTTATGGGTTTGAACGCCATTCTGATGGCGTCGAGCTTCACACTTGGGCCAATCATTGGGGGCTGGCTCACAACCAATTTGAGCTGGCACTGGGTTTTCTACATCAACATTCCAATCGGAATTTTTGCGATAGCTGCAGCCTGGCTAACTCTCCCTCCTCTTGGGGGGAAAGAGAGGGTTCCGGTTGACTGGGTTGGAGCATTGCTGCTGTCAATCGGACTTGGCTCCTTAACGCTCGGCATCATAGAGGGGCAGGATTGGGGATGGTGGAATGAGAGGACAATTTCGTGTTTCATCGTCTCTTTCCCCTACCTGCTCGCCTTTTCACTGTGGGAGTTGAAAACTAAGTATCCAATGCTTGATTTAAGCCTGTTCAGAGTGAGAAACTTCACAGTTTCTGTTGTTGCCACATCAATCCTTTTCTTCGGCGTCTCGGCGAGTTTATTCGTTTTTCCGTACTTCCTGCAGGGTCTGAAGTTTCTCACAGCAGAGGAAGCAGGATACTGGCTTCTTGGCATCCCGCTCATGAATACCTGCGTTGCCCCAATCGCGGGAAGGCTGAGTGACAGAATGAATCCGAAGTATTTGATGTCCTTAGGGCCGCTGTTTTTTGCAATTGGTTTAATCGACATTTCTTCAGTGGATGTCGATATTAAATACTGGGAATTTTTCGCGAGAATAGCTCCAATGGGTATAGGGATGGGCATGCTGATGTCTCCATCTCTGAACGTAGCAATCTCGTCAGTGCCGATAGAAAAGGCAGGAATGGCCAACGGCACCTTGAGGTCGATGAACACGCTTGCTCAGGCAATGGGTGTTGCTGTCGGTGGTGTGTTGCTGACCACACGCATGAAAGACTGGATTCCCGGATACGGAAACCAGATTCCCGACCCAGGAACGATGAAAATTCTCATTGCATACGCGAAGTACGGCAATCCTGCACCGCTTGTTGAGATGGTCGAAGGATTCGTTGACAGCATGCATTTTGTCTTTAACACTATGATTATCTTCCCAATCCTAACCTCGCTAATAATACTGCTGTTTCTGCGTGGGTCGGAGCATGTCAGAGCGGCAAAGGCTGCAAGAGGTGGAGTCACAGCATAGTCACGAAGCAAAAAACAAATATACTCAAAGCCGAATTAATTCAGGGGGCCCGTAGCTTAGCCAGGTCAGAGCGCCCGGCTCATAACCGGGCGGTCGAGGGTTCGAATCCCTCCGGGCCCATTCCTCGGAGTTACTATTTTCTGAACTTGGCAAGCTGCAGAAATTTGGCTATTTAGTAAATCTTTCTTCAATTTATTTTGCAAACACAAAAATCAAAAGATTTATTAGCTGTTGTGAAAAAGAATCCAAAAAGTATTACGAGGTGAGAACTTGCACATTCCGGATGGCTACCTTGATTTGAGCGTGGCTGGTTTGTTTTACATCCTTTCGATAGCCGTGCTCGGATATTCAATATACAGGCTTAGAGAACAGAAGCTGACCTCCCTGTTTGGTATAGTTGCTGCAGCAATTTTTGCCGCACAGATGCTCAACTGGCCAATTCCTGGTGGAACTTCAGCACACTTCGTTGGCGGAGCGTTGGCAGGAATTCTGCTCGGTCCATATGCAGGAACACTTGCTATGGCGGTGGTATTAACCATACAGTGTTTAGTTTTCGCGGACGGAGGCATAACCGCTCTTGGAGCCAACATCTGGAACATGGCAATAGTAGACGTCTTTGTTGGCTACTACATCTACAAGGCTCTGGAGAGATTCAACAGATCCATAGCGGCTTTTGTTGCTGGTTGGCTTGGTATAACGCTCGCAGCCATATTCGCAGGAATTGAAATCGGCATCTCATCATCGTTTGGCTACGGACTTGGAGTTACCGTGCCGGTTATGGGAGTGTGGCACGCGATCCTCGGCATAGTTGAAGGAGTGATCACTGCAGGCGTCGTCAGCTACATAGCTGCAGCAAGGCCGGATGTGTTCGAGCAGAAAGCAGCTCCAGGAAAGCTAGCTCTCGGAGTGATAGCGGCAATGATAGTAGTTTCGCCGCTCTTCGCCTATGCTGCTGAACTCGTTGGTTATGCTGAGCCGCTTGAAAACGCTGCTGAGAAAATTGGACTTGAAGAGAACCCGATTTACGAGGGTCTGTTGCCAGACTACACCCTCCCTGGCCTTGACCCATACGTCGGAACTCTGATTGCGGGGATTGTTGGAACAGTAATCGTTTTAGGCCTTGGAGTAATTCTATCCAGATATGCACGAACTACTTGAAAGGACGATCAAGGAGGCTTCAAGCTACTTCCAAAATTTTTTAATTCACGAATATTCGAAAAAAAGCGCTTTGCATGCAGTTGACGCAAGAATAAAGCTTATCGCGACTATAATTTTTATTGTTCTCGCAGTCTCAACATTCAATCTTGAAAAGGTTTTGCTCGTGCTAGTTTTCCTCATCGCCATTTCTGCAGTCACCGGACTGAGTTTGAGAAGTATAGCTGAGAGGATATGGCCTTTCACCTTGTTCTCATTCGTTGTGGTTCTCCCAATCTCCCTCTCCAATCCCACTTATGCGGTCACATTCACCCTGAGGGTTGCCACGTCCCTCGTTGCTATTCAAATGCTGGTGATGACCACAAGCTTCGCCGAAATCTGCCTAGCGTTGCGTTCCTTCAGAGTTCCCGAAGTCTTTGTCTCAGCACTCTGGCTTGGTTACAGATATGCAGTTCTGATGTTCAGGGAGCTGCTTTCAATTCTGCTGGCGAGAGAGAGCAGGAGAGTTTCAAAGGGCAGTCATATGGATGTCTGGAGGAAAGGGGGAGAGGCTGTCGGCCTGTTTTTCCTCAGAAGTTTCGAGAAAGCAGAAAAAGTCCAACTGGCAATGGAGGCTAGGGGTGAGGCTTTAAATCATTACCACGGAAAGCTTAAAATGCTCGATTTTGTTTACGCAACTATCGTGGCCTTCACAGCACTCTGGTGGGTGATAATCTGAAAGTGATAGAGGCAGAGAATATCAGCTACGACTATCCCGACGGCAGCGTGGGGGTTAGGGATGTTACGCTCGAAATACTTGAGGGTGAGAGGATAGGGCTCATCGGTGCAAATGGAAGCGGGAAGTCAACGCTTATTCTGCTTCTTGCGGGATTGCTGAAGCCGACTAAAGGTAATTTGAGGATATTTGGTAAGGAAGTTGACAAAAAGAATGTTGAGGAGATTAGAAGGAGAATTGGTGTAGTTTTCCAGAATCCCGACGATTTTCTGTTCAATCCAACCGTCAGGGATGAGCTTCTGTACGTTCCAAGGCAGCTAGAGTGGAGCGATGAGGAGATGGAGAAAGCTGTGAAGTACTACGCTGAAATTTTCAGAATTGAGCACGCTCTCGACAAACCACCCTTCAGGCTGAGTGGTGGAGAGAAGAAGAAGGTTGAAATAGCAAGCGTTCTTGTTTACAGACCTGAGGTGCTGCTGCTCGATGAGCCGACGGCCTATGTTGATGGAAAGACCAGAAGGCTCATTTTGAAAATTCTTGATGATTTTGAAGGGACTCTAATAATAGCAACGCATGAGCTTGATGTGGCTGAGAAACTGGCTGATAAGTTCATACTGCTCAACCTCGACCACAGAATCGAGGCTGTAGGCGGTAAGGAGATTCTGAAAAATGAGGAGTTGCTGGAGAGGGCAGGAGTTATTTAGTTGTTACAGTGGCCCCTCCTTCTTCAATTATCATCGTATGCTCCCACTGGCTAACCAGACCTCCGCTTACCTCAGTCAACACGGGATACGCTCTCAGAATCCCCTCTCTTGCGAGCTTTGAGATAATTATGTCCGGAGCCTTTTTGAGCCACCTCTTCGCGAAGGGCAGGGTTTTGTAGTTCTCCTCAATCTCCTTCAGAATTTCCCTCGCCATCTTCATCCTGACTGGCCTTGGGTTCAGGAGGCTGTAAATCTCGCACTCGCTCCTCTCTCCCACTCTGCCAACCCCATCAGTAGCGAAAGGCTCGATGGCTATCACCATCCCCTCTTCCAGCGTAACTCCCTTTTCAGTAGCGTAGTTGTAAATGCTTGGCGGTGCGTGAGTTATGTAGGGAAGGAGACCGTGTCCCGTAAGGTTCACTATTGGTTTCAGCCCGTAGTTGGTTATCGCTTCTTCAATTGCTTTACCTATTTCTGAAACGCTTACACCGGCTCTCGCAATCTCTATTGCAGCGTCAAGTGCTTCTTTAGAGGCTTTCACCAGTTCTGTATTGTCTCCAAGGTCAACAGTGACTGCCATGTCGGCGATGTAACCGTCAATGTGCGCTCCAACATCTAGCTTGACAACATCCCCTTCCTTAAACACTCTGTCATCGTTTCTCTTTGGTGTGAAATGTGCCGCATCGCTGTTGATTGAGATGTTTGCCGGAAAAGCAGGTTTTGCTCCGAGTTCAATTATTCTGTTCTCGACAAACTCCGCAACCCCAAGAATCTTAACACCGGGTGCGATTTTTTCAGCAGCCTCATAGGCAGCCTGCTTCAGTATCCTTCCAGCCTCGATTAGTTTCTTTCTCACTTCCTCATCCATTGATGTTGGTTGGCTGCATGTTATTTGAAGTTATTGCAAAACTTTTAAGCTAAAATCTATAGCATGAGCCGAGTGTGTTATGTAGCCGGAAGATATTACGTCAACGTCAAGCGCAGCGTACTCGTCAACATTTTCGGGAGTTATTTCGCCTGAAACCTCCAGAATGACTTTATCCCTCAATCCCAATCTTTTAAGGGCTTCTGAAGCTTCAGCAACCATCTCAGGAGTGAAGTTGTCCAGCATAATTATGTCTGCTCCGAGCTTTGCCGCTTTAATAGCATCATCAACACTTCCAACCTCTACTTCTAGCTTCTTCGTAAAGCTCTTTCTCATTTTCATTGCGTTCTCTAAAGAACCAGCAATGGCGATATGGTTGTCCTTCAGCATCACACAGTCTGAGAGTGAAAATCTGTGTGTATCTCCACCACCAATTTCAACTGCAATTTTTTCAAACAATCTAAATCCGGGAGTTGTTTTTCTTGTAGCAGCTATTATTACCTTATTGTTTAGCCTTCTCACCTTTTCAACCATTCTTCTCGTCGCTGTTGCAACACCACTCATTTTCATCAGAATGTTGAGGGCAACTCTTTCAGTTGACAGGATGGATTCAGAGCTTCCGTGAATCCTCATAATCACATTTCCTGCCTCTATCAAATCGCCATCATTCATCGAGTCAATAACTTCAATCTCAGCAAGCTCGAAAAGAATTTTAACGATTTCAACCCCTGCGAGCACACCATTTTCCTTTGATACGATCTCAGCTTCAACTTCTCTCGGCGGTACAACACTAATGTCCCCATAAGGCATATCTTCTTCCAGAAATTCGATCAACTTCTTTTTTATAATCTCCTTCAAATTACCAGCCCCTCCTTCAGGTTTCTCAGAATCCTAGTAACAGAAAGAGCAGCCAGAAAGCTTGTTCTCGGATTATCCACCATGGGTCTGTTTTTCACTCTGATCTCAAGCTCACCAAAATTACCCCGAGCATGAATTTCGTGAACGTTCTCCTCCACATCATCCGCGATAAGCCTAACCTTCACATCTTTGTTTGCCGCAACACTTAAGGTTGCGGAAACGTTCAGGTTTTTGGGAAACTTTCGAGCCGCTTCAGAGGCAAAACCATCGAAAATAACTCCCTTTTTGCCAAACTGTCGCCAGTTCTTTCTTGTTGTCAAAGTGATTTCTTCAACATGGTCCAACGCTGAATAAATAGCGTCCAGACCACCAATGGCTCCTGACGCAAGATATACCCTCCTGTTTTTCTCCTTACAGATTTTTTTAATCTTTTCGAGAAATTCCTTATCAGCAAAAGCTCCCGTACTTAAAACGATCAGGTCTATTCCAGCATTCAGTATTCTCTCTGCATATTCTTTAACCGCCTGTTGTGAGGCGGCTTCAACAACTATATTCATTTTTCTTTGGAGGAACTCATCGAAACTTCTTACCATCTTTTCGTGCTCTCCTTTCAGGTCGTAAATTGCCGCAATCTCAAAGCCGTTTTCTTCAAGCCACTTTGCGAGGAATTTTCCCGCTGCCCCGTAACCAATCAAACCCACTAACATAACTCAAACATCCTCTCAATAGCCATTTTTGCTCTTTCAGCAATTTTATTATCAACCTTTACAACGTTGCTCTCTTCAGACAGTATTCTGACAAGTTTGTCAATCGTGTTCTTTTTCATAGCCCTGCAAATACTCTCTCTCAGAGAGAGAATAATTTTGTCTGGCCTATCTTTTCTTAGCCTCTCTACGAGCCCGATCTCAGTGCCAATTATTATCTTCTTGTCATTGCTATTTTTAACGAACTTGATCATCTGACTTGTTGAACCAACAAAATCTGCCAGTTTCTGCACATCAGGTCGACACTCTGGATGCACTATTATCTTTGCATCCGGATGCTCTTTTCTTGCCACCATTACATCCTCCACTTTAAATGCTTGATGGACGCAGCAGTTTCCGTACTGTGGGACAGGAATAACCTCTTTTCCAGTTTTTTCAGCGGCATACCAAGCCAAGTTTGCATCAGGCCCGAGTAAAACTCTTTCTGAATCGAGATTTTCTACAACCTTGACAACATTGGCAGAAGTGCAACAAACATCAGCTAAAGCCTTGGTTTCCGCATGGGTGTTGACGTAAGCGACGAAAGGGGCATTGTATTTTTCTTTTGCCTTTTTTACCATATCAGCGTTTATCTGCATTGCCATTGGACAAATTGCCTCTTTCGAGGGGATCAAGACCTTTTTATCAGGGTTTAGAATAGCTGCCGTCTCTGCCATAAAATCGACTCCGCAGAAAACGATGATATTGGAATCAGTATCCCTTGCAGCCATCGAAAGTTCCAAACTGTCTCCTGTGAAATCTGCCACGTTCTGAATCGGTAGTATCTGGTAGTTGTGGGCCAGTATGACGGCGTTTTTCGCTTTTTTCAGACCTTCGATGTCGAACATTTGTTCGACGAACATATGTTCGATTGAACTACAGCTAGTTAAAAAGGATTTCGGTCTAGAATAGGACTTTAGGAGGGTATGTGCGTGAGAGAAACGTGAAAAATATCCCCTTGCATCCTTTACGAATGTCTGTCTTGTAGCAACCTTCAGACAAAATTTTGATCCTCTAAATAGTCTTGCAACCAAACCATTTAAACCACAATTCTTTTCAGCAATTACACATTGCTTTGACGAGATGCCATCAATGGCATTTTCAGCTTGCCGTCCTCTCTTTCATGACTTCAAAATCTATTAGATACTTTTCAACTTCAAGTAACTTTGGAATTTCAATATGGACAAGGTTTTTTAAAGTAATCGTTAATTATAGATTATGGTTGTTCTGTATGGAAAGGACTTGGTGGATAAATACGTTTCGGAGGGATGGTGGGATAACGTAACGCTTTCAGAGCGGTTCAGGAGAAACTGCAAAAAGAATCCTGACAGAATTGCTGTTGTGGATCCGCCGAACAAAGAAGAGCTGGTTGGATTTAAGCCAGAAAGACTGACCTATGCCGAGCTCGAAGAGTTTAGTGACCGTTTAGCTTCATTCCTGCTTGATAACGGTGTATTTAAGGACAGCTGCGTTCTTGTCCAGCTTCCCAATACAGTAGAGTTCATTGCAACCTACTTCGCAACATGGAGGGCTTCAGCCTTCATCTCCCCCGTTCCAATGCAGTGGAGGAAGCATGAACTAAGTCAGGTTTGCAGAATTCTCCAGCCAAAGGTTTTCATAACTGCTGAAACTTTTAAAGGCCATGATCACGCCCGGATGGCGGGAAAAATCAAAGAAGCGTTTCCAAGCATAGAGAAAGTCATACCTTACTCTCAGCTTTACGAAATCTGCAGAGATTACCGCATAAGAGAGGATCTGGATGAGGCATCATCCTACCTCAGCGGCAATGATGTTGCTGTCGTGCAATGGACTTCCGGAACTGAGGCTGAACCGAAAGCCTGTCCGCTCACACACAACAACTGGGGTTTTCTGCGGTTTCTTTACAACGGTGAGAAATACAGGGGAGGATTGCTCAGCGATGGAGACGTGATAATGAATCCAGCCCCTATTGTGAATATGACAGGAATTGGTGTCGGCCTCGTTCCGTGGATAATGTGCTCAGGGACTTTTGTTCTCCATCACCCCTTTGATCCAATGCTTTATGTCAGGCAGCTAATAGAGGAGGGTGTTAACTTCACCCTCGCTCCGCCCGCAGTGGTGGTGGCAATTCTGAAGCATCCTATGGCCTCTCAGCTTACCTTCGACAAGCTGAAGTACTTCGCACAGGGCTCAGCTCCTCCACCACCATGGACCTTTGTGGAGCTTAAAAACAGGGGTATCGAGCCGATGAACATCTGGGGGCAGAACGAGGGGACAGGACTGTTCTCCTACGATAAAACGATTCCCGACCTTGAGAAGAGGGCGAAGGCCTTTCCTATTCCTGAAAAAGTCAGTGAACTGCCTTTCTTCAGAGCCATAGAGATAAAGGTTGTCGATGAAAGTGGTAATGAGCTAAAAGAACCGGGAAGTGTGGGAGAGCTTTGTTACAGAAGCCCACTCACGATGCCCTGCTACTACAGACAGCCCGAATTAACGAGAAAGTCCTTCGACGCTGAAGGGTTCTTCCACACCGGAGATTTGTTTGAAATAGTGGACGAAAGCTCAATCGCCTTCTTCGACAGAAAGAAGGACATAATCATCAGGGGTGGATTCAACGTCACTTCTGCAGAGGTTGAGGACATTGTTAAGAAGCTTCCTAACGTCATGGACGCTGCTGCTGTTGGTGTCCCGGATGAGAGGTTGGGTGAGAGAGTTGGACTCTTTGTTGTTCCCAAGCCCGGCACCACGATAACGCTTGAAGACATAAAGAAGTTCATGGAAGAGAACGGGGTAGCCATCTACAAGTGGCCTGAAGTAGTAGTCGTTGTCGATGAAATCCCGAGAAATCCAGTAGGCAAGGTTCTGAAGAGCAGGCTGAGGAAGGAGATTGTTGAAAGGATAAAGAAAGGGTCGTGATTTACTTGCAATAAGGGAGGTCTTAATGAAAAAGTCCTCGCTCGATCTATAAGGTAAAAAGAGTTTAAGGTGTTCCACTAACTTGCCATTCAATCTCAACTCAGACAGCTCTATACTAAAAACAAGCAACTGATTCACCCTCTATTCCAACGGGACAAAACCATATAACTTGAAATCTAAAATAAAACCACCATAAACCGTAAAATTAATAAATCTTGTTGATTTTAACTTTATTGGGTGATTGGAGTGAGATTATCGATCATTCCAGTGAAAGGAGACGAGAAGTGGGAGCTTCTATCGAAAATCGTTGATAAGTTCGAATCAAGGGAAACCAGGAAGGCTTTAGCAAGAAATGGAATAACGCCAGTCAACAAAGCCATAAAAATGCTCAAAATCATCATTCTGGCAATGTTCTTCGAGTTAGAGATCTCTTATGCTGTCAGCGAGGTAAATAAGCGATATGAACTGAGAAAGTTCTTGAGGATAGAAGAGGAGGTTAAATTAAGATCGGTCTACAATTTCATGGCAAAATTCGAAGTAGACCAATTTGTAAACTTTGTCTTCTCAATTCTTAATGCTAGTTCAAAGAAAAGGAGAAATAAGCCATACATTTTAATATTGGATTGGACTGATATAAGCCTTGATCTAAATCCCTTCAGAAAGAGAGATTTGAAGGATAAGCCTTACAAATGGGGATATTCAACTAAAGGATTCTTTCTTGGCATGAAGATGATGATTCTGATTGACTACAGCACCATTACACCTTTGTTCTTCCACGTTTATCCAGCAAACATTCACGAAAGCAGGATATATCCTTTAATTTTAGGAATACTTAAGAGGAAGAAGTTAATCAGGTTTGGAGATTCTGTAATCGGATAGAGGCTTTTACGCCTACAAGAACTATCTGATCGGGATAAGGTACGGAATAGTGCCTTTAATCATTCCGAGGAAGAACTTCAGGTTGGAGAAGCTAAAGGGCTGATTAGTTATCCTCTCTTCATTTTTAACTCCAAGAACGTTGAGAAGGAGAAGAAAAAGTACAGGAAGATCGTTAAAAAGTTGTTTGAAGGATTAAAGGAGAATCTGAAGACTTTGAGGAGCATAATAGAAGATGTAATCAAATTGGGGAAAGAAGCTTTCAGTTTGAAGCGATTGCACTGCTATGATTACGAGCCTGTGAGAAAGAGGTACTCTCTTTCTGTCCTGCTGACTGGGATGACGATTAAGCTCGGATTCAGGGAAAAGAAGCTCATTCAGAAGTTATCAGAGTGGTGAGATGAAGAAGACCCTAAATCTCTTCTTTCTAAACCAAAAATAAACCTCATTCAGAGAATTAAGTCGCATGAAGTACACACTAAACCACTCTTTCTACTCTCCACAGGAAACAAAGGGGTGGTAGCGTAGAATTTTTTAGCTTCAAAAATGAAAGTTTTCTGAAAGTCGGCAAGGCAAATACGGGAGACTGTAAACTTATCCCCTCTAAAACAACTCAGAAAAACGTTTTATATTGAGATATTGCCTTCTGTCCACTTCTTTGTGCTCTTTTACCATTTCTCGTCAATGTATTCGTCGAAAAACACCTCCACCTCCCATTTCCACTTCTCCACAGGAAACAAAGGGGGTAGGCTTAAGTAATTCGCACGTATTACAAGACCTTGTGAAACTCGTCTCGTTAAGACTTGAAAACGAGCTGGTAGAAAAGCTCGATGAGGTGGCGAGAAAAACCCTCCAGTCGAGATCCGAGATAATCAGGTCTTCAATAGCCCTCTACCTTTCCCTTCTTGAGAACATAGGGTTCTACTTCAAGCCCTCTCTGCCCATCAGAAACGCAGACGTTTACGAGGAGAGGAATGCAGTAAACATTGATCTCGGAAATCTCACATCTGTGAGTGTGCTCAGTGTATCCTATGGTGGTGTGGGGGAGCTTGAGCTGGACTTTAAGAGGGATCTGGAGTTTGTGGCAGAGGTGATGGCCAACCAGGTGGCAGTTGAGACTCTCTGCAGGTTTATTACGCCTTTACTGGTAATGCTGAACTCAACATGCGACTTCTTTTACACCCACAGCTTTTTCAGGGCGTTCTCCGAAGCCATCAGGAGAAAAATAAATGTCCGCACAATGCTCGCTGGCTACGAGGAGTTTTTTGAGAGCAAGCAGAGCGGCTTTGTTGCGACTGTCATCGGCCTGAGAGACATGCAAGTTCGAAACTGCCCGAGGAGGGGAGACAGAATTTACTTTTTCGGAAAAAGCGTCAACGGGCCGGATTTGTCCATGGAAGACCTGCTAAGCATGAGTGACGTTGAGAGACTGGTTGGACTTGTCAGGGACGGAAAAGCCTCTGCAATTTTCCCGGTCAAGAGTGGAGGGTTAGAGGAAGTAGCAGATTTCGCAGCCGCTCTTGCCGGAGGGAAGGCCATGCTGTTCGAGAGAAGAGAAGGCTGTCCAGCTACGGCAGTTGTACTCACTTCTGCCGATGATCTCAGTAATTTTGGATGCGAACATGTTGGGGAAATACTTTAAATTGTGGGAGCCCTTTTGATTTTCAATGAGAATTCCCCTCTACATTGAGTTTTCAGGGAAAAAGGTCGCTGTGATTGGTGGTGGCGGAGTCGGCACCCTCAGAGCTAAAAAATTTGTGGAAGTGGGTGCTGAAGTTACAGTCTTCAGCAGGGAGTTTAGCGATGAGCTCAAATTAATGTCTGAGAGAGGGGAGGTTAAGCTGGTTGAGGCTTCAGCTGATGATCTCGATTTTGACGAAATCGCGAAGAATTTTGACCTTATTGTTGTTGCGGTAGGCAGTAAGGAGTTTAATGATAGGATAATTGAAGCCGCGTCAAAATACAGGGCGATGGTTAACCTTGCGAACGACGCAAGGAAAACGGAGGTTGTTGTCCCCTTTGAAGGAGGGAAGGACGGGATAAGGTTTGCGGTCACCACTGAGGGAAAAAGTGGAGTGGTCGCGAGAAAGGTGAAGGAGCTGTTTCAGAAGGCTCTTGAAGAGCAGGAAGAGCTTGTACACTTTTTAAAGGCTATGGACTATCTCAAAGAGTACATGAAGTCCAACGAGGTTCCGGTAAATTTGAGAATGAAGCTGTATCCTATTGTCAGCAGTAATGAGGAATTTCTTGAGCTTGTCAGGGAAGGGAAAGTTGACGAGGCAAAAAAGCTTGCTGAGAAAATAGTTGAGGATTACGTTTCAGGGAGAAAAAAGGCTGAAGAAGGAGGGATTCAGTTTTGAAGCTTGACATTGAGCTTTTGATAGCTTTACAGTACAACCTGCCTCTCACAACTACACCTCTTGTTGACCTGGCGGAGCAGTTGGGGAGGAATCCGGAAGAGGTAATCAGGCAGATTAGAGATTACGTTGAGAGAGGGGTTGTGAAGAGGTACGGGCTGAATCTGAACTACAGGGCATTTTCGAATTACAAGAGAGCAGCTCTGGTCGGGTTCAGGACTGATGATGTTGAAGGTGTGGCGAGAAAGGTAAATGCATACGACGAGTTCAGGGTGAAGCACAACTTTTTGAGGGAGGCTTACTACAACGTCTGGTTTACGGTGAAGGGCAGGGATCTGGATGAAATCAATGCGATAGTTGGAAAAATTGCCGGGGAATGCGGTGTTGACGAATACGTAGTGCTGCCAACGAAGAGGGTTTACAAGATGGACGTGAAGTATGATTTGATTAAGGGAGTTTCGTGGAGTAACAGGGGCTTGGAGCCAGAAAGCGTTCCGCTTGTGAGGGAATTGGGCCTTGAAGAAGATTTTGTTAGGTCTCTGGAGTCTCTGGATATTGTTGAAAGACCGTTTGCAAAGTTCAACTGCTCAGAAGAGGAGGTTGTTGACATCATACAAGAGCTAATGAAAAAGGGAGTGGGAAGGGACTTCAGTGGTGTGCTGAGAGAGAGGAAGGTTGGGTTCAAGGAGAACGGAATGACGGTCTTGAAGCTCTCCGACAGGCCAGAAAAGGTGGCGATGCAACTCCTGAAGAATTTTCCCCAGATAACACATCTCATTGAGAGAATAGCCAACGAGAAGTGGAACTACCCGATTTATTTCATGGTTCACGCTGTAAAGAGGGAGACAATTGACGAGATAAGACAGCGGGTTCTTCAGGTTAAGGGAGTGGAGGAGGCAGAGACGATTTACAGCAGGGCAAATCTGAGGGAAACATGAAAAAGTGCTCTAAATGTGGTAGAAGGGCAGTAATATTTCAGAGGCACTCAAACAGGCACCTCTGCAAGAGGCACTTTATCGAGGACTTTGAGAGGAGAGTCAAGCTTGCAGTCAAGAAGTACAGCATGATTCAGAAAGGAGACAAAATCGCCATTGCCTTGAGCGGCGGTAAGGACAGCGTGACACTCGCTTTTGTGCTAAACAAGCTCTACGGATTCAGGAGTGATCTTGAATTCTTCGCAATAACTGTTGATGAAGGAATTGCGGGCTATCGTCCCCCGACAGTTGAAATTGCCAGGAAGGTTACCGAGCAGATAGGCATGGAGCATGTGGTTGTATCTTTCGAGGAGAACTTCGGCATGACGCTGGACGAGATGGTCAAAAGAGGAGATAAGAAGCCGTGCACTTATTGCGGAGTTTTCAGGAAGTATTTGCTAAACAGAACTGCCAGAGAAATGGGGGCGACAAAGCTCGCAACCGGCCACAACCTCGACGATGAAACCCAGACGATTCTGCTCAACTTCCTCAATGCTGATATGGAAAGAATGGCGAGGTTAGTGCCGCAGAGGGTTCAAGAGGGGCTGGTAATGCGAATTAAACCCTTCAGATATGTTTACGAGAAGGAAGTGGTCGTTTACGGAATGCTTCATGAACTGCCAATGGACTTCGATGAATGTCCCTACAGTCACTTTCCCGTCAGGGCGGCGGTTAGGGATTTTCTTTACGATTTTGAGAACAAGTATCCCGGAAGGAAGTTCTCGGTTATGAGCAGCTTTGAAAAGCTGATTCCCTGCCTGAGAGAAATGTATCCTCAAATTGAGTTAAACAGGTGCGAAAAATGTGGCGAACCTACACCACGCAAGATATGCCAGGCGTGCAAGCTTCTTGAGGAGCTTCGTGGTTCGGAGTGATCATAAAAACCATCATCCAAAGTACTCCTGCTCTATTTCTTCCATCTCCTCAATGCTTCCTTCTCTGACAATCTGACCGCTCGCGAGGATGTAAACTCACGAGGAGTATCGAAATCCCAAGCTCGTCCTTAATCGTTTCAGTTCTTTCTGCAATGCTTTCCACGACAATGGGTGCGAGGCCCATTGAGGACTCGTCCAGAAGCAGAAGCTCTGGCAATTGCTATCATCTGCTGCTCTCCCCCGCTCAGGTTCTTCGCATTCTCTTTTCTCTTCTCTCTAAGATTGGGGGAGAGTGAGTAAAGGAAGTCGAGTTTGTCAGAGTTTCCGGCAATAAGTAGGTTATCCTCAACGCTTCTGGGCTTATCGCGATGCCGAGCCTAATCCTCTCGTGGGGTTTGAGGAAGGTGATATCTTTCCCGTCAAAAAACTCTCAGCAGTTCTTGGAGGTTTGGGAACGCTTTACGGATCTTTGATTGGTGCGATAGTGATTTACCTCGCAAAGAACTGGTGGATTGGCGACGTCATCCGCGCTCTCTCCCCATAAACGACGAGATCGTGTTGATGCATTGCAGTTGGGATACTCATGCCCGAATGTCTTT
The DNA here is from genome assembly GCA_029259415.1 of Archaeoglobi archaeon. Classification (GTDB taxonomy): domain Archaea; phylum Halobacteriota; class Archaeoglobi; order Archaeoglobales; family Archaeoglobaceae; genus Archaeoglobus. The sequence continues at coordinate 22,917 of JAPDIW010000079.1, forward strand.
ATCAAGAAATTAAGGAAAGTGGGTAAAATCAAATAAGCAGTGAGGAAAAATGAGGCTATGGAATGCTTGGATTTGCTGTTCAGAAGAGTATCAATCAGGAAGTTTAAGCCTGATGACATTGACGATGATACTTTAATGAAGATTTTGGAGGCCGGAAATGCCGCACCCTCAGCCGGAAATCTGCAGGCAAGAGATTTTGTTGTTGTAAGGAATGAGCAGACGAAGAAAAAGCTCGCTATGGCCGCTTTGAAGCAGATGTTCATCGCCGAGGCACCTGTTGTGGTTGTTGTGTGTGCCAACTATCCGAGAAGCATGAGGGTTTACGGTGAGAGAGGAAGACTCTACGCTGAGCAGGACGCTACTGCAGCGATTGAGAACATCCTTCTCGCCGTGACGGCGCTAAATCTGGGAGCGGTCTGGGTGGGAGCATTTGATGAGGAGCAGGTTTCGGAGATACTTGAGCTGCCCGAACACGTCAGGCCGATGGCAATAATACCAATTGGCCATCCAGCGGAAAATCCAGCTCCGAGAAACAGGTATCCGGTTAGCATGCTGACGCATTTCGAGAAATGGTGATCTCCTTCCAAACCGCACCGCCCGATAGCCTAACGTTCCGGGGATATGCGAAGTTTACCCGTAAGGGCAAATTTGGGCGTAGCATAGCGAAGCCACATATCCTCCTGTTAGGCGACGAACTCATATTTTTATGTGATTTTAATTTCAGGTAAAGTGTCATTGAATTCGTTGTCGATTAGACTTATTTGCCTTTTAATGATTTTTCTCATCTCTATTGCTGGTTTTAAACAAAATGTTTCAAATTCTTTTTTACTAATGTCATCTCTCTCATATACATGAGGGAAAAGTAGCTTTAGATAACCTGTGCATATTTTTACTATAGCTCTAGTATCTCTCGTATCTGCGTTTTTAGGTATATCTAACAAAGAATCAACTACCTTAGCAAAATCTGGTACTGTCCTTAGTTTGTGTAATATTTCGGAGAAATATTCAACATTCAACGCATATCCTCTCAACTTTAAATCTTCTCGCATTCTAGGTAATTTCCATCCTTCAATGAAACCATGAAATCTGTCTAACAAGGCAGAATCTTGAAAGAACTTTGGTAAATTAACGAAATATTTGCTATGTAGTGGTTTTCTATCCTTTGTTAAAGGAATATTTCCTAATAAAATAAGACCTGCGTCAGAATTATCTCTATAATCAGCTATCGCAAATGTTCCAGACTCTAAATAATTTTTTAACGCCCCTTGTAATTCGGCAGGATCTGAAAACTTTATAGACGAAATTTCATCTAGAGCAACAAAATCATAACGTTTTATTATTCCTGGAGTAGCCCGAGCAATATCATAAAAAAGTTTGGCCCTTGAAACAACACCACCACTTATAACCCAGCCATATTTACTTAGATTATTGAAGGTATAAGACTTACCTGTTCCTTTAGGTGCGAGTTCTATCATGTTTAAGTTCGGTTCAACAAAAACGAGAAGCCGAGCTAGAAATAATAACTTTTGAGAAAGCGATTCGAAACCATCAGGGTTGTATTCCATAGAACGTATCAGAACATCTATCCATTCTTCTAAAGAAAATTCTTTTCGTTTCTCCCTGAAATACTCTACATCCACTTCATAAGGTTTAAATGGTTTATAGTCAACTATTTCTATTGCTCCTTTTTGTTTTCCTTCAGGCGGAATATAAACTAATTTAACGACACCCCAAACTTCCCCTCCTTTTAATTCTGGGAACTTCTTAGCAATATATTGAGGAATCCTACCTTCATTGAGTTTTATACCAATATCTGGTATAGAAAATCTCAATATCCCTGATTTTATATCTGGTTCTACTACAATTCTTGCAAGTAATGTGACCTCCTTTAAATCGTTTAAAAGAGTTCCTTTTATTTTGCTCCTTTTATGGGCAATATGAGTATTCAAAAAAAGTTTTAAAGCATCTACATCCAAATTTCCATACTCATCTGTAAACTTCCTTAGTATCCAATCTTTAACAAAAGAAGGTAGGTTATATCCAGAGAATACTCTATACTCCTTTGGGCTTTTGAATACAGACTCTTCTGGGAATACTCTTTTTATTTTTTCATCTAACTCATTCATAGGAGATCCCTCTCTTTAAATCCTCCTCTGATAGTTACCTTTATTCGATACTTCATATCACCTATCTTCAATATTATCGTGTACGTCCCAACTTTTAATCCTTTTAGATCTATCTTGTAGACATCATTCTCTTTCTCGTATGATACATTCAATGAACGCTCATTGAGAAAAGCCTCAGGAATATACAAAGGTTGTGGGTATATTTTGAATTGAACTACCGGATTGGTTATCCAAATTTCAGGATTAATAATTTCAATTTTATATTTGATTTTATCTTTTTCAGTTTCTATTATAATATAAGGTACTAAAACTTCTTCGGGAGTTGCACCTCCATGAACTTCTCTATAAGGAGTATTATTTAACGAAACATGTTTCAATGCTACAAGAGTCTTTCTGCCCCGACAATTTCCTTCATCAACGTTCCACATAATAAAATACTCGTCATCCTTGTAATCTACCCCGTCAATCCACATACATCTTCCCTCATGTTCGGCATTTTGCAAATTGAGTCTTTTAAAGTTACCAAAATCTTTCAAACACAAAAAACTGAATCCATGATCTGAAACGATGCCAATTTTGTTATGTGGCATTTCAATAATTTTCTTTACGATTTTTTCTATAATCTCAATTTCTTTGATTAGGTCATCTGGATATTTATATGGTTTTTGATTGTGGATGTATTTATCTAAATCTTCAATTTTTTCAAATTCGTATCTATTGCATTCTGTAGTACTTGGCAAATTGGCTCGTGTAAGCATTTTCTTTTTTACAATTCTTCTGTTCTCTTTGCCATATCTACTGAGTAGATGAACTATTAAAGGAAACCATTCTGCTCCTAACCCATCTACCCACACATATTTAATATTCTCTTCTATTTTTGCTTTAGGCAGTGAATAATACCAATCTGAAAAAGTAGACTTGTTTTTATTCTTATTATTAATTAGTTCTTCTATTTTTGGCGATGTAGTATGTCTTATTTTTGAAAAGTTATACTCCTTAAAATATTCGAGTATCCAATTATCCACTTCATTATCAGGCTTTATTAGGTCCCAATCTAAATAATAGGCTAATTCTGGATAAATCTTTTTTAGATCAAGAATGATTTCTTGAACATCAATATTCCTTAATTCAGAAATAATATACTCCCTCTCAGTAAATGTTATGTTAGTCAGATATTCGAGCTTTTTCTTTAGTGAATAACTTTTTATATTACCAAGTGCATTGGCAAGTTCTCTTTCTACAAATTGAGCTGGGAAGTTGAGATTCTTGTGTATGAGGTTTAAAAATTCTTTCCTCTCGGAAAAAACATCTTTAGTTAGCGTTTCGGGAGGTAGGTGAAATATTTCTAACCATAACTTTTCTATCAAATCCTCTTCTTTTAATTCCCTCAATCTTTTGAAACATTTATATAAATAGGAAGATTTAAACTTATCTAAAGCTAAGAAAAGGTTTTTAATTAACCATCTTTCATAATACTCGTTCGTTCTCAAATAGAGAACGAGAAGGTCTTTGGGTGTTAATCTTTCTATACTTCTAAAATTAAAATGTCTCAAAAATATGTTTTCTATGGTTAATCCTTTTTCATTATATCTGCTGCCTACCTCCTTTATGAGTTCGTTCCAAAACTCTACTTCATCATCTTTAAACTTTACCGGAACCTTGATTTCAAAAATCTCTTCAAGAAATTCTTTTTGATTTGAAATCTCCCTTAACTCAAATGCTTGATCTGGGAGAAAATTTTTATAAAAACATGACAAAGATTTAGACAGAGATAAAATACCTTCCACATTTTCCCTTTTCCAAACACTTAGCCATTCTTCAGTAGTAGATATTACTGCAAGGTTTTCTAAGGAAATATTCTTATAATCTAAATCAAAATTTATTTGATATATGGTTATTTTTCGAGAAGAGGTTTCTAACTTCCAAACTGGTGCCCATTCTTCCTTTCTGTAAAAGTTAGTCCAGAATTCTTGTTCAAATCTTTCCCACAAACCAACTAAGGGTATATAAATTCTTATATTGTTTTGCTTTTCAATTTCAGTTAGGCTTTTTAAGGTTATATAAAAATCTTCTTTGCCTTGAAATCTCAGAAATTCCGAGAGTGGTGCCACAACAGCATTGTTAGGTATTTCCTTTACCCAATTTATTATTTCATCTGTTGTCAGCCATCGATTTTTACCAGATAAAATTTCCGTTATTTCTCTACTTTCAACATTACAATTTTTAATCAGAAATCTAATAATTTCTCGTAATTCTTCGAAAGAATTGACGAAGATAAATCTTACTGGAAACCTTCTGTCAGAGATCCTTTCAGAATATTTATCCTGCCTTATTCTATTGTATAACTCTCCAAGAGAATGGAATTTTTCTACTCCCATTAAACTCCCTCCAGATACTTTTCAATTATTTCTACGATATCTGGGTGTTTATCTTTTAATTCATCTATAAGTTTAATTAGGATTTCTTTGACATTCTTTTCAGAACTTTCCCAAATCCGTTTTTTAATATTTTCAATCCTTCCCGCAGGTATGAAAGAATGGGATTCAGTATATTGAGAAACAGTTATTTTATTATCCTGTGTAATTATCTCACTACTCTTAGTCTGTTTCAATTCTTCGATTTGCTTTTCAAGTTGTGCCTGACTTTTCTTAAGTTTCTCTGTGTACCAATCTTTAACTTTCTCTCTAACTCTATCTTCTGTCCAAGAAGCAACTTCTTCTTGCATATTTTTCCTAATATAATTTATAACCTCTTCTATATCCTCAGATGAAATTTCAACTCCTTCTATACTTTTCAACCACTTTTTAAACAATTCCTTCAGATTTTCTTGGTCTATTAAAATGTCAAGATCATACCTTACACCCTCTATAGCATTTAAGCAATCCCTTATCTTTTCATACGTAAGCTCCCTATCAATTGATTGAACGAGTTCAAAAATAGCATCTATAGCTTTCGTAGTATTTTCATTAATATTCTCTGCGAATTTGAATGCCCATATTGGAAAGCCTTGTTTTTTAACCCATTCTCTTACCTTCCATCTTGCATCATTCAAACTTCTAACATCCTCAAGTTTAAATAAATCTTTCAAAATCTCAATAAGTTTTTCTTCATCTTCTGTTCCAAAACGAACTTCCAACTTCTCTCTATGCGTTCCTTTTTCCCAGTAATCAAACAAAGTTAATATTTTATCTCTCATTACCTCTTTTTGAATTGGTATTCCTGTTCCAGCTTCAAAAAGTTTACCAATATATTCCCTCATCAAAAAACCAACTGCTGCCATATTAACCATATTGGGGTACAATCCATAAGGTGGTTTGGTGAGGAATCTTAGAGCATCTCCTAGATTAAATACTCCGCTATCTTTTTCTTTTTCAAAGACTTTTCTTATTTCTAAATACATCTTTTTCAGGGGATGGTTTTCAAAAATGTCATCTTTTATTTTTAGATTTATATCTACAATGTATTCCCCATTGTTGTCTTTAATAATCTCTCGTAGATATCTTTCTGGACCTTTAGATGTCTTTTCTTCTATATCCTTTCTGCTATTGGCGAATAAAAATATTTCAGCAGAGGTTTTAGATCGTTTGTATGTCCAAATATTCCTGTTTTTTTGTGTCTCCTCTATATTCTCTAAACCATAAGAGAATATCTTTCTAGACAATTCCTCGTTTATCTTTCTGCTAAACTGACTCATTAATTCTTTACCACTTTCATTCTGCAAGAACCACTCAATATATCCCGATTTTACTTGATTAATCCAGTCATCAATAATCTTTCTTGCATATTCCTCGTTTATATTTCGCTCTTCTGGATAATTATGTTTGTCTGCGACTATTGCCCTTGCTTTATATTCTATGAATCTATTAAATGTTTTGTCATCTAGGGTTACTTCAGATACGACAAAAATTATATTTCTGAGGTCATCATCATTAGAGATCTCCTTTAATATGTTTTTTATTTGTTGTAATTCTTGTTCACTTTTTCCTAAAAACAAACATAGGTGAATTGTATAATCCTTTTTAAAGGCTTTTTCTGTTTTTCTCCTTATTAGATGTCCATTTAAACTAGTGTCCATTATTATGAATTCAACATCTCTATTTACGGAAGCACTAATGGTATCTTGTAGTTCTTTTTCTTGCTTACTATTGAGTATTCTGTCAATTGTATTATATTCACTTTTTATCTTATTCTTTTCGGTTTCAACTTCTCTTGAGGGTAGACCTGAGCTTGTAATTAAGTATAAATTATCTGGTGTTTTATTGATTATTTGCTTGTCATCAATGAATGATAGAATGCTGGTTAAATCTTTCTGATCAATAGCCCCAGCAAAAAGATTTATTATATTCTTCTCAGAAGGAACAACAAGAGAAGATTCTCCAACCTCCACAAATCTGTAAAGAAGGTTTAGAAGAAGTGCACCTTTAAACACAGACAAATATTTATCACCTTTCTCCTCCAAAGCGTCCTTGTGAAGTTTAAATTTTTCCAGCACGGCATGAACTTTTTCGCTTTCCATCCTTTCAAATTCTTCATAGAAAAAGTCCCAAAGATAATCTGCTGTCAAAAATATCTTTCCATTCTCTCCTGGATTTTCTTTTATGAATTTCTTGAAACCACTTCTTTCATCATACAAAAAATTGAAAATGCTCCTTTCTGTAGAACCTATATTTCTTGCTATAAAAGTTGCTAAATACGCAGTATAAGGATGGATTGGGAAAAGATTCTTTAGGGATTTTTGAACTTGCGTTCCTTCACTCCCGGTAATTTCCTCTATTAAAGATTTCACTGAATCTATATACTTATCTTTAATCTCTGTAAATTTGTCCATATCTTTTTTCTTAATAGCGGCGTTGATAATGTGGTAAGTGGTTATAGGCTCCATTGAATAATCCAATACTTTAAATCTTCCAAGAACTTTTTCTACATCATCTCTTGAAATATTTGTCTGGTAGGGTTTTCTATGAGCGACAACAAACAAATAAACACCTTTGTTGGTAGATAGTTCTGCTATATTCTGCAATTCTGTCAATAATAGACCAGATTTAGGCAATTCCAAAATCCCAGTAAATTCATCCCAATAAATTACTAAATAATCTGCAATTCCTTTATTTTTTAGTTCATTTCTTACATCTACCAACCAGTTTGCAATATTTTCAGTAGAGAAGTGAATACCTTTTTGTGAAAGTATGTCTTCTATTTTGGTTAATATATTGATGTTCCCTTGTTGAAGCTTAGAAATTATATCTTCTTTAGTTCCATAAACCTCTAATTCTGTTCCCCTGAAAATATTTTCCCAGTTTATTTCATCACTTTTTAATTTTGCAATCATTTTATCAAAATCAGTTTTTGTAATGAGTTCAATTCCTTCTTTCTTTAAGGCATTTTTTACCGCTTTTTCAAGTACCAATGCAAAGGTTCTATTATCAATAATTGAGGACGTTCCCTTTAAAACAACTGGAAAAACCCTCCTATTTTTACGGAAATTTTTTATTTTAAATTTTATTTGTTCTTCCAGATTTTCAATGAAGTCATTTATCTCATTAAGATCATCAAAAAGAAGGTGTTTTACTACAGCGGTTGCATGGCTTTTTCCGGTGCCATAAGCTCCCTGCAGCCATATTGGTTTTCTTTCTTCTGGTTTGCTACTTTCAAGCGAGTTTATCGTTTCTGATAGCACTTTATAAAATTTTTCGTTAGGAATAAATTGCTTCCAGTATGTTCCAATTTCGTTTTCTAAATCATAAACAGGTTGGAAGTAATCATTTAACCCTACAATTTCCTCATACCTCATTTTAACCTCGCCTCCGCAATTTTTACTACATCCAAAGATGAAAGGTCGTCCCTCAAATAAATATTATCCAAGTCTGCAACTAAATCTACCCTTAGGATTTGCTCCTTATCTTCCTGAAGACCTCTTAAAATTCTTTCCAATTTATCTTTTGAAATCCCAAATAATTTATATGGTCCCCCTTTGAATTTTTTGCTGTACAATTCCGATATGGTGAAGTCTTTTCTTCCCATATGTTCTGCTGCCTTATAAAGACTGTATGCAACTGCCAATGGATGAATATCGTCCGTGCCAATTTTCTTAATAGATTTTACAACCCTTCCTTTTTTATCTAAAAGACCGATTTGAAGTTTCTCCCCTAATGGAGAGTTATCAAACATATTAACCATAGCATCAATTGGATTACTTAGTGTGCCTTTACTTAGATTAGGATGCGATAAAGCAATTTTTTCTTTTAATTCTTTTTTGGTACATATAATCCCCCAATCTACTTGATCACAGTACCACTCGATTACCCGCGAATTATAATATAGATTGTTCCAAATTATGCACCATACAAAAAGATTGTTTTTAAGATATATTTTTCTTAGATATTCACCTAACGCGGTAGTCTTTTTAGTTTTAGGCTCTACCAACTCCGCATCAATAAGCCAGTGAAGTACCGCTGGTATTTGTTTTGGACCCAAGTTATTTTTCTCTAACCACCGATCACCAAAATTTAGAAATGAACTTAGCCACTCTTCTCTTAATCCAAAAGTGGAATATTTATCAATACCTCCAGTCTTTTTCTTCATAGAGCCACCTCCAACATTTTCGTGTATCGATTTGGATACTAAACATCCCTTTTTAACAAAATATATACAGTTTCCGCAATGAGTACATAACTCGCTGTTTATTTGTACATAGGGTCTAACCCTTAAGGCTTCTGTCGGACATTCAGCTTCGCATGCTCCACAGTGGATACAAAAAGTGCTTTTATATAATACCCTCTTTAGCTTATTAAGGAAATCAATGTCACACCCAATATTGTAAAACTCTACAATTTCCTTTTTACTATTTTTTGAAATTACAAATGAATATAGCCTATTTCCTGTTTTAAATTCTCCAAAAATCTTATTGGGTGTTTTTTGCCTGTATAACACACTTCCTACAACTTTTACCCATTCTAAAAAATTTTCTTTGGGATATATCATTACTGCTTTAAGATGATTCCCATCAATCGAGAAATTTATAGTAGACTTATTTTTTAACCCTCTCCCACCAGCTCTTTTTTTCCATTGTCCACTTGCAATATATCTATTTATGTCTTTTTCCTCATCCAAACCCATCGCTTTAGAGTATTCTTTTAACAATTGAAAATACTCATTTACTGAGTCATCTTCAATTTTGCTAAGGATATATTCCGACCACTCCGACGAAAAAGGACAAACCGAGCAGCCTACTCGAGTTAAACCTAGTCGGTACCCAAAATTCATTCTAAGACGCCTTAAAAAAACATATAGTACTACTTCTGAAAGATTCCAGTATAGGATGGGTCTTACATTTATGATAGGAAAATGCTTAACTCCCTTCGCAATTCTCTGATAATTCGACCGTTTGTCGCTTTCTTCGGTTCTTACTCCTTCAAATACAACAATTTTAGACATTGTTCCGTTCTTTAAAATGTTTCTAATGAGATTAGTAAAAGGTGCAGTTTTAATCACTGTGCAGCACCATCTATGAACCCTACTAGGCGGACCGAACTCTCTCCAAAACTCTATTGCTGGCTTAGGAGGCTTAGCAATATAAAATTTTAATCCAGGATATCGTTTCTCATATTCTTCTTTAGTTTTTTCTACATTCTCATATGTATACGAAATTTCCATTGTAGTGTCTGAAAAGATGACTACTAAATCATCAGGAGGGATAACTCTTGTTACAAGGTCTAATACGACCTGTGAATCTTTTCCTCCACTGTAAGACACAGCAAATAAGTAACCCTTCTTTTTGTAAACTTTATATGTATGCTCTATAAAATCCAAAGCTTCATTCTCCAACACAAATAAAGCTTCTTTATTTTTTTCAATTACCTTATTAATATCTATTGGTTCCAACTTGAGGTTTTGCCCTTTTTCTGTGAGTACTATTTTAGGGGGTTCAAATATGTTGCCTCCTTTAGCCTCAGCTACAAGCTCCCCTTTATAGTAGTATCTTCTCCCAATAGCCCAGAGTAATGGCTCCTGAGCTTTAGGATAGTCCCAAAACTTATCAAAACCCAAGAGATCTAATTCTTCGAAAAAGACAGGACGTGGCGGAGCTATAATTTTAGAACTATTCTCATTATCTACTAACAGAATACTATTTGTGTCTCTATCCCATGTTACTTTATACATCTTCTCTTCACCTTTATTTTGTTTTGAGTTATGAGTTTGTCGCCTAACTCGTTCATATACGCATTGCGTATATCATTCCAAATTAGAGTCATATCTGCATTGCATATATATACTCATTCTGGATGCCTACCACCTCCCATCAAATCCAGCGGACTCTTAATCTTACTCAGATTTTTTTGTGCTCACGTGAGTATAAATCTCTGTCGTTTTCGAATGCTTATGTCCTAGCAGCTCCTGAATGTACCTCAGATCAACTCCACTTTCGAGTAAATGGGTTGCGAATGAATGCCTTAAGGAATGAACTGTAGCATCCTTTTTAATGTCAGCTCTATCCCGTGCTCGCTCAAAGATCGCCTGAACTGTTCTGGTTGAAATGTGCCTGTCCTTTTTCTGCCCCGGAAACAGCCACTTTTCTGGCTTATATTTCTGTAAGTATTCTTTAAACGTTTCCAGTGCCACTTCAGAAAGGATTGTGTAGCGATCCTTCCTGCCCTTTCCACCCCTTATTCTGATCAATTTTCTTTTCACGTCAACATCCTCAACCGTGAGCTTTACAACCTCTCCAACTCTCAATCCGGCAGAATACATGAGCATCAGGATCAGCCTGTGCTTGATGTTTTTGACAGAGGAAAGAATCTTTGAAACCTCTTCCTGACTCAAAACAACGGGCAGCTTTTTATCCTTCTTCGGTCTCCTGATATTGTAAGCAAATCTCTGCTTCAAAATTTCGCCATATTAAAACTTCAATGCGTTGATTGCTATGTTCAATGTTGAAGCTGAACAGTTCTTCTTTTCAGCCAAGTAATACAGATAGCCTCTCACATCATCATTGGACACCTGATACGGAGTTTTATTACAGAATTTCAAAAATTCTTCATTGTAATGCAGGTAAAGCTTTACCGTTCTCCTACTGTACTTTCTTGCTATCAGTTCTTTCTTCAGTTCATAAAACCAGACAGATTCGTCGATCTCAACTCTCTCACCACCGAATGCAGATAAAAAATTCTTCAGTTCGGAGTACGGAATGCTCCAGTACTTTCCATCGGGGTGCCACTTATAACCCTTAACAGTTTTAATTCTCGCAATGTAATCAGGATTGTAAGGAAATCTGACTACGACAGCATCCCTTCCACTTTCAATCCTTATCATCTTACCCCTCCAACCTCTCCCTTAGCTCAACAGGCACGTATGCAACCTTGCAGTATCTGTCGAGCTTCATGACTCCAACGAAAAGCAATCCATGACTTCTGAGCATTCCAACAGCAGATCTCTGCTTTTTCTTTGACCACCACCAGCTTACAGAACAATCAAAATTCCTCCTCAGCTCCGAATACCTGACAACTCCTCCCCTATCCATTACGAACGCCAAAGCTTGCCTTGCATCCTCGGGCATCGATTCAGCGATTTCATCGCATCTCTCCTTCAAAAGCTCTGCAATAAGCTCAACCTTCTCCCTCTTCCTCCTCGCTTTCACACCAAGATTTTTTGCTATCCCATTAACCCATTCAGCAGGAAGCTTGTTCAGCAAAGTCTTCAGACTTGACCTCTTTGTTATCTTCATGAGCTCAGCGTAACCAATCCATGTTTTTTCCAGATTCTCCATGAGACGTCTGACGAAGTCGTCCATGTCTCTTGGAATTCCAAAGACGTCAAGACTTTCTCTGCCAGATACGTAATCAAGCAAGAGAGCGAGAGGATCTGGGATATATTCAATTTTATCCAGAATTTCTTTAGCTTTTTCAACCACTTCGTCAAAATCTGTACTGACAATTGACTTCAGCCTCTTCAACCTCTCAACCTTCGGTTTATCAACAGCAACTTCAATTGCCTCATCCAGAATCTGCATCGCCTGATTGATGTCCTTGGCGTCGATAAACTTTGCAAGCAATCCAGCAATTGCGAAATCCTCGTTCCATATCCAGTAAGTTCGAAGAAATCTATCTGTCCTTTCATCATCGATTTTCCTCGCTCTCTCAATGTAATCGCAGAAATAATCGTCTCCAAGCCAGTACATGATGTTGGCTTTGCTTATGAGCAGATCGAAGTTCTCTTCAATTTCCAAACCCCTATCAGCCCACTTCAAGGCTTCTTTAAACCTGAAGGTGAACATTCTGTTCATGCAGCCAATAACGTATGCCATTACATCATCTTCACCTTCAGCTTCAGCAAGAACCTTTTCGATGATCTCGTCGGATTCAAAATACCTGCCAAGCTTTGTTAAAGCTTCAGCCTTGATTAAAGCTGCATCGACGTCAAATACCCTTTTCAACACCTTATTTGCAAGCTTTATCGCAGTATGAAGGTCTTCATTGAGTAAAGCCTCCATTGCTCTCTCAATATCTTTCTTTTTCATTTTCCCCCTCCACAACATCCCTGTATTCAACATTGAGGCCATACATTCTGTTAATTTTGAAAAATGCGATGAACCTGTTTGCAGATTCGTCATATTTCAGCTTCTTCATGAGCTTTCCGTATTTGTTTATTATCTGCCTTTCATGCCTTTTATCGAACAGAAAACCTCCCTGAGTTACATTGAACTCAAGAGGGATTATTCTGGTGAAAATAAGAACTCCGGGTTTTGCTGTTTTGCTCAGGTTTATGTTTACAACCCTTATCTTTTCCCCATTCAGCAAATCCTCAAGTTCAACCTCACACTTCAGCTTTGAAGCGGAGATTATTCTGAAGAGAGACGTGTAGGATGAGAGCATACCCCTCAAAACTTCAGCTTCGACATCATTTTCTGCTTTTCCGTATATTTCTATTGGGTTCTTCCCGTCTTTTCTGTATTCGTAAAGGACGAATTCCCAGAAGATGTCCGCTTCATCCTCGTCCCTCAGCAGCACAGCCTTTCCCCTTGCAATTCCGAGCATCTTCGCTGAATTTATTGCTTCTTCGCTTATATCCTCCAGAACTCTGAGGCATACATCCGCAATGGCTTTCCTGTAAGCCTTATATTTCTCAATTCTTTTCGGATCGGCAATTTTATTCATAACTTCCCTTACTTTCTCCTCGGCATTATCGTAAAGCAAGCCAAATCTTTCGTATATAACATCCATCTCATCCTCATCCGCAAATTCAATTGCCCTCGTGTAGAGTTCCTCGGCTTTTTCGTCTCCAAGCTCGTAGAGCACATCACCATAGCCTATATACCCCAAAAGTAATTCGGATGCTCTCTTATCAACTCTTCAAATTTTTCCTTGCTTTTCTCGGTCTCTCCAAGGTAGAAGTAGGTTTCCGCTATGCCCCTCTTGAATTCTGGATCATCACTGATTTCTGTCAGCTCTTTGAGGAATTCAAGTCTCTTGAGAAGATAACTTCTATCTTCCATTCCCGCATTCTCCAATGCCATGTCGAGATCATAAACCCAGTTTGAGATGAAGTAATCGAATGGAAGCTCGTCAAGCTCTTCAATGCTTGCTGCCATCGATTTCACGATTTTCCACGCTTCAAGCCACACATCGCACGCTTTTTTGATATTTTCATCTTGAAGCTCATATCCTTCCTCTATCAGGCCGTTAGCCCTCTTTATGTCAATTCTTCTGGGCATGCTCCCACTTAATCGTATTTCCCGCCTTCATATCCGCAAACACCGCATCTTGGTGAATTAACGACAGGCAAAAGCATGTCTTCGCCACACTCATGTTCTCTTGCACACTTATCGCAGAAATAGCAGTTTTCCTCACCCTCAACAAGGCACATCGGACAGACCCACTTGGCTTTTTCACCGCAATCGCATCTTATATCTGGCGGATCGTTCCTTGCAAGAATTCTGACTTTCTTTTCAGCCTTTCCCATTCTCTCTCCCACAACCTTAAGTCTCAGCTCTGTTGGAGTGCCAAAGTCGTAGATGTGGTAGAACTCCGTTCCTACGCTTAGAACTCTGCCCAGCTTGTAGTGCATGCCTTTCTCGCCTTCGGGCATGGAATGGTACTCAACTCCATTGATCTCGAAAGCACTCAGATGTCCACAGCATTCAAGCCATATATCCCTCAAAAATTGATCGAGGTCTTTAAGCTTCGCATCAGCTTTAATTTCGATGTGAAGCCAGTATTGTGGCCGATACAATCCATCAACCATGATGTGGTAAAGCTTTGCATCTCCATCATCCTTTAAATGCGTTTTCAGGTGTTTTGTTATCCCAGCTTTGCTGAAAGTCTTGTTGCAGATGTAGCATTTGCCATGCATGACGTTACTCTTACTCTTCATTATGAGGAAATCACTTCACTCCGTTGAAAAAAGTTTATGCTAACCAATGATAATGATTATTGTAGTAACGGAGAAGGAGATAGTAGTGAAGAAATGCCATGAGATACGTCAGAGAGCCGGGATACAGCAACAAAATGATACAGAAGTACTAATTTTGGCAGTTAATAGCATAGCATGTTCCTACATAAGTTTACAATCTAACGTACAAGGATTTGGAAGAGTTAGGATTGGTGAAGTTTTGAGAGAGCATCGAATCTGAAGAAGCTCCTCACTACTCAACGATATATAAAGTGAAAAGGTTGAGGGAGGAAGATTTGAAGAAGCTGTTAGAAGAGAGTTCCAGACTGTTGAACGTGAAGTTAGAAGTCTTAATAGATTCTACTGGGTTAAGGGAAGATGATTCAAGCTTCTACTACGCTAATAGGACTGGGAATAAGAAGAAGAACTCGGCTAAGATGACTGTAGTTGACGTGAATCACAGGTAATTTCGGCTGGAAGGTGTTAAGAATGTGATCGGGAAATGACGGTGTAGTTTTGAAAGATGTTTGGGAGAGATGATATTCACGTATGTAGTTTTATTAACTGATTCGGGTTACGATTGCGACGTGTCCTAATAACACCTCCTAACGACATTGAAGTAAAACATGAACATCCTGCAAAACCTGTTCCAGCATTCTAAAGCTCTTCTCCACCTTGCAAACCTCTTCTCTCTCCTCCTGAAGTTAACCGTAATGGAACAGAAGAAAATCCTTGCTCTCTGCTTGAAAGCTAAAGACAGATTCAACCAAACTCCTCTCTCCGAAGCTTTCATGTCTAAATTTAATACCTAAACGATTTAGAGCGTCTCTGTATCATGGTCCTCTATCCAGGACAACCTCCTCTACTTCACACATCCTTAAAACTTCCTTGAGGAAAGAGTAAGCTGTTAAAGCATTTTTGCAATAAACTTTCAGATTGTAGTATCCCGAAATAACTTTACACTCCAACAAGATTGCCATGTGAGGAAGCTAACAAACAAGGACATAGCAAGAATAGTGAAACAGTGGCTTAAAGGGAAACCGATAACAAAGATAGCGAAATTCTTCCAGGTAACAAGGCAAAGAGTCCACCAGATAATCAAAAAGTTCAGGGAGACAGGAGAAATTCCCTTCCTTCGAAAACCGGGGAGGAAACCCAAAGAGATAGACGAAGATACAGAAAAAATCATCCTACAAGCCCACAAACAGTTCAATCTTGGACCAGTTCACTTGGAAAAGAAGATAGAGGAAGTTTATGGGATCCATATCCCTCACAACACCATCTACAAAGTTCTGCTAAACTATGGTTTGGTGGAGGAGAACATGAAGAAGAAAAAGCAGAGGAAGTGGGTTAGATACGAGAGAGCTCATTCAATGTCTCTATGGCAGGGAGACTGGAAGCTGATCAATCTTAATGGAGAGGAGAAATG
>JAPDIW010000077.1 GCA_029259415.1 Archaeoglobi archaeon
AGTCATAAGTTCAAGCAGTTTCTTGCTGAACACGGTGTAAAACATATAGTTGCCAGGATAAAGCATCCTCAAACCAATGGTAAGATAGAGAGATTCTTTGGCGAGGTTGAGAGAAGAGCAGAAAAAATTTGGCTCAGTTGAGGCTGTTGTAAGATGGCATAACGAGGTTAAGCCTCACAAAAGCCTGGACTGGGATGAACCGATCAATGCGTTCTGGTACAAGCTCCCTCCTGAGAGAGTTTTGTGGTTTGGTAGGGGGTGGTGGGATGAGAAAGTGTAAATATAATTTGGGATACCACACACGAAATCCGTGAGAGAAAAAGCATATATTCCGTAAAACATTTGTGATAAATATGATTGCGATACTCTCGAACCTGCACTCAAATCTTCCAGCACTCGCTGAGATTCTATCAAGAGTTGAGAAGCTGAAGGAAGAAGGAGTGGATGTGAAGAAAGTTTACATCCTTTCTGCCTTCGGATTGATGCCGTATCCCGAGGAAACTTACAAGCTTCTGTCAGGGAGCCAAGGAAAGATCATCAGCGTTGTCGCAGGAAAATACGACAGACTGCTTGCAAAGTGGAATGACCTGAGTGACGAAGAGAAAGAAGAATTGGTGGGAAAAGAGCTGATGGATGTGATCGACCTCTACTGGGACATGCTGGGTCATGAAGGCAGGAAGTGGGTCAGAAACATGACTGAAAGGTTCATCGCCGAAAAATTTGACTGGAATGAGTTCTACTTCACCTACGGACTTCTGGAGAATCCTGACGAGATGCCTGCTGAAAAACAACCACCCACCTACTATGAGGCGAAGTTTGCCGACCTCAAAAAATACGAAGTGATAGCCGTCGCGGGAAGGGAGCCTTACGCGGTAAACACTAAAATTGGAAAGATAGTCTGCCCCGGCATTGCCGGACTTGGCAGGGAGCCAACATTTGCACTTGTTGACACAAAAACACTTCACGTATCATTCGAAACCTTCAGCTACAACATCAAAGAGGTTGAGGACAGGATAAAGGAGCTTAACGTCCCCGAAACAACAAAGGAGTATTTGAAGGACATTCTCTACAGGGGAAGACCTTTTCCCTAATTTTATAAAAAATTTAAAGTTCAGGATATTTATCCTGCCAGGGAGAGATGTCCTGAAAAGCCTTCGAGATTTTGAGGACTCCGGCATCGTCGTAGTGTTTTCCGACAATCTGCATTCCTACAGGCAGACCCTCTTTGCTGAAACCTGCAGGGATTGATGCCGCTGGCTGGCTGGTGAAGTTGAAGGGATATGTGAAGGGCATCCAGCCAATCGGCGTAATCGGCTTTCCGTCGATTTCGTCTGGGGAAATCTTACCGATTTCGAAGGGCTTGCACGCTACAGTTGGGGTTATGAGGTAGTCGTATTCCTCAAAAACACCCCTTAATGCTTTCCACAGCTCCATTTTTCTTTCCTCGATTTTGATGTACTCTCTGTATGTTAAGGACTGGGCAAGGGCCATGAAACCGAGATAGGGCGGGAAAGCAACCTTCTCCCACTCCTCCATTCTCTCGCCTATGAACGTCACAACCTCAAGAACGACTTTCGTGACGAGCTGGTTTTCGAGGCTTGGAGCATTCAACTTTACCTCCTCCACCTCTCCAAACTTCTCCAGCCTGAATGCCGCCTTCCTCACAACCTCCTCAACCTCTGAATCGACCGTGGCGTAGCCGAGATCGGGGGAGAACGCGATTTTGACATTATCCGGCTGCTCTTCGATGGCCTTGAGGTAGCTAACACCGTCATCCGGCAGGGAGTTCATATCCCTGATGTCCCTCCTTTTGACCAAGTCCAGCATGAAGGCATTGTCTTCGACATATCTCGTCAGAAATCCTTCCGAATGCAAACCCACGAAGATAGGCAGGGAAGGGTAGCATGGAACTCTGCCAAAGCTCGGCTTTAACCCGTAAAGGCCGCAGAAGGATGCAGGTATTCTTATGCTCCCTCCTCCATCGTTCCCGCTCGCCACAGGTAGTATTCCCGCTGCCACCGCGGCAGCACTTCCCCCACTGCTTCCCCCCACAGTTTTTGACAAATCAAACGGGTTTCTCGTTGGTCCAAAGAGCGGATTGTCTGTGTAGGCTATTAACCCAAATTCAGGCATGTTCGTCTTGCCCAGAATCACCGCTCCCGCCTTTTTCAGTCTCTCGACAAGAACCGCATCCTCCTCAGGGATATAGTTCTCGTAAAGTTTCGAACAGTACGTCGTCCTTATCCCCTTCGTCTCAACATTGTCTTTGATGGCAATCGGCAAACCTGCAAGAGGTGAGTTCGGGTCAACATTTCTCGCCTCCTCCACAGCCTTCTCATTCAGAGTTACGAAGGCGTTTATTTTTGGATTTATCCTCTCTATTTTCTCCAAGCACTCCTCTACAAGCTCGACAGCGCTTATCTCTCCGCCCCTCAATTTCTCCACAATATCAACAGCTTTTTCCATTCAACCACCTCAGATTTAATTGTTTAATATTGGTGAAGAAACACTTTAAAACATTTCCACTACCTCAAGCCATGCTTTCAAAAATTGAACTCATGCTGATCCGCTCCCTCGAAACTGGAAAGACTTACACACCTGATGAAGCTTCAGAAAAATCGGGTCTGAGCAAGGATGCTGTTCTGAAAGCTGCATACATGCTTCAGGAAAAGGGATACATCAGAGTAATAGAAGACGTGAAAGTGCACTACAGTCTGACGGAGGAGGGAGAGAGATATCTCAAGGAAGGTTTGCCTGAGGAGAGGCTCTACTCGCTCGTTAAAAGTGGTGTAGATTCCATCGAAGAACTACGGAAAAGAATGGGAAAGGAGTTTCAGATAGCCCTTGGATGGTTGAAGAGGAAAGGTGCTGCTGAGGTTAAAGACGGAAAGATTGTTTTGAGGGGTGAACCGAGCTTTGATGAGAAGAAAATTCTCCAAGCCATCAAAGAGGGAAAAGAAGTAGATGAAAAGGCGGTAAAAACGCTCCTTAAGAGGAAACTAATAACCAAATCCGAGACCAAGCTCGTTTTCATAGAGGTTCTCAAAAAACCGGAAATTGAGCTTGAAGACATCATCACAGACCTCACGCCGGAGATGCTGATTGAGGGAACGTGGAGGGGAAAGCAGTTTTTGAAGTACGACATAACGATTCCGGCCAAAGAGGTTTATGGGGGAAAGATACACCCCTACGAGAGGATTATCGAAGAGTGCAGGAAGGTCTTTCTTGAAATGGGGTTCACGGAGATTAAAGGCCACTACGTCCAGCCAGCATTCTGGAACTTCGACGCCCTTTTCCAGCCTCAGGACCACCCGGCGAGGGACATGCAAGACACCTTCTACTTGGACCGCTACGTCGAGCTTGAAGGAGAGGTTGTGGAGAAGGTCAAACAAACGCATGAGAACGGCTGGATTACAGGCTCTACAGGATGGGGTGGGGAGTGGAGTCTTGAGAAAGCCAGACAGCTAGTCCTCAGGACTCACACGACTGCCATAACCATCCATTATCTGGCCGAGAACCCAGAGCCACCACAGAAGGCGTTCTGCATAGACAGAGTTTACAGAAGAGAGACGATTGACGCCACCCATCTACCCGAGTTCGACCAGCTCGAGGGAGTTGTTCTCGACA
Organism: Archaeoglobi archaeon; assembly: GCA_029259415.1. GTDB lineage: Archaea > Halobacteriota > Archaeoglobi > Archaeoglobales > Archaeoglobaceae > Archaeoglobus. The sequence goes on from JAPDIW010000077.1 coordinate 3,628, forward strand.
AAAACGTCGGTTTTAGGCACCTCCTCGGCCTTTTGAAAGAGTTCTTCACGAAAATGGGTTTTGAGGACGTTAGATTCAGGCCCGGCTACTTCCCCTACACCGAGCCGAGTGTTGAGCCTGAGGTTTACGTGGAAGGCTTAGGCTGGGTTGAGCTTGGTGGGGCAGGAGTTTTCAGAAAAGAGGTTACCGAGCCGCTCGGCATTAAGGGCAAAGTCCTCGCATGGGGATTGGGAATAGGCAGGCTTGCTATGCTCAAAATCGGACTCAAGGACCTCAGGAGGCTTTATCTGCCAGACCTCGGCTGGTTGAGGAGTATGCCAATCGCCAAAAAGTAAATTTAATGATTAATTATTTTTCAACAAAATTTAAATTCCTTTTCTTTTAAGGGTTGCTGAGGTGAGAAAAACATGGCAGAACACGTCGTCTATGTCGGAAACAAGCCTGTAATGAACTACGTGCTGGCTACACTGACACAGCTGAACGAGGGTGCGGATGAAGTCGTTATTAAGGCGAGAGGCAGGGCTATCAGCAGAGCAGTGGATGTTGCAGAGATTGTCAGGAACAGATTCATGCCGGGTGTTAAGGTTAAAGAGATTAAGATCGACACCGAAGAGCTTGAATCCGAGCAGGGGAGAAGGTCAAACGTTTCTACAATTGAAATTGTCCTTGCCAAGTAAACTCTTCTCCGGAAAATTTTTAATTTTTTAGTTTGCAGAATTCTCCATGAATGTTGGGTATCTCTGCACTTACACTCCAAAAGAGCTTATAGACGCCGCGGGTTTCACCCCCACCAGAATTTTTGCCGGTGACGCTCAAATCAGCCTCGCCACAGCCCACATACAGAGCTATGCCTGCTCTCAGGCAAGAGGAAGCTTTGAGAGAGCTTTAAGGGGAGAGCTTGATGTGCAGGCCGTGGTTTTCACAAGGTGCTGCGACACGTTGATGCGCCTCGCAGACATCTGGGAGAGGAACACGGAGATGAAGGTTTACAACCTTGAGTTTCCGACAAGGGTTGAGGAGAAAAGCAAGGAGTATTACTTCGGGGAGCTAAAGGACTTCGTTAAAGTTCTCGAAGAATGGGGTGGTGAGGTAACGCTTGAAAGCCTCAAAGAGAGTTTTTCACTCTATTACGAACTTGAGGAGAAGCTGAAGGAGCTTTTCAACATCAAGCCGGATTACGATACTGCCAAAAAAGTTCAGGAAATGAATGTGAGGGATGCGATTAAGCTGGTGGATGAAAGGCTGAGAGAGGCGGAAGGTGAAGATAAGAAGCCGAGAGTTCTGATTACGGGAAGTGTTTGCCCCTTTGTTGAAGTCTACAAGCTTTTTGAGGATGCGGGATTTGCCCTCAAAGATGACATCTGCACGGGAACGAGGTTTTTCACCTTCAACACACCTCCAAGGGATATAGGTTCGGTTGATGAAGGGTTGAGATTTCTGGTGGAGAAGTACTTCAACAAGGCTCCCTGCCCCACGAAGCACTTCCCCAAGGACGACAGGTTTAACTACGTTCTGGAATTGGCTAAAGACTGTGAGGGCGTGGTTTTTCTTCTCCTAAAGTTCTGTGAGCCGCACTTCTACGATTATCCCCAGCTTAAGGAGAGGCTTGAGGAAATGGGCAAGAAGGTTTTGCTCCTCGAACTCGAATTTCCGATTGCTTCATATGAGCAGCTCAGAACGAGAATAGAGGCCTTCTACGAGGTGATAGCATGACTCTGAAAAAGCTGAGAGCGAGCGACAAGATGAAGCAGATTATGGCTGGCTACTATATGATGGGAAACCAGGCAGAGGTGAACGGATGGGTAACCAGCGGCGCTCCCGTTGAGCTGCTCTATGCAATGGACATCTATCCGGTTTACCCGGAAAACCACGGCGCACTGATTGGTGCGGCAAAGCAGGGGCCTTACTTCAGCGATTTTGCGGAGAAGAGGGGATTTTCGAGGGATCTCTGCTCCTATGCCCGATGTGATATTGGCTGTGTTTACGCTGGCACAAGCCCGATTGGTGGCCTGCCTAAGCCGACATTTCTGTTTGCCTGCAACAACATCTGCAACACGGTTGTAAAGTGGTATCAGGTGCTGAGCAGAATATTCAAAGTCCCGCTCTTCGTTCTCGATACGCCATTCGTAAGGAAGGAGCTTAAGGAGAGCTACGTTAAATACGTTCACGACCAGCTTTACGAGTTTGTTGATTTCCTTGAGAAGGTTACGGGAAGGGAGCTTAGCGATTCGAAGCTGAGGGAAACGATACTCAACTCAATCAAAGGTGTGAACGCTTACTCTGAAGTTTTGAGGATGGCCAGGCACAAGCCGTCTCCGCTAACATGCTTTGACGCGTTCATAAACATGGCTCCAATAGTCTGTCTCAGGGGTACCGAGTATCCCATCCACTTCTACGCCGAGATGAAGGAGGAGCTTGAGGAGAGGGTGAAGAAAGGAGAGGGAGCGGTTGACAACGAAGAGATAAGGCTGCTCTGGGACAATATTCCGGTGTGGTACAGATTGAAGTGGTTTGCAGAGTTCTTCGCGGAGAGAAATGCCTGTCTCGTAGCAGACACGTACACAAATGCCTGGACCGGCTTTGTGTCAATGGACAAGAGCGACATCTTCTGGAGCATGGCCGAAACATACACTTTCATCTACCTGAACATCGGGCTTGAGCACATGGCGGAGGCGATAAACAGGCTCATCGACTTCTACGACGTTGATGGTGTTGTGATTCACTCAAACAGGAGTTGCAAACCCTACTCCTTCGGGCAGTACGGGCTGCAGAAGATGATAAATGTTCCATCGGTGGTTATAGAGGCGGACATGGTGGATTCGAGAGCCTTCAGCGAGGCTCAGGTGGAAACGAGGCTGGAGGCATTTCTTGAGATGCTCAGGTGATTGGGTGAGTTTATGATAACGGCAGGAATTGACATCGGTTCCCTCACAGCCAAATGCGCACTGATGAGAGATGGGGAGCTGATAGCATACAAGATCATCAAGGTCTCCCCTGATTTGGAGGAAACAGCCAGAAAAGTCTTTCAGGAGACACTGAAGGCGGCTGGGATAAAAGAGGAGGAAGTTGAGAAGATTATCGCTACCGGATACGGAAGAAACAAGGTTGAATTTGCCGATAAAAGAGTGACGGAGATAAGCTGTCATGCCAAAGGAGCTCTCTACTTCATTCCCACAACAAGAACTGTAGTAGATATTGGCGGGCAGGACAGCAAGGTCATTGCAATAGAAAATGGGAAGGTCGCGGAGTTCGTTATGAACGATAAGTGCGCTGCCGGCACAGGAAGGTTTCTGGAAGTCATGGCAGCAGCACTGAACCTAAAAGTTGAGGAGCTTGGAGAGGTGGCTGAAAAAGCTAAAAGGGCAACGAAAATCTCATCAACCTGCACGGTCTTCGCCGAGTCGGAGGTTATCAGCCACCTTGCCTCAGGGGAGAGAGTTGAGGACATTGTGGCCGGAATTCACGAAGCAATAGCGTCGAGAATTGCAGCAATGGCGAGGAGGGTTAAAATCGAGCCGGATATTGTTTTAACCGGTGGGGTGGCGAAGAACAGGGCGATGAAGAAAGCTCTCGAAAAAGAGTTTGGGATGGAAATCAAGACACCTCCAGAGCCACAGATTGTTGGCGCTGTAGGGGCGGCTTTGTTTGCATGATTATTTTTATTAATTTTGTTTTAATTTGAGAGGTATAAAGTAAATTCTCTGCTAAATGTTTCAAGAATTCCCAAGCAACAAACACAATGCTTTTAAAAATAATTAACAATAATTGGATTGCTTGTTGTGAGAAAGTTCTTGAGAAGAAAATAAATCTAACTTTTTTAATTAATTAAATTTTTAGATTACCTTCAACTGTTAAAACGTTAATTTTTTTAATTTTTTAAAGAATATGATGTTTAAACTTCATTCTAACTCCTTTTACTTATTCAGCCTGACAAAACCCCCATCTCTGAGGGCCGTGATCATAAACCTCGTGAGCAGAAGATTTTTTCCTTGCAGAGCCTTTGCGCTACCCACAGCGATGAACTTCTTCCTTGCTCTCGTTAAAGCGACGTTAAAGAGTCTTTTTTCAGAGGCAAAGTACGGATTTCTTGTTGCGGTGATGGAGTAGATTACGACATCCTTCTCCCTTCCCTGGTAGCTGTGGACAGTGCTGACCTCGACCTTTAAACCAAACTCGGAAAGTATGTTTTTAATAAGCTCAGCCTGCTTGACGTAGGGTGTGATAACTCCAATATTCTCCTCTCCAACGCACTCAGCAAGCTCCTCGGTAATTATCGCAACAACCTCTGCCTCCTCTTCATTTATTTTCGATTTTCCTGCCTTCTTCTCAGCACCGTTGCAGTCGATGAAAACCAAGGGCCTCTCAAGATCTCCTACTTCAGGAATGGTTGTCTTGCACGGATTAATTTTGATGTCATAGCATTTCTCATCGATTTCTAGGAATCCATAAACGTGCCTTGCGGCGAACTCAGCTATCTTCGCATTGCTTCTGTAGTGCCTCCTCAGCCAGAGGTTCTTGCCGTAGATTTTGCTGAGAAAGTTGTATGCGCTGAACTTCACCGCTTTTTGTCCACCCACTTCATAGACAGGAGGCAGCTGGTAGGGATCTCCAACAACCACAGCCTTATCTGCTTTTTCCAGTGCGAGCAGAGCGACGGAGATGCATGTATTGCTCGCTTCGTCTATTATAACCGTATCAAAGTCGTAGTTCTTCACTGCACTCATCATCCCCTTCAAAATCGTCGAGCCTACCGCGATCCTACCTTTCCTGATCATATCGTTTTGAATCCTCGCAATCTCCCTGTAAGCCTCCGCAACCTTCGATGCGTACTCCCTGTAGTCGGAGAACCTTATCTGTGACAGCAGGTTGTATTCAACGCTGTGCTTTTTCACACCGTCGGTTATCTTCGACGGATGACCCACCCTTAGTGCTTTGTCCAGCTTTTCAAGGACGTTGTCAACCGCAATGTTTGTATTCGAAGTCACCCACACTCTCTCCTCTTCCGAGAGCTTCTTTGCAGCCTCTGCGATAAACGTCGTTTTCCCACTACCCGGTGGGCCGATAACAAGCAGAATCTCTCCCTCATCCAGTGAGCAGGTTGCCAAGTAGCATTTTCTCTGCCATTTGTCGAGGTATTCCGGTGCTTCAAGATCTCTGAACTCACCGCTCCAGTAACTGAAGTCTAGAATCTCCTCCGCTCTTTCAGCAGCCTCCTTCCTGAGCATTATGCTGAGAACGTTCTCCGCCTCAACGATTGCGTCACCCTCGAACTCCTCAACTTCTTTCACGGCGAGCAGGTAGGAGTTCCCGTACCTTCTCGCGTCAACAACCCAGCCAACTGGATAGACTGCGTCATCCTCAACCTCTGCAACAGCACTTCCAGCCTTTATTAAGCCTGACGAGCGCAGGACAGCTATCTCTCCTCTCCTCGCAAGTAGCTCGGCCGAGAAGATGTCTCTTTTTAACATTTTCTGTGTTGCCTTCCTCTCTATTCTGTCCAGAATCTCAACAAGCTCCTCAATCATACGAGGTTCGTCAAATACTTCTCGGCAATTTTCGTCGCTCTCTTCATCTCTTCAGGGGTTAGTCTCCTTGCTATCTCCGGATACTCCCACGCCTTAAAAGTCGGATAGTACTGGAACATCAGGTTGAACCTCGTTTCCCTGCCGAGGTTCTCCGCAACCCACTTCACTATCCTCTCCGTGCAGCAATCAATGTGGTTGGGCATCACGAGGTGCCTTATGAGCAGCTCCCCGTTATCCCTGGATTTCAAAAAGTTTCTCGTTACAACTTCCCAGTAATTTGGAACTTTGGAATATTTCCTGGCGCATTCGTTGTTTCCGTACTTGAAATCTCCCAGCCAGACATCAACAAAGTCCTCAATTATCTCCCCAAGCTCCTTACTGTGGTACATGTTCGAGTTCCACACCACCGGAACGTTCGACTCAACATGAACCAGAATTTCTGCAATCGTGTGGGCGTGCTGGTCAGGATTTCCACCGACGAAGTTGACGTTTTTACTTCCCTGTCTCCTCCTGACGTCGATGATGTAGGCAAGCTCTTTCGGATCGACTATGTAATCGTCCTCATACACGATATCGTAGTTCTGGCAAAAGACACACGCAAACGTGCAGCGGTTGAAGAAAATCGTGTGGGATGGGATTAGCTCAGGCTCTTCTCCAACGTGTAGAAACTCGCTGCTGAAGTAACTCGTAACACCACACTTGCAGAAACCCTTCTTTTCGTACCTGTTCACGTCACACCTGCGCTCGCAGAAGTTGCAGTTCTTCAGCATTTCATACAATATGTCTTTCTTCAGGTGCAAGAAGGAATACTGAGGGCTTTCCTCCGGGACTTCTCCGCTCTGGAGAATTTTTTTGAATTCTCTTTTAAGTTTGCTGTGAATTTCCAGCATTTCATCCAGACTTTCAAGAGTTTCGGCCTCCTCCGCATCGATTCTTTTGGCTATCTGGAATTTAGCCAATGCTTCCCCTCTGTTTATCGCCTCGTACCTTTCAAGACCTCTCACCAGAAGAATTTTGGTGAGTGATTAAATAATGGTTTTTGTGGTGTGATTGGTTTTAGGTTTTGGAGGGTAGAGTTAGAGCATTGTAATTCATTTTGAAAAAAAGGGATTTTCTTAGAGAAAGAATCACAATTAGGCTTAAGCAGCGTGAGATCATCAGAATATGAAATGTAATAGCTCGTTGTAGCGAGGCACCTACTTAAAGGAGGAAGTTTTTGAACTTACCTGTTAAAGTAGTTGTTTACATATAAACATTTTATCACTTGCATTCGGGGGTTCAAACTTTTATGGTAGAGTGGATAAAAGTTATAGATGAGCGGGTGAGGGGGTGGTAGAATGGTACGAGAAGAGTTATTGAGCTCTACGTGCACGACATCCACCAGCATTGCAAGCAGACTGAGAAAAATTAATATAACTTGGAAATTAAGTATAAACAAGAATGATATCAAGAATGATATCTTCCAGACGAGGGTTCAAAAAATAAAAGCTTTATACTAAAGAGGTGTGCTTGGTGCCGGGCCTAAGTATAAGAGATCCGATACACGGATTCGTTCAGCTGCGTAATCACGAGTCGAAGATAATTCAGATGTACCCCTTTCAGAGGCTTCGATTCATACACCAGCTGGGCACAACGAACTGGGTGTACCCAACCGGTACTCATACTAGGTTCGACCACTCGCTAGGGGTTCTACAGCTTGCCTCACGTGTGATCGACAGATTAAGACTTTTGGGGGTGGAATTTGACGAAAGTGATGAAGAGGTGTTTAGACTGGCAGCACTCTTGCACGACATCGGTCACACCCCTTTTTCACATATCTCTGAGGAGATGGGTCTTTTCAAAAAGGGGATGAATCATGAAAAAATGAGCGCAGAAATAATAAAACGGACGGAGATCGGAGAGATTATTTCGGAAAAGCTCGGAGATAGAGGTGTGGATAGAGTCACGTTTGTAATTACTGGCGAAGGAATTCCGCATTCTGAGTTGGATAACCTCTTCCACGAGCTGCTTGCTGGTCAGGCAGGTATAGACAGGATGGACTATCTTCTGAGAGATTCGCACTTCCTAGGGGTTATGTACGGCAGGTACGATATCGAAAGGCTCCTCGAAACACTTAGATTTGAGAGGGAGTCCGAGCACCCGCTTTTCTGGGAGGAGGGAGGGATTCACGCTTTGGAGCAGTTCTTCCTCGCCAGATACTTTATGTTCACGGAAGTTTACTTCCACAAAACTAGGAGGATCTTGGACTACCACCTCGCGATGCTCATTAAGGATTATTTGAAGGATCGGTATGGTACGGGAGAGGATGAAGAAGTCGTCCTACCCTCGGATGTCGAAGAGTATTTAAAACTGAACGATTTCGACGTGATGTCTTGGATGCTGAGAACCGATAACGAACACAAGGATGTATTTCTCAAGCGTAAGTTCTTTAGACTGACCATCGAATCGTCCGACCACCCAAACGAGGATGAACTTGTTCTGTGAATGTGGCTGGAAGATGAGCTTAGAAAAAACTTCGGTGAAGAGAATTTTTATTTAGATGTGGCGGAAAAGTCTCCTTACAAAGTTGAGAAGGCAGATGTGATGGTGCTTAAGGAAGGGAAGATCGTCCCATTACACGAGGAATCCAAACTCATTGGATCTTTGCGAACCATAAAAAAGAAGAGGATCTACGCATCGGAAGGAAAACGCGATGAAATAAAAGAATTTGCGAGTAGCTTCCTCGATGAGAGGTGGGAGAAACTTGAAAGGGAAAAGGTATAGGAGGTGGTGGAGTTGAATTCCCTCGACCGTTATGTGACCATTTTGAAATTGCTGAATAATGTGCGTAAGGAAGTGGGTAAGACGTTTATTCAGAAGGGTGTTTATATCTTGCAGAGTGGCCTCGGAAGGGATCTCGGATATTCATACAAGTTGTACTTCTACGGCCCATTTTCCCAAGAGCTCGCAAACGATCTTGATACGCTGCACGAGACGGGGCTGATAGATGTGAGATACGATGTTAGGAAAGGTTGGTATAGCATAAAAATTACGGAAAAAGGTAAGATGTTTTTAGAAAAATTCAAGGAGTTCGGAGCCAGAAATAGTGAAATTGAGGAAGTTCTATCACTTATCGAGGGTAAAGACGCTAGAAAAATGGAGCTTCTAGGAACGGTACTATACTTCGCCAAGTTAACATCCGACCTAAAAGAAATAAAAAGGCTCGTAAACATCGTCAAGCCACACTTCAACGACCGTGAGATCGAAGAGGCCCTTATGCTATTGCGGGAGGAGGAACTTGTATAGGGCATAATTTTCCGAGTTGATTTTTCTTTTTCTTAATTTTATGAAATTGCCTTTCAACAAAATCTTTCCCCTTGGGCGGAGCCTTCTTCATCTCCTCCTCGTAGATTCGCTCCAGTTCCTCGAAGAGTTTCCGGACCCACGTGGAGATGACCTTCGCGTACCTGCAGAACTTCACGACCCTCTTCTTGTCGAGCCCCTTGGCGAGAAGATAACGCATGAACCTGCCGGCGATGAACTGACCGTTGAACTCAACTTCCCTTGGGTACTTCTCCCTGATGTTGGTGAGCTCCCTGTCAGGGTTGTAGAACGTTCCCATGATCTAGCTTCGTCTGAGAGGTATAAAAAAGGTGTAGGGATTTTACCCCAGGGTTTTAGTCCCGCCTCCCGGATTTGAACCGGGGACCATGGGATCTCCGCCTGCCGCGGAGTAGCGGACTACAGTCCCACGCTCTACCTCTGAGCTAAGGCGGGTTCGATAGTTTACTGATCAAATCTGCTTAAAAATCTTGTGCCCTGGTTTAATTGGTGGAGAATTTAGTGTCTATATAAGTCTACGAAAAAGTTAAATTTGATGTTGTGATAATAGTTAGAATAGTGAGCATAAATTGGGGGAGTTTATATGGGTATTCTAAATAAGGCAAAAATTTCCAAGATTGAGTGGAAAACTGCACTATTGCTGATTGTAGTTTTATTAACCATCCAAACTGCGGCAGCTAGTTGCCCGACAGAAGTGTATGTTAAAAACCATTTAGCAGATCAAGTTCACGTGAAAGTATACAAAGATAGATCGTTAATCAAGACGCTATATTTGGATCCGGGAGAAAATATCTTTGTTGACAGGGTTGAGCTTGAAAGTGATTCTGGTGTACAGTATTACGTGTATTGGGAGGCAAATGATGGTATTGTTCATAAAACTGGTCGTTATATAAGAGGGTGCATATATCAGCAACAAACGGTAAGCAGATAGAAACTCACCTGAGATCTTATGATGTTGAGGGAGTGGCTGGAGAGCAGATTCAGTTGAAATGTTATTTGAGAACGGATGATTCAGAGAAGTTGCCCGGAAAACTTGTTAAGTTTTATCTTAAAGAAGGATCTCTGTACAGGAAAATTGGTGAATCAAGAACCGACAGCTCTGGGTATGCAAAAGTATATTACACATTTTCGAATCCCGGAGAGTATTACTTCTACTGTAAGTTTGATGGTGACAGTGTTTACAAAGATGATAAAACCTCTAACAAGAGGATTACGGTAAAAGGCACCACACAATATGTTGTAAAAGTTAAAGTTAGGAACAATGATGATGACACATTACATGGTGTGGATCTGTACATAGATGGTAATTTTAAGATAGGTATAGGACCTGTTAATCCGGGTAGTTTGGCTGAATTCGGGATTTACAAGCTATCGGAAGGTGAACACGTATTTAAGATAAAGTGGTATGATCCTGATACCAAACAAAATTATGAGAAAAATATACGCGTAAACATTTTGGGAGATGCCGTAGTAACACTCTCCATTGACAAACATGGTGAAGAAAATTTTAAGATTAAAGTTCAGATTTTGAACAGTGATGATGACAAAGTTAATGTACTGTTGTACATTGACAGTAACTTGGTTTGGAGAGGAGACATTGCCCCTGATGAGACATCTCGTTTTGGAGAGCATAGTTTAATGAAAGGCAAACACAAGTTCATGATAGAATGGTACGATTCTGATACGAAGAGGTACTATCAGAAGGTGTACTGGAAAGATATTTCTCAAGAAATGACAATTACATTAAATACTGAAAAACACGAGTCCACATATGCTGTAAAGGTTCGAGTTAAGAATTATGACGATGACGGGTTGAGTGTCAAGTTGTATATAGATGGAAAATATGAAGGAAGTTTAAGTGTATTATGGGATAAATCAGTTGAATTTGGGCCATATAAACTGTCAAAAGGATACCATACATTCAAGATCACATGGACAGACCCGGATGTGGGAAGTGGAGAGCTTCAAAAGAGAATCTATGTTTCGAGTGACACAACCATTAATTTCGAGATAGATAAACCGTCTTCTGGAAAACCTGACCTTATTTTAGAAGACATTTCCGCTCCATCTACAGCTTATGCCGGTAAAGGTGTTAAAGTTACGTTCAAAGTTAAAAATCAGGGAGATGGCGATTCAAGACTCTTTGTAGTTAAGGCTTACTTATCTAAGAGTCCAGGAACTCGTTTCGACTACTACCTCAATTGCTATGCAACTGTTGATGAATTGAAAGCAGGAGCAAGCGTGTATGCATCACCACCGGTGTACTGTACAATCCCAGGCTCAATCTCTCCGGGAACTTACTATCTGATTGGATATGTTGATGCAAATAGGTATGTTGAGGAGTCCAATGAGCAGAACAATATAAAGTATAAGAAGATAGAGATATTAACAACGGAGCCAACTACACCAGCCATTACAACAACCACTCCAAAACCAACACCAACCACGACGACGGCAGTAACAACAACGACAGTGGTAACAACTCCAACCAAAAAGTATACTGTGAAAATAGGGGTTTTGAACAAAGATGATGACAAATTATGGGTTGAACTTTACATAGATGGTGTATACCAGTGGACGGAAAGCATTGAGGCTGGTAAAACAGTATATTGGGAAAATTTTGAACTAAAGGAGGGATATCACACGTTCAAGATAAGATGGTATGATTATGATACAAGAGAATACTATCCAAAAGAAAAGGAAGTGAAAATTTCGGACGATGTGACAGTTACTCTTGAGACTGAGAGGCATGCTGAGAATCAACAGAATTTAGATGAAAATACAAGAGAGTTACTATTAACACTCAAAAAAACTTTAGAAGTTGGAAGGGAGATCTATGAAGACACCGAACAAGCGAGGAAATTTGCAGAGTATATTATATTAATAGATGAAGCGTTGGACACAGGAGTAGTACCTGAAGAACTGAAGGGTTTTATGGATGACATCAATCTTTTTGGAGATCTGATAAAGTCTGGAGACATAGTCATGAAATTGAACAGTGATAATCCAAGTGACAGATTGGAAGGATACGTGGATACATACGCATTCTTAGCAGAGAAAGCACCAGATTTGGCAAAACTTCTTCTTGGCTTGAGTGGTGCTGAGGGAGCCGTTGTCAGTGTCATTACACTTCCAGCAACGGTAGCAACAACTGGATATCTTGAACTGGCTAAGGGTATAGTGTTAGAAACAATGGACTGGCATCAGTATGTTAGAAAATACATGGATTGTTATAACTGTATACACCATGGTTTCAAAGGTTATCTTGAGGGGCTAATTAAAGGAAACAAACCAGACGACCCAAGGCTATCTATGTGTAATGATTGTTACGATAATATACAAAAGGATCCAAACGTTAAAGAATACGTTCAAGGGTTGACGATCCTAGAATCTGGGGAGAAATTTTTAATAAAGTATTCAGAAAATGATGTACCTCTAACAATATCTGTTAAATCTGATGAGAACAAGATATACATTGCTTATTCTACAGCAGACTTTTTCGAGGTAATAGGTAAGATTTCAGAAACAGGTCACCCATACAATCCTCCTATAAATAGTCTGGAGATTAGAATTAAAGGAGGATATACAGAGAATGGCAATAAAATGCTATTTAGCGATGATAAAAGAAGATTGGTTTACTACGACACCAATGCACGAAAATTAGCAATAAGATCATTGGAACTCCCTAAAAGCCAATACATCAAAAATACTGAGGACCCGATTCTCTACATCAAGTTGAGGTGGAGCGATGAAAGAGGCGAACATGAAGGATTGTGGAAAATTGATACAAAATTTGGCCGTGTTGAAAATGAGTATGTCAAAGATGTAGCATTCCACGATAATGTAAATGATTTTGTTAGTGGAGCAGTTAACACAGTTGTAGAAACTGGAAGGTCTATTGGAAACGCAATTGGTGCAGCAGTTAACACAGTTGTTGAAATCGGAGAGTCAATTGGTGAAGCAATTGGTGGATTTTTCAAAGGTTTCTGAACGTAATCACATGAGTAATCAAGCTTAAACATAACCAAACTTTTTTAAAACTCTCTGAATCCCCAGATACATGGCTCAGACCTTGGTAGAAAAGATATTCTCACGAGCAAGCGGCAAGGAGGTACAGGCCGGAGAGTTTGTAATGGCCGACATCGACCTCGCGATGATTCATGACATCACCGCTCCTCTTGCAATTAAAGCTTTCAGGGAAATTCTGGGGGAGAACGCGAAAGTTTGGGACAACAAGAAGGTTATAATGGCTTTTGACCATCAGGTTCCTGCTGACAGTATTCATGCCGCGGAAAACCACAAAATGCTGAGAAAGTTTGCCGAAGAGCAGGGAATTGTAAACTACGACGTTAAAGGTGGTATAGCTCACCAGATAATGGTGGAAAACCATGTTGAGCCGGGAATGCTGATTGTTGGTGCTGACAGCCACACGTGCATGTATGGTGCGCTTGGAGCCTTCGCCACAGGAATCGGCTCGACTGATATGGGCTTCGTTCTGGCGATGGGGAAGCTATGGTTCAAGGTGCCGGAGTCCATTAAATTTAACATTCACGGAAAGCTTGAGAGACATGTTTACGGCAAGGATATTGTTCTGAAGCTGATAGGGATGGTTGGAGCGGATGGAGCGAACTACAAGGCCTGCATTTATGCCGGAGAGGTTGTTGAGAACCTCGGCATGGCTGACAGGCTGACTATGTGCAACATGGCAATCGAGATGGGAGGCAAGGCAGGGATTGTTGAACCGGATAAAACGACTCTCGAGTATCTGAAGGCGATGGGCAGACCTTATGACGGTGAACTGATGAAAAGCGATGAGGATGCCACATTTCAAGAAGTGGAGCTTGATGTGACGGGAATGGAGCCTCAGGTTGCTGCTCCGCACAGGGTTGACAATGTTGTTGGAATTTCCGAGGTTGAAGGTACAAGAGTTGATCAGGTCTTCATCGGTTCCTGCACAAACGGGAGATATGAGGATTTGAAGATTGCCGCTGAAATACTGAAAGGGGAGACGGTTGCATCGAATGTAAGGTTAATCGTCATCCCGGCAAGTGTGAGGGAGTACAAGAGGGCTCTGAAGGATGGGTTAATTGAGATATTCGTCGATGCGGGAGCGTTAGTTGAGGCACCGTGCTGCGGGCCATGCATGGGAGGGAGCTTTGGACTGATTGCGAGCGGAGAGGTCAGTGTTTCAACTTCCAACAGAAACTTCATCGGGAGACAGGGCAGCCCGGAGGGCAAGATTTACCTTGTTAATCCTGCTGTGGCTGCAGCAACTGCGATATACGGTGAAATAACTGACCCGAGAAAAATTAAGTGATTAGAAAAAAACCCATGGGAACGAAACCTTCATCTATCAGCCTGTTCACTATCTCTCCAAGCTGGCTAATCACGAGCTCATCCTCAGCAAGAAGGTCTTGCGAGGGGCCAAAAAACGCGATTTCGGCTTTGCAATTATTATTACGAGCAGCTTTGATAAGCAAAGTTAATAAATAATTTAAAAAGATTGTGGTTGTTGAATGAAATCAAAGGGTTCGAGGTTTGAAAGGGACTTGATAGCAGAACTCTGGAAAGCCGGTCTGGCTGCAATCAGGGTTGCGGGTAGTGGAGTTTCTTCTTTTCCCTGTCCGGACATAGTTGCGGGAAACGGGAGAGTTTATCTGGCTATAGAGGTCAAGATGAGGAAAGATTTGCCCCTCTACCTCTCCAACGATGAAGTGGAGAAACTTGTGTCTTTCGCAGACGACTTCGGGGCTGAGGCATACGTTGCTCTAAAGCTTCCCAGGAAGAAGTGGAAGTTCTTTCCCGTGAGAATGCTTGAGAGGACGGAGAAGAACTTCAAAATTGACGATAGCATTTACCCACTCGGTCTCGACATTGAAGAGGTCGCTGGCAAATTCTTTCAAGACAGGTTGGGAGAGAAAATTTAACTTCTGAGTGAGTTAAGGTGGGAAGGTGAAAAGAGAGTACATATACTGCGACACCTGCGGCGAGGAAACGCTTCACGAACTCATCAGGGAGGAGAAGCACCTCTACAGGTGCACGGAGTGCGGAACTTTCACAACGCATCTGCCCAGGAAAGAGGTAGAGGTCAGGGCAATAATTAGCAGCGGAGCGGAGTCAGTCAGGGGTTCAATAAAAGCCTACGAAGGAGACGAGCTTGAGAAGGGAGATGAATATATCGTAGAGACTGAAGAAGGTCACAAAATAGGTGAAATCACCTCAATTGAGCTAAAGAACGGCAAGAGGGCAGAAAGCGGGAAGGTTGGAGAGATAGAGACGGTCTGGCTCAGAGATGTCGGTGAAGTGGAGGTCAGAATGAGCCTACACAAGAGGAGTGTAACAACACCCTACAAGATGGTTGTTGATGGTGAGACTGAGTTTGAGGTGGGAGAGGTTCTGTACATAAACGGAAAGAGGTTTAGAATACACAGAATCAAGCTGATTTCCGGCGGTGTTTTGAGGGGAGAAGGTAAAAGAGCGAGAGCAAGAGAAATAAGAAGAATTTATGCAAAGTATGAAGGTCGATAAGCCAGTTCGACTGAGGGACTTCGTAAAGGCCGAGGGATGCTTTTTCTCAGTCGTCGGATACAGAAATGAGGAGAGAGTAAAGAGCTTTCTCAGATATGTTCCGGACAGCAGTGGGGACAGGGAGCTTAACGGAAGGAGGTACAGAAAACTCTCCCACGACGAAGCTGTAAGTTCTCCGCTTGCTAAGAAATACCTGAGCTCTGGCGTGTTCAGACTTCCGTACAGCGTTGTGGAGGAGGTGTACAAACCGGAAGAGAGGCTCGAATTTGCCATGAAATCGTCCGAGGTCAGAAAAATCGTCGATTTCTTCTCCGAAATACCGAAGGGCAAGATGGGCGTCACTGGCTCAAGGCTGATAGGGCTGGAAGGTGAGGATTCTGACGTTGACTTCATCGTTTACGGCCATTGGTGGTTCAGGGCGAGGGAAAAGCTGAGAAAAAGCATAGAAACAGGGAAACTTTCTGAGCCGGATGATGCTACCTGGGACTTCATCTACCGAAAAAGGAAGATTCCACTCCCTTACGAAATCTTCATCCTGCACGAGAGGAGGAAGTACCACAGAGCGTTTCTGGGGAGCACTTACTTCGACCTCCTTTACGTCAGAGATTACGATGAAATTGGAAGAGACGTGCCCGAAGAGGTTGGCATCAAGAAGGGGAAAGCGGAGATAGAAGCGACTGTAAAGGATGACTCGCTGGTTTTCGACTACCCGGGGTACTACCCGGTGGAGCATCCTGAGGTAGAAGCCATTTTGAGCTTCACGCACACCTTTGTCGGGCAGGCGTTCAGGGGGGAGAGAATCCTTGCAAGAGGGGACGTTGAGGAGATTAATGGAAAGCTTTACCTCATCGTGGGAACGAAGAGGGAGACCCAGGATGAGTTCATCGTTTCAATCGATTTAATGGAAAAAGCCGGGCTCATGGCTGATTTTGAGAAATGGCATCAAGAGCTAGAAGTGCTGCCCCCTTAGCCACAGCATAGTCATCTTTTACAGTTTTAATTACAACATCTATCTCATCCGGAAGGTATCTGCCGACCCCTTCCCCAACCAATCTTTCGTCCAGCCTCCCACCTATTCTTCCCCCAATTGCTACTGCCTCAGGATTCAGAATCATGACTGCATTTGCTATAGACTGGCAGAAGAGAGTGAACTCTGCCATTCCGTAAATTTCACCCGATTCTATCAGCTCCTTAATACTCCTCAAACTCCAGCCTCCGAAGTAGGCCTCAAGATGTCCCCTGCCCCCGCACTTGCATCTCTTCTCCCCACCAACATATGTGTGCCCGATCTCGCCCGCAGCACCCCTGCCTCTGTAAACCCTGCCATCAGCGACGATTCCTCCTCCTATGCCAGTTCCAACCGTAACCCCAAGCAAATGCCTGAAGTTGAGGCTTTTTGCGGAAAAGTATGCAAAGCAGTTAGCGTCATTATCCAAAATGAACGGGATGTCAAGCTCTATAGCGGGAATTACTGGTAAGTTTGGCGCCTTAACAGCCTTGCCATCAACAAACCAAACAGCTAGACCAATTCCAACAGCATGAGCATCACCAAAGTTTTTCTTTATAAAATCTGAGAAGTTTTGAAGCACTTCGGAGGTTCTAAAGCTCTCAGTCAGGAATTTACCTTCTTCCAGAATCGCAACGTCTGTGTTGGTGCCTCCAACGTCAATTCCGACAATCATAAAGGGGCAACAACGTTAATAAATTTAAAACACACTATCCCCATGGTCAAACTTCTGAGTAAGGAGGACGGCGAAAGAGCTGTTAAACTCGCGAGGGAGGCGATAGAGACTTACCTCGAAGAAAGGAAGATACTGCAAAAAAGACTTGACGGTGTTTTTTCTGAAAAGAGAGGTGTTTTCACAACTCTTACAAAGCACGGTAATTTGAGGGGCTGTATAGGCTTTCCTTACCCGGTTAAAAGGCTTGATGAAGCGATTATTGAATCTGCAATAGCCGCTGCCGTCGATGATCCGCGCTTTGAACCTGTAAGGCTGAGCGAGATGAACGAAATTGTTGTAGAGGTAACAATCCTAACCCCACCTGAGAAAATAGAGGCGAAACCCAAGGACTTGCCAAATCATGTGGAAATTGGGAGACACGGGCTTATTGTTAAAATGGGCCCATTCTCCGGACTTCTCCTACCGCAGGTTGCTGTGGAGTACAACATGGACGCTGAGGAGTTTCTGAGCGAGACGTGCATGAAAGCCGGCTTACCGCCCGACTGCTGGCTTACTGGGGCAGAAGTTTACAGATTTGAAGGGCAGATATTCAAGGAAAAAGAGCCGAGAGGAGAGGTTGTGGAGGTGGATATAAAAAGTTGTGAGGTTTAAGCTAACTGGCGACGCTCTCCCATCTTTTCTGTATATCTCTGAACTTTTCCCTCGAAAGCTTGTAGTACTCCTCAGCTTTCGAGTACTCTTTCATCTCTCTGTAGAGGTCTCCGAGGTGTCTGTAAGCTGTAGCGACGAACTGCATGAAGTCGGGGTCAATCTTTTCAAGATTCTCGAATATCTCAAGAGCTTCCTTGAACATTTTCTCCGCTTCCTGATACTTTCCGAGCTTCTTGCGGAACATTGCGTAGTTGCTCAGCAGGATGGCAAGGTTGAGTTTGAAAGATTCAGCCTCCTCAACTAGCTCTCTGTACAACTTCTCCGCTTCTTTGTAGCATTCCTCAGCCTCATCAAAATCTCCAAGCTTTACGTAAATTTCTGAAGCTGTTGCTAGGCTCTCTGCAAGCTCTTCCTTTGTGCCGGTCCTTCTTCTTATCTCCAATGCTTCCTCAGCCTTAACCTTGGCCTCGTTGTACTTGCCCATGTCGTAGTAAAGCGTTGCGAGGTCATTTTCTATTGCTGCAAGCAGCTCCTCGTCTTTAATTTCCTCGCATATTTTCTCAGCTTCTGTGTACATCCTCTCCGCGTTTTCCTTCATGTCCATCAGGATCAAAGCCCTGGCAGCGTTTCTCATTAGAATAGGCGTTATGCTCTTCATCCCAAGTTCAATGCTCAGCTTTATCGCGTTGACAGATGACACGACACAAGAAACAAGTGACTGTCTGTCCTGCCTCTCAACCGCATCCTGAGAAGCGTAAACGAAGTGAAGAATTAGCATGAGCTTTTTCCAGATTCCGTCAAGTTTTTTAATCTCCTCAGCATCTTTAAAGGACTTCTCTATTGTTTCTCTCAACTCTTCAGGAGCAGATTGCTTTACAAATTCAAAAGCGTCAAGAATTTTTCCTTCCCGAATCAGTCTCTCAACCTCTTTTTCTATTTCCATGGAGGCAATCTTTTCAATCCTTTAAAAGCTTTTTGAGGTTGTATAAACGCATTAATAGTTTAGTTTACGAAATTGAGCTTTATTCAAAAAGAAAAGTTAAAAACCTAAATTTACTCAATCTGGACGGTCTTTCTGTCCTTCTTTTCCTTCGGAATCGTTATCTCAAGCACTCCGTTGTTGTACTTTGCTTTAACCGCATTTGTATCAATTCCTGCGGGCAGAGCTATCCTTCTGTAAATCTTGCCCATCCTTCTCTCTCTTCTCAGATACTCTCCCCTCTTCTCCTCAATCTCCTCTTTCTTCTCAGCCTTTATGACAAGGTCTCCGTCTTCAAAGTAAATCTCCAAGTCCTCTTTGTTGAACCCAGGCAGGTCGGCAACAACTCTAATCTGGTCTCCCTCGTCAATGACGTCAACCGGTGCAGAAAATCTGAACTCCCTAGTCTCCGGGAACTTGCCGAACTCCTCAAGCAACCTGTTGAACCTCTCCTGCATCCTTCTCAATTCCTCAAACGGGTCAAGGAACATTACCCATCACCTCCCCCCTAACATTTTTTTCCTAACTTGCTTTACCTAACCTATTGTTAGGTTAAAGTAATATAAATTTTTCGGTTCAGCTTTTTAAGAAGCTACGAATAAGGGATGATGTGAGATGTGTTGTATGCGGAAGAGAAATTGAGAGCGGAAGTTTGTGTGGTAAATGCATGGTTGAGAAGCAGGAAGTAGCCAGAATTGATGAGTTTGAGATAACCATTTGCAGCAGATGTAATTTCATCAGAGTGGGGAACAGATGGGTGGAGAGCAGCATTGAGAAAGTAGTTGAGGACTTTGTGTTGAAGAACGCTTGGGTTTCCGAAGAGTTTGACGTCAGCGAGGTTGTGATATCCAAAGACTACTGCGTCTTTAAAGGAGAGATTGCCGGTGACGAGGTTGAGGTTGTAGTTCCGCTGAAATACAGAATCAACAAGGTGCTCTGCGAGAGGTGCAGCAGAGAAGCTGGAGGCTATTACGAGTCCATCGTGCAGATAAGGGCGGATGGGAGAGAGCTAAGCGATGAGGAAATCGAAAAAGCCCTTGAAATTGTAGACGAGGTTATTTCGCACGCTCCTGAAGACCAGAAGGCTTTCGTTTCAAAGATAGAAAGAAAAAAGGAGGGTGTCAACGTTTTCTTCGGAAGCAGGAACATTGGTAAAAAAGTATCGAGAATGATTCTGAGAAAGTTCGGGGGGAGTTTGAAGGAAAGCAAGAAGCTCCACACGAGAATTGACGGCAGGGATGTGTACAGATTCACCTATTCTGTCAGACTGCCTGAGTACAGAGAGGGCGACATAGTTGAGAAAGATGGCAGATTTGTAGTTGTCAGGAACTCCGTGGTTGGGAAAGGCTCTGACATAATTACCGGAAAAACTGTCAACCTCGGCGATGAGGGAGTTGCTGTGAGAAGAGAGGAGTTGAAGGGAGGAGTTGTGGTCAATGCTGACTCTGAGGCTGTTGAGGTCGTATGCGAGGATGGCAGAGTTGTGACAACTCCCAGACCTTCGGGAGCAGACATAGGGGCTGAAGTCAAGGTATTTGAGAAAGACGGCAAATTTTTCTCCGTGTATGAAGGCAGTCAGAGTTCCGAAAAGTGAGGCTGAGCAAGTCAGAAAGCTCGCTGAAAAGCTCGGAGTTAAGGATAAAAGCAGGAGGATAACTGCTTTTGGAGACTACGTGGAAATCCCAATTGTTGACGGGGCTGAGAAGTTTTTTGAAGGATACACGATAGTTGAGCAGAAGAATCCCGTCTTCTCTAAAAAGAAGAATCTTAAAGAAGTTCTTAAGGGAAAGGTTCCTGAAGAGCTTATTCCAACGAATTACAAGGTGATAGGAGACATAGTCATTGTCAAGCTTGACGAGAAGGCGAAAAAGTATGCTAAAGCAATAGGAGAAGCGTTGATGCAAATTAACCCCTGCAAAGCTGTGTGGTGCGATTTTGGCAGGTTTGGGATGAAGAGGAAGCCGAAGATGGAGTTAATTGCCGGAGAAGGCAGCGTTACGGAGCACAAGGAGAACGGATGCAGGTTCAGACTTGATGTCACGAAGGTCATGTTCAGCTTGGGCAATCAGGCGGAGAGAATGAGGGTTGCGAAGCTCGTTGAGGATGGTGAAGTTGTTGTAGATATGTTCGCCGGGATTGGATACTTCTCAATACCGATAGCCGTTCACTCGAAGGCGAAGAGGATATATGCTATCGAGATAAACCCTGACTCCTATCACTTTCTTCTGGAGAACATGAGGCTGAATGGGGTGGAGAATATTATCCCAATTCTCGGAGACTCGCAGCTCGTCACTCCCGAGGGTGTTGCCGACAGAGTTGTGATGGGACATATTTACTGCCATGATTACCTATACGCAGCAATTAGAGCTTTGAGGGGAGAGGGAATTATTCATTACCACGAATCGACACCTGAAGCGGTTATCGACAGGCCCATAAGAAGAGTGAAAAAAGCATGCGGGAAGATGGGGAAAAATTGCGAAATTCTGAACTTCAAAAAGGTGAAAAATTATTCTCCGGGAGTTTATCACGTTGTTGTCGATGCTAGAGTTTACTGAAGCTTTTCTACAATCTCTTTCGAGTGGTAGGTTATAATTAAATCTGCTCCAGCTCTTTTTATGGAAACGAGAATTTCGTAGATTGCTTCGTCGCTCAGCCATCCCTGCATTATAGCCGCCTTAACCATGCTGTACTCCCCACTGACGTTGTAGGTGGCAATGGGCAGATTAAAGCGGTCCCTAGCCATTCTGATGATGTCGAGGTATGGCAGGGCGGGCTTGACCATTATTATGTCGGCTCCCTCTCTGATGTCAAGCTCTATCTCCCTCATCGCCTCTCTCGCGTTGTGAATGTCCATCTGATACCCTCTCCTGTCACCGAACTTGAAACCGCTCTCAGCGGCATCTCTGAAGGGAGAGTAGAAGTTCGAGGCATACTTTGCCGAGTAGCTCATTATGGGAACGCTTTCAAACCCTGCTTCATCAAGCGCCTCTCTTATTGCCTTAACCATCCCATCCATCATTCCGGAAGGGGCGACGATATCTGCTCCACTCTCTGCATGGCTTACGGCAGTCTTGCCGATTATCGGAAGCGTCTCATCGTTCACAATTTCCCCATCTCTCACAACACCGCAGTGACCGTGAGTGGTGTATTCACAAAGACAGACGTCAGTTATTATTACAGCATCCGGAAATTCGGCCTTAATCCGCCTTACAGCCTTCTGAATGACACCGTTCTCGTCAAAAGCGGAGGAACCCATTTCATCCTTGTAAGAGGGAATGCCAAACAGTATAAAGCTCTTCAAACCCTTCTCAAGGCATTCCTCAACCTCCTTCTCGACCATTTCGAGAGGAATTCTGAAATAATCCGGCATTGATTCAATGGGCTTCTTTTCCTTGATTTTCTCGTCAACAAAAATCGGTGTTATGAGGTTTTCAGGACTTAACCTCGTTTCTCTGAACATCCACCTCAGGTTCGCTTTTCTCAACCTTCTCATTCTTACTTTCGGGAATTCTGCCATTTCCACCACCAAAAACATACTTTACAGACTCAATAACGTGAATTTCATCCTTTCTAGCAGCCTCTCTCAACCTAACAGTCGGTTCTCTTAGGAATTTTTTGATTAAAGAGTTTGCGAAGTCGTTGAGAAGACTCTTCGCATCCTCACTGACACCATACTTCGCGCTTAGCTTCGCGTAAAGCTCCTCCACCTCTTCATCGACGAACTTCTCGGCGAGGGAGTACATTGCGGCAATTGCGTTTCTCGCTGAGATTTCCTTCAAAAGCAGCTTTAACTGCTCCAGCTCCTCTTCAATAATTCTTTCAACCTTCTCTATTTCTTTTCTCCTTCTGGCGAGATTTTCTTCACTTACCCTCCTCAAATCGTCAATTGTTAGAAGTTCAACACCTTCAATCTCCGCCACACTTTCCTCCACATCTCGCGGCAATGCTATGTCGATTATGAGGAGTTTCTGTTTTCTACCATTCATAGCCTTCTCCACGTCGCTCTTGGTTATAACGAAGTGAGGGGCTGAGGTTGCTGAGATAACCACGTCAGAAATTTTGAGATAGTCAATCAACCTGTCGAACCTTACCGCAATTCCGCCAATTCTCCTTGCAAGCTCCTCAGCCTTCTCATATGTCCTGTTTGCGATCAGCACCGCCTCAACATCCTTTCCCGCTATTGCTTTTGCAACGAGCGTTCCCATCTCACCTGCTCCAACAAGCAAAACCTTTTTTCCCTTAAGAGTTCCCAGAGTCCTCTCAGCAACCTCAACCGCAGCAGAGCCTATTGAGACCGAGCCCTTAGAGATTGCCGTTTCCCTTCTCACTCTTCTACCAACCTGCACGGCCTTACCGAAAACCCTCTCCAGAACTTCTCCCGCATGACCGCTTTCCTTGCAGAGGTTGAAGCACTGCCTAACCTGACCGAGAATCTGTTCCTCTCCTACTATCATCGACTCTATTCCTGAAGCAACTCTTAACAAATGTCTCAAACAGTTCTCGCCGGTTAGAATTGTAACCTTATCCACTATGCCAAGCTCTTCAGCGATCTCTTTAAGGCAGGTTTCCAGATTCTCCCCAACAAGGTATATTTCAAATCGGTTGCAGGTGAAAATGTAAGCATACTCTGTGAAGTTGCACTTTGAGATAGTCTCCTCCAGCCTAGGCTTTACAGTAAGCCAGATCTTCTCAATTTCCTCAACACTGGCATTTTTGTGAGAAACCGATAAGCATCCAATGTCCATCTTGAAGTGTAGAATTCACAAGTGCTTTTTAAGTTTTTTATTCTTCAGGAACCGAAAGTTCAAAATGATAAAAAGGTGGAGACTCCCGGAACGGTCAGACGAACATCACTCCCTTCAGATCGGGTACTGGAGTCGTCTTCTTGAGCACTTTTTCTATTGCCTTCGTGAAGTCGAGCATGGTTACTCTCGCTCTCTCTTCCCTGATTGCGAACATGCCTGCCTCGGTGCATATCGCCTTTATGTCTGCCCCGCTCGCACCTTCTGTGATTCTTGCAAGCTCCTTGAAGTCGACATCCTCTGCCAGCTTCATCTTCCTAGTGTGTATCTTGAATATCTGTATTCTTCCCTCGAAAGTTGGCATTGGAACTTCTATTATTCTGTCGAACCTTCCGGGTCTCAGGATCGCTGGGTCGAGGATGTCTATTCTGTTTGTTGCACCGATGACCTTCACATCTCCTCTCGGATCGAAGCCATCGAGTTCAGCAAGAAGCTGCATCATCGTCCTCTGCACCTCCCTGTCTCCACTGGTATCGCTGTTTGTTCTTCTTGCTGCTATTGCGTCAAGCTCATCGATGAATATTATCGACGGCGACTTTTCCTTGGCAAGCTGGAACACCTCTCTGACCAGCCTCGCACCCTCTCCGATGTACTTCTGAACGAACTCGCTGCCCACTACCCTTATGAAGGTGGCCTTGGTCTGATTCGCGACTGCCTTGGCGAGCAGGGTTTTGCCTGTTCCCGGTGGGCCGTAGAGCAGCACGCCCTTGGGTGGCTCTATCCCAACCTCTGTGAAAAGCTCTGGCTTCAGCAGTGGTAGCTCTACAGCTTCCCTGATTTCCTCTATCTGGACATCAAGACCTCCGATGTCTTCATAGCTGACCTCCGGTCTTTCCTCAACCTCAAAGCCGTAAACCATCGGGTCCTTTGAGGTTGGCAGGATATTTACTATGGCCAGAGTTTGTTGGTTAAGAGCGACTCTCGCACCCGGCTTGAGTTCTTCTTCATTTATGTATTGAGAGGTATTTACAACGAATTTTGGCCCGGTCGAGCTTTTTACAACAACTCTCCCGTCTTCAAGAACATCTGAAATTACACCTACAAGTAATGGCGGTGAGCGTAATCTTTCAACCTCACTTCTGAGTCTTCTTACTTCTCTTTCATATCTTATTCTTTCGCTTTCTATAAACCTCTTTTCGTCTTCTAATCTGCGATAAAGCTCCCTAAGCTTGTAGTAATCCTCCTCCAGTTTCTTCAACTTTTCCAAGAGGTATTGTATCTCGCTATCTCCCATATTTTATCCCTCAATCATTATTTTTCTCCCTTTACCGTTCCGGAAGTCTCCAAATACATATATATCACTCATCATATAAGAACTTGTTGCTGGTGAGTGAAATGAACTGCGAAATCTGCGGCAGAGAGATTAAAGGAAAAGGCTTCAAGATTGTCGTCGAGGGTAGTGAGGTAACGGTCTGCAGTTCTTGCAGGCAATACGGGACTGAAAAAAAGCCATCTGTAGCTTCTCAGCCGGGAGCGAGGAGGGTCGTTCTTAAAAAGAAGAGAACCTCGACAAAAATAGAGTTTACGGAGGAGCTTGTTGAGAACTTCCACATTATAGTCAGACGCGAGAGGGAAAAGAGAGGTTGGAGCCAGGAGCAGCTCGCCAAGAAGATCCAGGAGAAGGAGTCGCTGATAAAGAAGATTGAGAATGCCGAAATAACACCGGAACCTGAAGTTGTGGAAAAGCTGGAGAAGCTCTTCAACATCAAGCTCAGAGAGCAGGTTCCCGAAATCAAAATTGAGAAGAGCAAAAGTCTCGTCCCGACGCTTGGCGACATTGTTGTGGTGAAGAGGAAAAAGAAATAATTTAAGCCCAACACTTGAACTGGTAGCATGTACAACTTCATTTACATAACTGCCCCCTCACTGGAGGAGGCAGAGAAGATAGCGAAGAGACTCCTTGAGAAAAAAATCGCGGCATGTGTAAACATTTTCCCGATTAAATCTTTTTTCTGGTGGGAAGGTAAGATAGAAGCTGCCACCGAGTTTGCATTGATTGTCAAAACAACCACTGAGAAGTTTGCGGAAGTTAGGGATGAAGTAAAGGCGATTCACAGCTACACAACTCCGTGCATATGTGCAATACCCATAGAGAGGGGGCTTAAGGAGTTTCTAGACTGGATAGAAGAGACAGTCGAATGAGGAGGGTCGGAACATACGGTGGAAGGAAATTGATAGAATACAATCAGGAGCGCTGGAACACACTCGCAGAGAAGAGGGAGAGAGCAAAAGAGGTAATGGAGTCACTACTGTCCTTCGGGATTGGCAGTGTTGTCTACGGTAGCGTTGCGAGGGGAGATGTTAACGAGAAAAGCGACGTTGACATCTTCATTCCGGAAATAATACCATCTTACAAGGTTGAGGTTGCCCTCGACGGTTTTGAGGTTCTTGAAAAAAGAATTGTCCAGGCAACTCCAAACTACGCCATAAAGGGGGAGCTTGTTCTCTCCGATAACACCACCGTGAGCT
Organism: Archaeoglobi archaeon; assembly: GCA_029259415.1. GTDB lineage: Archaea > Halobacteriota > Archaeoglobi > Archaeoglobales > Archaeoglobaceae > Archaeoglobus. Next base: position 29,585 of record JAPDIW010000077.1, read on the forward strand.
TCCCGATGGTCAGGATGAGGGAGAGGGAGATGGACTTTTACAGGTTTGGAGGTTGCATCGACTACAATGGCCTGATGGAGAACCGGAGAGTGCCGGGTGTTGACAAGAGACTCGTCCTCATTATCCCAACCGGAAACGGACATCGTGAAATTCCCCTCACGGATATGCATCCGAGCAGCGTGGCAAGGATGCTTGGCGTGTCGATAGAAATCGTGGTTGAGAGGATAAGAGTGCTTACAAGGAGGAGAGAGGTTGGGCGAACCGGAATATTCCTTTGCGAAACTATTCCGTCATCTGAGTGCTTCGAGCAGGCTTTGAAGGAGATAGCTTCCAGAAACCCTGCTGTAAGGAGAAGGCTATATTAATCAAACTTTTTGCTTAACTTTATCGCGTTGAGTAGTGTTAAAACATATACCATAAGCAGAGCGACCAGAACAACCATCGAAGCTATTGCAACTGCGGTGTAGTCATTCATTCCCGTTCACCTCCATTTTCTCCTTTATTTCCGAAACTTTCGAATCGAGAAGGAAATACGAAATGTAAAGCAGGATAAAAGCAATTATCATAACACCCAGCAGCATCCCCCTCTCCGCATCAAAGCTAACCTCGAAAGGTTTCGGATGGAGAGGGGAGAGAAGAGAGGAAAAGTAGCTCATAGGAACTGTCACGAACGCGAATATCGAATAAATTGCCGAGTGTCTCGCCTTAACCGCATAGTCGTCTATGCTTGCCCTCAAACCAAAGTAAGCGGCGTAGGCAAACCAGAGAACGAGGACGAACGTCTCTCTTGGATCCCAGTTCCAGTAGCTCCCCCACGCAACCTTCGCCCATATCGACCCGCTTATCAGGGCTGTGGTGATCATGGCAAAACCAAATTTGGCGGAGCTAACAGCCTGCACGTCTCTGCGGTAGTTTTCGCTCCTCAAAAAAGCTATTGAAAAAACAAGGGTTACCGCAAAGGCCAGGAAAGCAGAGACCGCAGCGGGGACGTGAAAGTATATTATCCTGTAATTTTCAGCTATTGTTGCTGATGGGAGAGGAGGTAAAGTGAGCGCCTTGAAAACACCGTAAATGAGCATTACAAAGCCAGAGAAAAAGCATAAAGCCGAAACTTTCGACCACATGATTGGCCTTAGATATCTTGCAGTTTAAGCTTTTCCCCTACTTTTTCCATGAGATGGCAAAGTAAACCAGCGATGCTATGGCCGCAGCGACAGCTCCAGAAGGAATGCTGAAGAAAAACGATGTTACCAAGCCCAGATAAAGGCTTGAAAGAGCTAAGATGAATGAAATCACGAATACGGACGAGAGACTTCTCCCAAGAATTCTGGCAGTTGATGAAGGTGCGATAAAGATTGAGAATACCAGAATGGCTCCAACTGCTTTCAATGCCGTTACGACTGAAACTGAGATTAAAGCGATCAGCAGGAAATCGTAAAGGTAGACATTCAGACACATCGCTTCAGCACCTGAAGGGTCGAAGGATATGAAGAGGAACTTGTGATAAAAGAAGGAGACTGCGAGAAGAACAAAAACTGTTGAAATAGTTACGATGGCAAAATCATCGACAGTTAAAAGAAGAATATCCCCGAAAAGAAACTGCCAGGCGTTTGACGCTGAATTTCTTGTCAATGAGATGAATATCGCTGCCAGAGCCATGGACAGAGAGAAGGCTGTTGCAATGCCAACGTTCACATCTCCCCTCCTTGCTGCCTTCGCAGAGAGAAAGGCAAAGAAGAGGGCGGCAATCAAAGCAAAGAGGAAGTAGTGGGCATCAATGCCAATCGAGTTGAGGAAAAGGGCGAGAGCAACTCCGGCCAGCGCAGAGTGGGCAGAACCTGCGACGAGGAAGGATGCCCTTCTGAAGACTGTAAGAGTTCCAGCCACTGATGCGTTCAGAGAGATGAGCAGTGATGCGATTAAGGCTCTCAAAATGAGTTCATCCATGGTAATCACCGTAAAGCGGATGTGTGTAGCCTTCCTCACAAACCACGACTGGTATGGATGTACCGTACGCTTTTACAATGTTCTCTTCAGAGAACACTTCGTTTGGCTTTCCAGCAGCTACTATTCTTCTGTTCAGCAAAACCACTCTGTCAATGTTGTGCAACAATGGGTTGATGTTGTGCACAACCGCCACTACAGTCTTACCTCTGGAACTCATCTCAGCAAGCACTTCTACAATTTTCTCTTGAGAAATAACGTCAACACCGTTAAAGGGCTCATCGAGCAGTAAAATTTCGGGGTCAGACAGCAGAGCTCTTGCGAGAAGTACTTTCTGCTGCTGTCCCCCGCTTAGCTCGCTGAAGAGCTTGTCGGAAATATTTTCCAACCCAACGATTTTTAGAGCTTTTCGAACATTTTCCTCACCAATCTTCTTCCCTCTTGCCAGCATCGGAAGCTTCACGACTTGAGAGATTGTAAGGGGCGCTTCAAGATGAATATCCTCTCTCTGGGGGAGGTAGCCAACCTTATCAACGAACTTATCCCTCTCCTCGTATGCATTAAAGCCGAGAACCTTAACAGTTCCTTTTTTCGGTCTCAAAAGGCCGAGAGTTAGCTTAAGCATCGTGCTCTTTCCCGCTCCGTTGGGGCCAAGTATAGCAACGAACTCTCCCCTCCCTATTTCTAAATTCAAATCGCTCAAAACTTCTTCGGAGTTGTAGGAGAAGCTTACATCCTGAAACTCAATAGCTTTCACGTTCTCACCTTGATCACAGCAATGATGAGAGCTTCAACGATGCAGAGAACTGAGAGAACGTATATCCACATGCTGTCACTACTGCACTCGGAATGGCTTGTTGCGTAAGCGATTCTTGCAGCGTTAGAAATCAGCATGGTGTCGTAGGCGACATCTCCAGACGAGAACTTCACCCACGCTATTCTGGCATTGGTGCCTTTAACCAGCTCCTCAGCCAGTTCTTCTCCCTTTCCACCTTTCATGAACTCTGGAACTATTATTCCCCTGTACTCCCCTTTATTGAGCTTCTCTTTTATCTCTGTCAGCTCCTTTGCACTCGCAGCTCCTGCACCTTCTGAGATAAGAACTGCTGCAACGCTCAAGTCATAAGTCTTGGCTATGTAGCAAACTCCTGGAACCATGGCAACGTACTTCTTTCCTGCTTCTCCTTCTGCAATCTTTTTAGCCTCTTTTTCAGCCTCCTCAACTCTCTCAACAAATGCTTTGTAGTTCTCTTCAAACTGCTCTTCTTTCGCAGGATACATCTCTGAAAGCCTGTTTTTAACTGCCTTTGCTATCCCGATTGCGTTCTCAGGTAGCATCCAGTAACCGTGCGGGTTTTTCTCGAATCCGGGAAAGTCGTAAAGTTTTGCATTGTAATCCTCAAAGTCAAGGGTGTTTGGGAACTCTCTGGCAATCTTTTTTTCAAAATCGAGCAGTTCTGAATTCGCCAGAACGATTAGTTCAGCACTTTTCAGCCTCTCAACATCCTCCACAGTAAGGCTGAATGCATGAGGATCAGAGCCTGGAGGGAGCAGGCTGTAAACTTCAAACTCCTCGCCTGCAACCGCTTCGACTATTGGTTTGAAATCTGCCACAGTTACAACTATTGTTGACGCCTCGGCTGTGCTGATAAGAAGAAGCGTGAGTGCAGCAAGCAGTGCAATTCTCACCCTTACACCTCCGGGATTTTCTTTCCACATGGGCAGACCTTCCTGTCTCCGTATCTCGCTTCGAGAGCTTCGACGAAGCTGCTGCCTGCAACCATGCCTATTTTCTCAGCTTCTCTGCAAAAATCCTCAACACCAAGTTCTGCAAGCAGGCATTCTATGAGCCTGTGCATTCTTATAGCTTCTTTGGCTTTCATCTCGCCTTTTTCGTTAAGAACCAACCCCTTTTTCGGAACGTAAACACCGTAACCAGCTTCAGACAGCTCATTAAGCAATTTATGTGCTGTGGACTTGGAGATACCCAGTTCTTCAGCAACCTGAGTCGGGCCTATGACAGCCAGTCCCTTTTCAAGAGCGCTGTAAACTGCTCTGAATACAACCTCTGTTTTAATATCGAACTTAGTTCGCACAACGAACAGATCTGCACTCGCAATTTATATTTAACGGAGGATGTTACGCAAACCATGGCAAAAATTTATCGCGATGCGGATGCGGATTTGAAGTACCTTGAAGGCAAAACGGTTTGCATAATCGGCTACGGAAGCCAGGGACATGCACATGCCCTGAACCTGAAGGACTCAGGCGTTAACGTGGTCGTCGGACTCCCTGAGTGGGACAAGGCAACCTGGGAAAGGGCTGAAAAGGATGATATGGTTGTTAAAAAGCTGAGTGAGGCTGCGGATGGTGCTGATGTTGTTGCAATGCTTATTCCAGACATGGTTCAGCCTGCAGTGTACAGAGAGCACATTCAGGACAAGCTGAAGGAGGGAACGATGCTGATGTTCGCCCACGGCTTCAACATTCACTACAACCAGATAGTCCCGCCAGAGTATGTGGATGTGGCAATGGTGGCACCAAAGGGTCCTGGACCTCTCGTAAGGAGGATGTATGTCGAGGGTAAGGGCGTGCCATCACTGGTTGCTGTGGAGCAGAACTACACCGGCAAGGCTCTAGAAGTTGCTCTTGCCTACGCTAAGGGAATCGGAGCGACAAGGGCTGGGGTGATTGAGACAACCTTCAAGGAGGAGACCGAGACAGACCTCTTTGGAGAGCAGGTTGACCTCTGCGGTGGAGTGGCAGAGATGATAAAGATGTCCTTCGAAACTCTAGTTGAAGCGGGCTACCAGCCAGAAATAGCCTACTTTGAAGTTCTTCACGAGCTGAAGCTCATAGTTGACCTGATCTACGAGGGTGGAATTTACAACATGTGGAGTGCCGTGAGCGAGACCGCAAAGTACGGAGGAATGACAAGAGGGAAGAGAATCTTCACCGAGCAGACGAGAGAGGAGATGAGAAGAATTCTGAAAGAGATTCAGACGGGTGAATTTGCGAGAGAGTGGATTCTCGAAAACGTGGCCGGAAGGCCCGTCTACAACAAACTGCTGCAGATGGAGAGAGAGCATCCGATAGAAAAGGTTGGAAAAGAGCTAAGGGCGATGATGCCCTGGCTCAAAAAGGACTAATAAACCTCGGCTTTCCCAACAAGTTCCTTTAACAAATTTTTTATAAATCTGCAGTTGTCGCCTTCACTCATAGCGTCGTTGGAGAATATATCTGCCGAAAAGAAGGCCATGTTGCCTTTCCTAACTCCAAAAATCACGTTTTTGCCGGTTCTGAATGTTATGTCTCCAAGCAGAACCTTGGTGTTTCTGTTTCCGTTGAGTATTACCTCGCACTCCTCCTCCACCTCCATGTGGTAAGGGTTAAGGAGTCTTATCACGTCAACGCCTCTGAAGTACTCCAGCCTTCCCCTCATTGCCGAGGCGTTGAGCTCAAGAAAATCTGCGACTGGCAGAAGGTCTTCTGAAAGGCGAATCGGAGCGTGGTTGTTTGTCACATGGAAAACCAGAATTTTGCTTTTTGCAAGCCTGGAAATTGCGGGCACTTCAGAGAACTCCAGTGGTTTGAGGAAAAAGATAATTTCGTAGGTGAATTCTATTTTGCTCAACTCTGCTATGTCTGTTGAAATCTGCCCCGTGTAATCTACGTGGTAATCGTTTATCAGACATTCCTCAAGCTCCTTATAGCGGTACCACTCGCTATCCTCGGCAACTATCAGAACAGATAGCATGCTTTATCATCCGAACATTGCTACAAATGCCTTTCCAAGTTCGGTCAGATAAATGCTCAAATTCTTTCCCTTTCTTTCGGTAACAACAAGCCCGTCTTCTTCAAGACCGTTGAGGTGGTAGCTCATTCTTGCCCTCTGAGCCATGTACTTCTTCTGCTCCTCAAGTTTTCCTTCCACAAGCTCAATGAGCTTGTTTATTGAATCGACACTACCACCTTCTCTCTCAAGAGCTCTCAAAATTTCGAGTTTGTCCTCATTAACTTTCTTTATAGGCGGAGTGGGTATTTCGACAACAGAGTCTCCTTTCTTGATGTATATCTTACCTTCAGAAATCTGGGCTGAGATAAAGCATGCGAGACAAGTAAGCTTGCTCGAATCCGTGATGTTGAAGAGCACAGTGTTCCCTGCGTCAATCTCCTTTCTTACAGTTTTGAGTATATCTACGACAGCATCATATACGCCATCGCTCTTCAGCTCAAGAGTTTCCACCTCAACTAGAGAACTCAGTGTATTTTTCACTTCATCAACGTATTTCTTTGCTTCATCCTTGTCAAATATTAGGTATGCTTTATGAATTGGATGCCCGCTCATTTTCACACTGTCAACAATTTCAGCAGTGTTTGATTCAACTGAAATAACATGTACGAAACTTACCATAGCACTGAAAAAGTTTTGTTGTTTAAAAAATTTTCTATTATTAGAGTCTCAGAGTTTACAATAGGGTTGCAAAACCAATACTAAAAATTAGTTGACAAAGCCATGCAAAGGTTCGTCCCCAATCTATGCCTGAGACCGGCTCAGTCGGCGCGGGCGATTAGTGACCGCGGGCTGAACGGCTCGCCGAAGCTCGCCGCTTACACCCCGGTCCTATCAACCCCGTCTTTTACGGGAGCCCTTAATGGGCGGCTCTTTTCGGGGGCGGTTTCAGGCTTAGATGCTTTCAGCCTTTAACCGCGTGGCGCGTAGCTGCCCGGCAATGCCCTGCCGGACAACCGGTAAACCAGTGGCGCCGGAGGCTCGTTCCTC
>JAPDIW010000018.1 GCA_029259415.1 Archaeoglobi archaeon
CACAGCAGCTATTTCCTTTACTGGAGTTCCTTTTTCGAGTTGTTTGATGATCCATCTGATTTTCTTGTTTGTTAGCTTTCTCACAAGAGTTGGATGTTGGGTTGTGAAATAATTTTTGGATACTACAGATTTTTCCTTTTTGAGGAAAAAGTATTAAAGTCTCTTTTGAACTTTAATTCATGGTAATCGGAGTAACCATGGTCAACGTTGCTCCCGGCAAGGAGAAAGATGTGTATCTTGCCGTTAAGGGCAAAAAGGGGGTTCGCGAGGTTTACCATGTCTTTGGTGAGTTCGATTTTGTTGTTATTATCGAGACAGACAGCCTTTCAGAGCTGAATAAGCTTGTGGATGAGATAAGAGGTATAGAGGGTGTAACCAAAACGCAGACGGTAATTGGAGCTGAAATATGAGTGGAAAGCATAGAGAAATCAGTGTTGCTGAGTTCTTCGAGAAAAACAAGCACATTCTTGGATATTCAAACCCGGCTAAGGCAATCATAACCGTCGTAAAGGAGGCTGTGGATAACGCTCTCGATGCATGTGAGGAAGCTGGAATTCTTCCAGACATCTTCGTCCGAATCTCAAAGGTTGACGACCATTTCAAAATCGTCGTCGAGGACAACGGCCCTGGCATCCCAAAAGATCAAATTCCAAGGGTTTTCGGAAAGCTGCTTTACGGCTCAAGATTTCACGAGATAAGGCAGAGCAGGGGGCAGCAAGGTATCGGCATTTCAGCAGCCGTTCTCTATGCTCAGTTAACAACAGGAAAGCCGGCTATAATCATATCGAAAACACCTGATGAGGAGAAGGCAAAGAAGGTTGTTCTGTACATCAACACGAAGAAAAACGAGCCTGAAATTGTTGAAGAAGGGAAAGAGGAGTGGTACCTCCCAAGCGGCACGAAAATTGAACTGGAGATTGCAGGTAACTACGTCAGAGAGAGGAAGCAGAGCGTTTATGAGTATTTGAGGGAGACCTCTGTCATAAATCCACATGCAAAGATAACTTTCGTTGAACCTGATGGGACGATAAACGAGTTTAAGAGAGTAACTGAAGACGTTCCACCACCTCCCAAGTCCATCAAACCTCACCCACATGGGATAGAGCTTGGAACGCTGATGAACATGCTTAAAGCGACAAAAGCAACGACTTTGCGGAAGTTTTTAAAGGACGAGTTTGTTAGAGTGGGGGACAAGATTGCCGACGATGTTTTAAAGAGAGGTGGTTTCAACGGAGATGAGGTTCCGCAGGAGATGGGAAGAAACGAGGCTGCGAGACTGCTAAATGCATTCCGGCAGACTGACTTCCTTCCACCACCGACGGACTGCCTTTCCCCTATAGGCGAGGCGATGATTGCCAAAAGCCTGATGGCAGAGTACCAGCCTGAGTTTGTGTATGCTGTAACCAGAAAACCCAAGGTTTACTCAGGCCACCCCTTCCTTGTGGAAGTTGGGATCGCTTACGGTGGCGAGATAAAATCTGAAAAGGTCACGCTGCTCAGATACGCTAACAAGATACCCCTTCTCTACCAGCAGGGAGGTTGCGCTCTGACAAAGGCTGTTGAAGGTGTTAACTGGAAGTCTTACGGTATGCTCCAGAATAAGGGTGAGCTTCCATCTGCTCCTGCTGTCATACTTATACACCTCGCATCAACCAACATCCCCTATACATCAGAGTCAAAAGAGAGTGTGGCTGCAATTCCAGAGATAGTTGACGAAACTCGCCTTGCACTTCAGGAAGTTGGGAGAAGGGTGAAGGAGTATCTCGATAGAAAGAACAGACAGCAAAAGAAGAGGAAAAAGGAAGAAATGATTGGAAAGGTTTTACCACTGATTGCTGAAAAGGTGTGCGAAATTCTCGAGAAGGAACCGCTTGAAATTGACAGAATTGTTGCGAGAATAATGGGTTATCTGCATGTTGAAAGAGTTGTGTATGAAAAGGACGGTGTCAAGGAGGTTACTATAAGAGTCTCCAATTTTACTCGTTCTAAGAGAAGTATAAAGCTGTATGAGATGTGTTCTGGAGAGGTCAAGGCTGATGGAGCAAAGATTTCGGGATCGGGTTACTCAACGATTATGTGGAACGTAGAGGTGAAACCAGAAGAGGAAGTTGAACTTAGCTACCAGCTAAAAGGGAAGATCATTAACAAAAATCCGCTTGTTGAGGGAATTGAAGAAGACCTGCTGAGTGGAGCGGAAGTTATGAATTTGCTCTGAGTTATCAAACATTGTTTTCCCATTTCGTTCAATACGATTTACCGTTCATTGGCATATTAATTCTTATTGTGAGTAAGCAAAGGTTTCATGAGAAATAACAAAGCTTAAAAGGCCTCTTACCCCCAACCAAGAAATGTATGAAATTTGACGTCATCATTATTGGAGCAGGACCAGGAGGGATGTTCGCTGCATACAAGCTTGCAGGAAAGCTCAAAACTGCTATTTTTGAGATGGGCAGAGACATTTCAAGAAGAAAGTGTCCTAGCGACCTTTCCGAGAGCTACTGTACAAAATGCAACCCTTGCAACATAACATCAGGGGTCGGAGGGGCTGGTGGCTTATCTGACGGAAAGCTGAATTATGTACACCCTGACTACCCTTCAAGCTTCTCTGTTGGCGGTGACTTCGACTTTCTTGATCCAGACTACCTTGTCGAAAAGATGAAAGAAGTCGACGATATTTTCCTCAAACACGGTGCTCCAGACGAGCTTTACGGAGACGACCTCGATAAAATCGAAGAATTCCTTAAGAAGGCCAATGCAGCAGGAATTGAGTTCGTGCCGTTGAGGCAGAGACACGTTGGCAGTGATGAACTTCCTAAAGTCGTTAAAAGCATCGAAGACAAGCTAAAGAAGGACGGCGTTAAAATATACACTCGCAAGACAGTCGTAGACATAGATCCGGAGAGAAAGGTCGTAAGAACGGAAAAAGGAGAGGAGTTTGGTTACGATTATCTGATAATCGCCGTTGGCAGAAGTGGGGCGAGCTGGCTCGAAAAGTGGGCCAAGGAATACAACCTTGAGGTGGCTGAGAACTCGAAGGCTATTGACGTTGGCGTCAGAGTTGAAGTGCCGGCATCGATAATGGATGATATAACTTCCACAATTTACGATCCAAAGCTGAGAGTTGTGACGAAAAGGCACGACGACTACATGAGGACTTTCTGCACCTGTCCGAGGGGATGGGTGATAAGGGAAGATTACGGCGATTTTTGTCTGGTAAACGGGCACAGTAAGGCTAAGGAAAAGAGTAGCAACACTAATTTTGCTCTGCTTGGTCACTACGAGTTCACCGAACCATTTGATGAGCCCAACGAATGGGGTAGGGATCTGGCAAGGATAACAACAAAGCTTGGAGGAGGAAATCCAATAGTACAAAGGTTGAAAGACCTAAGATTTGGAAGGAGAAGCACGGAAAGCAGAATAAAGAACAACAGGCTCGTTCAGCCGACATTAAAAACAGCAATTCCGGGAGACATAAGCCTCGCCTATCCTGGAAGGGCTATTGACGATATTCTCGATGCTCTTGAAAGGCTCGATAAGGTGATTCCCGGTGTTGCTGACGATTCAACACTCCTCTATGCCCCTGAAGTTAAATTCTACTCCCTCAAGCTGAAAGTTGACGAGTGGATGAGGACGAACATACCATACATTTACGCAATAGGTGATGGGGCGGGTGTGAGCAGAGGTATTGTAGGTGCAGCTGTGACGGGTTTGATCGCTGCTGAGGGTATTCTCAAGGAAAGAGGGAGGAGTGAATGAAGTTCTGGGATATCAGGAAAGTTGAAAATTTTTCCCTCAACCTTCAGCTTGAGAATGGAAAGCTGGAGAAGCCGAGATACAGCAAATCATCCAGCAAGGGTTTCAGGGTTCTCAAGAACGGGTTCTGGGGGATTTTTGAGGGAGATGTTGAAGACAATGTGGGGCTAAAGGAGGCGGAGAAAAACGCATTCACGCAGGGAGATGGGGATATAGAAGAGATTGCCAGTAAAGGAAGCTACAGAATGAGGGTAAAGAGAGATCCTCAAGATGTCTCTATCGAGGAGAAGGTGGAGTTGCTGAAAGACATTGAGAAAATAATCAGGGATGTCTGCGTAAGCACGAAAGTCGTTTACTTCGAGAACAGAAGAAAATTCCAGTACAGAGACTCATGTGGCTCGGAAGTTGAGTATGAGGTTTTGAGGACTGGCGTCTCCATTATGGGTGTGGGCAAGGGTAAGAGCATACAGTTTCTCTCAAAGAGGCAGATGAGGGTTGGCGGTTACGAAGTTCTGGATGGTGTTGATGACAAAGCTTATGAGATCGTCGAAGTTTTGCCTAAGCTCGTCGATGCTTCATCCCCTCCCTCAGGTCAAATGAACGTTGTAATGGATTCCAGCCTGGCGGGTGTTTTCGTCCATGAGGCCTTTGGCCATGCCGTTGAAGCCGACCACGTGCTTCAAGGAGCAACGGTGCTTAAAGGAATGCTGAACCAGAAGGTGGCTGATGAAAGTGTAACGATAATCGACGATCCGACTCTCCCGGAATTCGGTTTCTTCCCCTTCGACGATGAGGGCGTAAGGGCAGAGAAAAAGGAGATAGTCAAGAACGGAATTCTCAAAAGCTTCCTCCACAATAGAGAGACCACGAAAAAACTTGGTGGCGTTCCCGGAAATGCGCGGAGTCAGGGTGTTGACGTGCCGATTGTCAGGATGAGCAACACGTACATTGATAGCCACGAGTACAGATTTGATGAGCTTATTGAGGAGTGTGGAGAAGGAGTCTACCTGATCGGGTCGAGGGGTGGGGAGACCAATCCTGCAACGGGTTACTTCCACTTCAATGCTCAGTATGGGTATCTCATCAGGAATGGAGAGCTTGCTGAGATGGTCAGGGATGTCTCCCTCTCTGGAAACACTCTGGAAATTCTGAAAGATGTTAAAATTGGCAGAGAAATTGACTTTGACCCCGGATTTTGCGGTAAGGCAGGTCAGCTTGTTCCCGTTTCTGATGGATCTCCTCCTGTTCTTTGCAGAGCGACGGTTGGTGGGGCGTAATGGAGTGGGAAATATTTGAGTATAAAACAAGATTCATATCAGCGGAGGTTGAAGCAGGAAAGCTCAAGTATGTGAGCTCCGGTCTTGAGCACGGTTTCTCAGCAAGGGTGATTTTAAACGGAAGAGTGGGATTCGCTTCGGCATCAACGAAAGATGAGGCTCTGTCTCTGGCTGAAAAGATAGCGAAAGTATCGGAGAATGAACTTGATGACTTCCCCTGCGAGAAACCTGTGAGAGTTAAGGGGATTTACGACAGAAAGGTAGAGGAAGTAGATTCCGAATTTATTATGGATGAGTTTGAGAGGCTAAAGAGCGCTGCTGATAAGGCGAACATAGCAGCTGCAAAAATCGAGCATGCAGTTGAAGAGGTGAGAATAACCAACTCTTTTGGGCTCGAAAGCTACGAGAAGTCAACCTCTTCATCCTTCATGGTCGAGGCCGTTTTTCAGGAAGGCAGTGCCTACGAAGTTTGCGAAAGTAGAAGCATCGAACTTGATATTGAGGAGGCTGTAAAAAGGGCCGAAAGGCTTGCGGTGGATTCTGCCTCAGCGGTCAAAATTGACAGCGGATTCTACGATGTTGTTCTTCAGCCAATTGCTGTCCACCAGCTACTCTCAAACACACTCTACCCCTCGCTTTCAGCGGAGAATGTAGAGAAGGGCAGGAGTGCTGTTAAGCTCGGTGATGAATTTGGGAGAATAACAATTATCGATGACCCCACTGTTGAGGGTGGCCTGATGAGCTGCGGATTTGATGACGAAGGGGTTTCGGCAAGAAAAACAGTCTTGACCGAAAATGGCGTCGTTAAGAGCTACTACACCGACTGGAAGCATTCCAAAAAGTATGGTGTTACTGGAAATGGATTCAGGCTTGATAACAGCATCCCGTCACCGATGGTTAGCAATGTTGTCATAGAAACAGAGAAATGCGAGAATGATAACTGTCTCGTAATCCACTCCCTGATCGGCTCCCATACTGCAAATCCTGTTAGCGGTGAGTTCAGTCTTGAGTGCAACAACGCTTACTTCAAAGGGATGGCTGTCAAAGGAGCAATGATATACGGAAACGTTTTCGATTTGCTGAAAAAGGTTGAGGGTGGCTTGGAAGAAGTGAGACAGGTGGAGAACACAATCACAAAGTCACTGCGCTTTGAGGGTGTTAGGGTTATCTGAACATTTTGGTGACGAACATTGCTACGAACAGCAGGAAAATCAATGCAATGATTAGCAAAAACACGTCTCTTGCGAGCCTTCCTAGCTTCAATTTCTGCTCCCTCTCCATAACCTGAAAATCCAGTGACTTGCTGGAACTCTCATATCCAGCTTTGCCTTTAAACCTTACTTCCAGCTTGTGCTTCCCCTTGTATGGTGCCGGGAATGCGAAGCTAAACATCCCGAACTCGTTCGTCTCAGCCTTCCCAAGCTCTCTTCCGTCAACGTAGATTGTAACCTGAGCTTTTTCCAGTGGAATCCAAGATTTTTTCTCCTCATCATAGTACGTGAGCCAGCCCTCTACCGTCACGATGTCGTCTTCTGCTGGAGCAGCATCGAGAAAGTGTGCCGAAATCCTCGTTTTACGGGATGATAAACTTGAAGAAGACATACACAACCACCACCAGGATGAACACGTGCTTTAAACCAGCTTCAATCCTTCCCTCACCCATCTGACCGGCCATTATACCTGAGAAGAATGCGACGAGCAGTGAAGTCTGCATGAATGTATCCTTAATAGCTTTGAGATCAATTTTCGCGGTAAACTGAGTGGCTTCAACGGATACGAAGACTGTGAGCATATTCTGAATAAGAATGTAAGCCGTGTAAAGGAAAACAGCAAAGGCGAGGTAAATAATAATCGTGTACATGCTCATCTGAGCTTTTATCCTGTCCCTAACTTCTATTTCCAGTTCAGAGTACATAGAGGCAGTGTTTAAAGCATCCCTTATGCTCGGCGTTGACTCAATTGCCTTCACGAGCAGTGTTATTGCCTTTGCCACAATTTGACTCCTAATTCTGCTCTCAATTTTTTCCAGAGCAGATGTGATAAGTTCACCCCACTCAACCTCTCTCTTGATTTTTCTTATTTCTTTTCCTAACATGCCAAGCTCACTTTCTGAAATATGTCTTAACGCTTCAACCACGTTTAATCCTGCTTCATTTAGGGAAGCTAGTTGCTTCATAAATTCCGGGAGTTCTCTCTCCATTCTTGAAAGCAGTCTCCTCTTGTACTCGATGAACACTATTGACGGAAAGATTACAACTGAAAGCGTGATGAAAATCAGCAAGTCGAGGTCTATTTTACCGTAAAAGTAAACAAATACGAAGATGGCCGGAACAATGAGATAGAAAGATAGAGCTCGAAGTGTTAGCAAGTACGGCTCCTCGACAAGGGGTCTCTTCAGAAAATTCAGCACCCTCCTCAACCTCAGTCTCCAGACGTCAATCTTGAACCCGGGTTCTCTGTCAGCAATATTGAAAAAGATGTCGCTTCCCCCTCTTTTTTTGTGCTCAGCAAAACCCACAGGCTCACTCGGCATTGAGGAATTAATCAACCACATTAACAGCAGTGAACCGAGAGGTATGAAAGTGAACATAACAATCCTGAACATTTCCATCGTTCCTGAACCTATCATCTGGAAAACTACAAGCACAGTCAGAAAGAACAGCGGAGCGACAATGAAAAGGGCCAAATAGACCTCAGCAAAGACTTGAAGGGTTTCAAAGAAAAGGGTGTAATACGTTTCCCTTTCAGTAAGCAACTGCTCCGATTTTGCTCTCAGATATTCTACTACATCTCCTCCACCTTCGTAGACGTTGATAAAGTTCTCCAGGAATACCTTTAGCTTCTCTGATGGTGTTGTATCTGACACGTATTTCATGGCAGATATCAGATCGTACCCAAATACCTCGACAAGTGTCACGACTTTGTCGAACTCTCTGCTGACCTCGCCGAAAATTTCCCTGTTTTCTGCCACAAATCCAAAAATTGAGATTAACGGTACGCCACCCTTTGCCATTCCAAGCATCATGTTCACAGCATGTGGTAGGGAAGACTCTATCTTACCCTTCCTAATATTGGAAAGGTAGAAGGGATACGTGAGAATCAGATACCTCGTGAAGCCAAAGGCCAGGATTGCAAAGCCCGCTACTAAGGCTAGTTCGAACTCCCAGTAAGGGATCGTAAAGCCCCTTATTACTAAAACTCCATCTGGTCTCACGAGTTCTGACACGAGGAAACCGAGGAGAACCCCGGGGATAATAGAGAGCAACGGGTAAAAAAGAGCAATGGAAAGGAGTTCCGGTACGGTCATTTTTAACCTAGCGCTCTCAAGTGCGGAAGATAGGGTCAAATACTTTCCCGGTTTTTTTCGGTATCTTTTCCTGTAAAACTTCCTGAGAGCTAGTGGGGTGTAAAGGGTCATAAACCCTCCTCCATTTTTGTCATGGCCAGTTCGGGGTTACGGTAGTATGCATGGATGCGTTTCGTAACCTCCTTGTAGTTTCTGATTCCCCTTTTCAGCATGAGTTCTAAATACCTCTTTCTGTTAAACATTTCCTCAAAAACTTCCTGAACGCTCAAACCCAAGAAATCAGCTATCTTTTCAAGCTTCTTTGGCATGCTGACCTCAACGTGAGTATCTTGCTTAGGATCCCACCTCACGAACTGATTCACCAGTAAGTTTTTGTCAGCGGGATCAATGCCGAGTATTTCATTAACTTCCTTAGTCCTCCTGAGCCTTGTGGCTCCTTTAACCCACATGGTCTGGACTAGAGCGATGTCTAGGAACTGAAGCATGCTTCTCGGAACTTTCAGAGGTTCAGATTCGAGTCTGTAAACCATCTGGTTGATGTCTCCAGCATGTAGAGTAGAGTAGCTGGCATGACCTGTTGACATTGCCTGGAAGAGTGTTTGAGCCTCTTTACCCCTAACCTCACCCACAATGATGTAGTCAGGTCTCTGCCTTAATGCTGTTCTGAGCAGGTCGTACATATCTATTTCTCCTTCCTCACCCATTCCTGTCCTGGTAACTTCTGCTACCCAGTTTTCATGGTATAACTTTATTTCTCTTGTGTCCTCAATTGAGATAACCTTTGCATCTGGAGGAATAAACATCATAATCGCGTTTAGTGTAGTTGTTTTCCCGCTCGCAGTCTCTCCAACAACGATTGCGGAGAACTTATGCTCTATCGCCAGCCAGAGATATGCAAGCACTCCTGAAGGAACCGTTCCTTTTTCCATCAAATCTATCGGCGTTAGTGGCTCAACCGTGAACTTCCTTATGGTAAAGCTCGAACCGTGTGGAGTTACTTCAGTGCCAAAGGTTGCCTGCAACCTGCTCCCGTCGGGGAGGGTGGCATCCACTATGGGGCTGGCAACGGATATATGCTTTCCACTTCTCTGCGTTAGCCTTAGTACCATTTTATCGAGCTTCTCTTGGTCGAGGACAATGTTCGTCTCCAAATTCCCGTATTTCTGATGGTAAATGAAAATGGGGATGTTATACCCATCACACGAAATATCCTCCACATATACGTCTTCCATCAAGGGATCTATAGAGCCATACCCGAAAAAGTCGCGGAAGAAGTAATATAGCATTCTCGAATAGAAATCATCAGTGAACTTCATCGCATACTCTTTCGCAAGCTTTTCTATTGCTTTTACAAGCACTTCTCCCCTCTCTTCCAGCTCGATAGAAATGTCCTGGAGAGCAAGTATCTTTTTTAAGTCATCATAAATTGCAGAAATAATTTCTGCCTCATCTTTGCTCACAGTTGGTTCGAGAGCATGGTAAACGTTTCTAAACTCATCCTCGTTCTCAAGAATTATAGCCTTTATAAAGGGTTCTTGTATCCAGTACTCTTCCGTAACTCTAACATTAGCACCAAATTCCGGTGTCTCGAGCAAGTCCTCCGTAGTAATGTATTTTCTCAGCACATCGTAGTGACTCTTTGCCATTGGTTTATGTTATATTTCCAAAATATATGCTTTTCCTACAAATTTACAGTTCGGGTAAATCCCAACGGTTACTTGGGTCCCCTTTCAAGTATTTCTCGACTAGTTTTTTCTCAAGGTCAACATTGAACAGATTTGCAAGGGAGATTACCATGAAAAGGACATCAACAAGCTCTTCCTCTACATTTTCGTTTTTTCTCACCGCCTCAGCCAGTTCTCCAACTTCTTCGAAAAGAACTGCCAGAAGAAAGAGGGGGCCGCTCTTTGAGTCGATTTCGTAGTATTTTTCCCTAAAAATTTTTTGAAAATCTTTGAGTTCCATAAAAATTAAAATTACTGTTGAGGCTCTCTTCCCACGCTCTTAGCCCAGGTGTAGGCCAAGGTTCTGTAGAGAAGGTGTGCGAACTTCGAGTAGGGTGCGTATGCAATGAGGGTGAACACCAGAACTAAATGAACCAAGTACATGTAGTACGCTGCTACACTCCCTGCATATCTCAAAGCTTCAATGCCCACTCCAGTAAGTCCAACTGCAAATATTGTCCCAAGGAAGAGCCAGTCAAAGTAGGTGCCGTAACCCACTCTTTCATTGCCGAACCTCGCAACAATTGCCCACAATGAACCTGCTATCAGTAGAATGGCTCCAATATTCCCTAAAATTTTAACAGGATCGGTGGGTGGTAATGCAAGCTCTTCAACGCCCAGGCCATAGAGGTAGATGATGTCACCGATAGTGGCGATGCCGAGAATTATGAAGCCCCAGAAAATCATGAAGTGCGCAAAATAGCGGTATCTTGCCGTTCCACACTCGGCAAACCGTGAATGCTTAAGGATGTCAATTACAGACCAGAAGAGGCATTCTATGAACCTCGGACTCGCTCTCACAACTTCTAACTCCGCATTCTCGCCAAGCCTGTATTCGTAGACCTTTGATACTTCTGAGTTTATTCCGCTCCAGAACCTGTACGCTCCTATGGCTGCAACGAGCAAAGCCCATCCTCCGACAATGAATCCGGCCAGTTCAATGTGTAAATGCGGGATGAAGTTTCCTATGACAATCTCACCCTCAGGTATTTTTGGTGAAGCAATGCTCAGGTAGAGCAGTGTGAGGATTATCGGGATGGCAAAGTAAACGACTATTCCAGCTGGCTTCATCAGTATCTTTGCAAAAAAGTTGGGGAAGGCTAGCTCCTGTATAACCTTGGCCCTTATCGCTCCAAGAACCTCTCCTGGCTTTGCACCTCTTGGACAGTACTCACTGCAGTCGTTGCACTGGTGGCAGAGCCAGATATCTCCGTCCTTTATTAGCTTATCCTTAAGGCCCCACTGAGCCCAGATCATCTCCTTTCTCGGGAATGGTTCTTCCTTAGGGCTTTGCGGGCATACAACGCTGCAGGTAGCGCACTGGTAGCATTTCTTAAGTGTTTTACCCCCCAATCCAACAACATCCTTTACGAATTGTGTATCAACCTCCATAGTCCACCTCAGAACCCCTTATACGGGTTCGCCCCGATTTCCATAATCTGGTTGACGAAGTTGTCGATGATCTCCGTAACCTTGTCCCACTCGTTTATGGAGACTTCAACAACCTGCACTCTCTCTTTCTCCAGCATAAGTCTTTCAAGCGTTTCTGCAACATTCTCCATTCTTCTGTTTGCAAGTTCGCTTCCTCTAATGAAGTGGCACTGGTAGTCCTCTCCGTACTTACAGCCTAACAATAACACACCGTCAATACCCTTCGAAAGCGCATCAGCGATGAAGACTGTGTTAACTGAACCGAGGCACCTTACGGGGATAATTCTTACAAGCGGGCTCCACTTCTTACCGTTCAAAGCTGCCATGTCCAACGCTGGCAGAGCATCGTTCTCGCAGGCAAACACTATGAAGCGGAACTTCTCCTCAGCACCCTCATCCCAGTTTGGATCCGGGACATATATGGACTTAACAGCTGATGCCATCTGGTCGATGCTGTAGGTCTTGAAGCTGATGATCCTCTCTGGACAGGCTCCAAAGCAGATACCACATCTCCTGCATCTGAGCGGGTTGGGCATCGGTGTACCCTTCTCATCTTCGTCAAGGGCTCCAAATGGACATTCTTCAGTACACCTCTTACACTGCGTACAGCGCTGGAGGAAGAAGTTCGGGAAGTCGATGTCTCCCGTTCTCGGGAATGTCGTCTTACCCTCTGCCACAAGCTCAACTGCCTGAATTGCCTTGAGTGCAGCACCCTTGGCGTCTTCAATGCATGATGCGATCTCCATCGGAGCTCTCACAGCTCCTGCAGCGTAAATACCAAGCCTTCTGCTCTCGTACGGGAAGCAGATGTAGTTCGAGTCCGGGAAGCCGTATTTCAGCGTGGGTAGTTCAGGACCCTGCCTGTACTGGAGATTGAGGATGTGTCCCGCCTGCTTTATAATTTCAATATCTTCCTCACTCTTTATCGGATGCAGCTCAGCGATGTGCTTGTACGGAACAGTCTTCTCATCCGGGAACTCCTCTTTCACTGTGTAAAGTCCCTTAAGTGTTGAAACCATTCCAGTTGCGAGAACGACGAGGTCGGCTTTAATGGCGATGTCCTCTCCCAGCAGAGTGTTTGTAACGATGACTGTTAGCTTTCCGCCCTCCTCCTTGATTTCTTTGATATCGCCTTTTGTGAGGTATATGCCGTCATCCTGCTGCATCTCCTTGTAGAAGTCCTCCCAAAGTCCGGGAGTTCTCATGTCCTTGTAAATTATGAAGGCATTACCGTTGGTAAACTCCCTAACATACTTCGCCTGCTTGAGGCTTACAAGGCAGCAGACTGATGAGCAGTATGGCAGGTGGTTCTCATCCCTCTGTCCAGCACACTGGATGAACACCACATTCTTCGCTTCACTTCCATCTGACTTTCTGATGATCTTGCCATTTTTGGCCATCTCCTCAAATTCTAGGTTTGTAACGACATCGGCAAACTTCCCGTAGCCAAGTTCTTCCAAAGCCGTGGCGTCGTAGGGCTTCCACCCAGTGGCGACAACGATGCCGCCAGCCCTGAACTGCACCTTCTCTCCGTTCTGGTTTAACACAACGTCAAACATTCCGGGCTGACCGCTAATTGAATCAATCTGGGCAGAGGTGTAGATCTCTATGTTCTCATTCGCCTTTACCTCCTCAATTAGCTTGAACACCGGATTTTCTTCGATTCTTGTGTATGGCGGCTCAATTGGCAGAGTCTTGTAGTATTTAGCAACCCACCCACCAAGCTCTGGCTCCTTCTCCACCAAATAAGCCTTGTAACCTGCCTTCGCAATCTCAAGTGCTGCCGTTAAACCAGTAACTCCACCACCAACAACTAGGATGTCTTTCGAAACCTCCTCGATGTAGGGCTCAGGCTTCTCCGCCTTCTGGGCTTTGGTAATCGCGATTCTCAGATAGTCTTCAGCAAGCTCCTGAGCGTGCTCGTCGATGTCGTGGCTCCAAACAACACCTTCTCTCAAGTTTGCTCTTTCAACATACTTGTCATCGAATGTGAACAGTGCGGTTTTTACACGGGGTGAGCATGCAGCTATAACAAGTGCATCAAGCTCAGCAGCATCGTTTTTCAGCATTTCGACTCCTTCCTGTGAGCAGAGGTGCGGATGAACCTTTGGCTCGATTCCAAACTCTTCCTTCGCAACATTTTTCAGCCTCTCAATGTCCAGCTTATCAATATCACAACCGGTACAGATGTAAACACCAACTTTCTCCATCATTTCACCTCCTTGCAAGCTGAATAGCCTTCAGCGCTGCTGCCGTAGCCGATTCATTTGCTGAGGCAACCTCCATTGGCATCGCTGCTACACCCGCTGGAATTATACCCGGCTTTGCCTTGACAAACCCGTACTCGTCGAGCTCAATTCCCGGTATAGGTTCAATAGCTGGCTGCATTCCCGTAGCGAGGACTACCATATCAACCTCTCTCTTGCTTTTGACACCGCTCAGCGTGTCCTCGGCAGTTACAACGAGCTTTCCATCAACCTCCTCAACCTTGGCAACCTTGCCCCTGATGAGTTCGATATTTTCATCAGCCTTAACTTTTGCAAAGAAGTCTTCATATCTTCCAAATGCCCTGATGTCGATGTAGAAGATGTAGATTTTCGCATCCGGATACTGCTCTCTTACATAAGTCGCCTGCTTCAAGCTTGCTAAGCAGCAGACTGCAGAGCAGTATGGCAGGTGGTTCTCATCCCTGCTCCCGGCACACTGGACAAATGCGATGGTTTCAATTGGCTTTCCATCCATTGTCTGGATGACACCACCAGTCGGGCCGTTTGGAGAAGCCAGCCTCTCCATCTCCATGTTCGTTATAACGTTCTTGTACTTTCCATATCCGAGGTTGTCCAGCTTGGTCGCATCGTAGGGCTTCCAGCCGGTTGCCACGATGATGGATGAAACGTTTAGAGTTAGCTCCTTCTCCTTCTCGTTCAGATCAATAGCATTGTACTTGCATGCTGAGACGCACTCCCCGCATTTAGTGCAGTATTTGTCGTCGATGTAATACTGGAACGGCATTGCCATAATGTTCGGCAGGTCAATTGCCTTCTTCTTCTTCAGTCCGAAGTTGTACTCATCCGGAGCTTCAACCGGACAAACTTCCTTGCATGCCCCACAGGCTGTGCAGTTCTCATTGACATATCTCGGCTTGATCTTCACTTTTACCGTAAAATTCCCCGGCTCTCCACTTATCTCCTGAACTTCAGCGTTGGTGAAGTACTTCAGCTTCGGTGTGCTCTTCATTCTCTTGAAGAAGATTTCAAGCCCGCAAAATGGTGGGCAGAGTTTTGGAAAGTACTTGTTCAACTGGGACACTCTTCCTCCAAGGTACGGGTTCTTTTCCACGAGAATCACATCATATCCCGTCTCGGCAGCTTCTATAGCAGCAGTCAGTCCAGAAATTCCGCCTCCTATAACAAGTATCTCGCCAGCCATAGCTAACACCTGGTTGCCTATTTCAACCTGTGGCTTGAAAAGAAGTTAATAAATGTATCGAAATTAAGCCACATTCGAAATTAAGGATTTTTGGAAACCGAAAACATTTTTAAGATTCAATTGTTTATATATTGTGGTGAGAGCTAAGCTTCTGTCATGGCATGATGGGGTCGGTAGTAGAACTTTTGAATTTGATGTTGATATTGAACCAAGAAGCTATACTATTTCACGAGTTAGCCAGTTAATCCCAATAATCGCAAGCGAAGACCTCACAGTATGCAAGGGGGAAGTGGCTGTCATCAGTATAAGATTAATTGAAGTACCTGAAAACACTGTTGTAAGCCCTTTAACGGCTGTAAACCACGCAAACGGTTTTGTTGTCGATGTAATCGAATGCGGACTTCCCGGTATGGTTGAGGACGAGAAGTGCATAAATCATGCCATCTTCATTCCTACGAGGTCGGGAGACGTAAAAGAGGGTGATTTGATCGGAATACTGCGTGTAAACTTTGTCAGGACTGGACTGCTTTCAAGAGTGTTTTCATCAAAACCAAAAGTTGAGGCCAAAAACATCAGGACTTTCTTAACATGGATAGAAGATGGAGTTTTTTACAGAGAGAAAGTAACAGGGACTTTCAGCGGTTACTTCGAGAGTGATAGCTGCAATCTCCTACCTGTTGCGGCAAAGAAGAGGGAGAAGATAAGGAGAGGCGGAGTTGCGGTCGTCGAAATTGAAGAGATAAACGTAAAGGGGGGAAGCATCATCTCCCCTTACGGCCTGGCTGCAAATGCCTTTGCACAGCTTATAAATCTTGTAGGGGATAAAGTAAGGAAGTTTGAAGAAAATAGGAGCTTTAATGAAGCCATTTTGCTCGGTTTCGGGGACGGAGTTGTGGAGAAGGGAGAGGTTTTAGGTCTCCTCTGCGTTGCGGGTGGAAATGGGGGAGAAAGCAGCGGGTATCTGCAGTTTTCTCAGAAGTCGGGAGTCGGAGTGGTAAAGACACTTCAGGAATCTAACAGCAAAAGGCTGAAGGTAAGTAGAAAGGGTGAGTGGAGACCAGCCATATCCGCTGAGAACAAGAAGCTCAAAAGAGGTGCTGCAGAAGTCATCAAAATCAGGCCAATTGAAATCTCTGACCACTCTACTGTCGGCACTCTTGGCATAATGAGGCAGGCGTACGGAACAATGGTCGGAGGAATTGCAAAGGAGCCATGGAAACTGGAGAGCAGAAAAACTATCGAAGAAGTGATTTTCCTTCCGATAATGGATGGTGAGGTCAAAGAGGGTCAGCTTATCGGTGTTTTCAATGTCGGAAGAATTTCTGAAGGTAAGATTTAATTCCCCTCCTTCTTTTTCAAAACCGTGAAGGTCCATCTTGGAGGAGAGGCTGAAGTTAAAATTCTGGATGATGTGGTCGTGAAAAAGAGAGTGCCAAAGAGGTACAGAATTGAGAAACTCGACAGGGAGTTGAGGTTTCGGAGAACAAAAATGGAAGCAAAGATAATCTCTGCAGCAAGAAGGGCCGGAGTTCCCACACCCATTGTGCTCGATGTTGAGGGGGACACGATTGTCATGGAGAGAATTTACGGGACGCCGGTAAAAAATGCCATGAGCGAAGATATTAGCAGGGAAGTGGGTAGATTAACGGCAAAACTCCACAAAGCGAATATAATTCACGGAGACATTACCCCCATGAATCTGATTCTGAGCGATGGCAGAATTTACTTTATCGATTTTGGACTTGCGTTCTTCGACAACAAGGTGGAGCCGATGGGAGTCGATGTTCACGTTTACTTTGAATCGCTGAAAGCTAGTTTTGATGATTGGGAAAAGCTCAGAGATGCGTTTATTGAAGGATATCTGGAAGAGGGGGGTAAAGAGGAAGTAATTGTTAGAGCGAGGGAGATAGAGGAGAGGGGGAGATACGTTGAAAGGGTTAATATGTGACCTTCTGGCAATTTCCAAGAGGTTTCCCGTAAAAACTATATGTTGGTAGAAAAAGTATTGGCACATGGCTGGTGCAGAACACTACATGCAGGAGGATCCTTTTATCGCCGCCGGTCTCTTCATAATCCTTCTTCTAGTCCTTATCCTCCCGTTCAGAGTCAGAAAAGTTGAGGAGAATCTTGAGCCATTCTTCCTGATAATGGGAATTGCTGCTGTAACGATAAGTGGTTTGTGGAGCACTGAGCTTATTATCGAAGCTCTCGAAACACCTGTGAAAATTACCGAATTCATGGGAATTCCGATAGGTATATTCCAGGTTGTGCTGATTGTTGGATTGATAATCCACTACTACAATAAGCAGGTTTACTCTTTTCTTGTGGCTGTCCTAAAGAAAATGGGTGTCAGGGCATTTGCCTTCCTTGTAGTGACGGTCTTCGGCCTCATTTCCAGCATAATATCAGTTATAGTCTCCGCTGTCATACTCGCTGAAATCGCACTTGTGATGCCCTTGGAAAGAAAGTCAAAAATCGAATTTGTTGTTATAGCGTGTTTTGCTGTGGGTTTAGGGGCAGCACTAACACCTGTGGGTGAGCCTCTCTCCACCATCGTCGTGAAGAAGCTCAACGAGGACTTCTTCTACCTTGTAGAACTTGTTGGAGAGTACATAATTCCTTCAGTTATTATTCTAGGAATTTACTCAGCGATTAGAGTGGGTGGCGTTTCCGTTAAAGAGATAGAGATCCCTGAGTACACAGAGACTTTGAGAACCGTTGTTGTGAGGGCAATAAGAGTTTACGTTTTCATCGCAGCATTGGTGCTGCTAGGAGAAGGATTTACGCCAATCATCGACTGGTACATTTCAAAGATTCCGCCTGAGATAATATACTGGGTGAATATGGTCTCAGCAATTCTCGATAACGCAACTCTCGCTGCAGCAGAAATAGGCCCACAGCTTACAGAACTGCAGATAAAGGGCGCTCTGATGGGCCTTATAATCTCAGGAGGCATGCTGATTCCTGGAAACATTCCGAACATCGTTGCTGCCGGGAGGCTGAGAATTACGATGAGCGAGTGGGCAAAAATAGGCGTCCCGCTTGGACTGCTCATGATGGGTGTCTTCTTCGTGATAATCTATCTGCTGTGAAAAGGTAACCTTATAAACAACGCGGAGATGGGAGGGAAGTGAAGCGCCTCTATGCCGACCTCGGACTGGCTCTGGTCGCTCTGATCTGGGGGTCAACGTTTCCGGTAGTAAAGATAGCCCTCGATAGCATGTCTCCTTTTGCTTTCAACACCGTTAGATTCTTCATCGCCTGTCTTTTCTTCCTCCCCTTCCTGAAAGGGTTGGATTTCAAGGACGGATTTAAAATAGGTGTTGTCTCCTTCCTTGGTTACACCTTTCAGACTGTAGGGCTTGACTACACCACCGCAACGAATGCTGGCTTCATCACCTCAACCTATGTGGTTCTTGCTCCAATCATCTCGTGGCTCGTCTACAAGGACGTGTTCGACAGAAGAGATGTTTCGGGTGTTTTGCTGGCTTTTATCGGATTCTACTTCCTCTCAGGTTATTCAGGCTTCAATATTGGAGACATCCTTATGCTCTTCTGCGCTCTTTTCTTTGGAGCGGAGATAGCCATGATTTCTCACTACTCTCGCATAACAAATCCGACGATGCTAGCATTCTGGCAGGCTTTCGCCATATTTGTTCTCTCCGCCCCCTTCGCAGTTTTCACCACCACAAAATTCGAAATAAACACAACCGTAGTTCTCTGTCTCCTCATAACTGCATTCTTCGCAACTTTCGTTGCAAAAATGCTGCAGAACTGGCTCCAGAGCTACACCAAGTCCTCTGATGCAGCCGTGATTCTATCTCTCGAAGGGGTTTTTGCCCACCTGTTCAGCGTTTTGGTTCTGGCCGAGATTCTGACACCGCTGCAGTATTTTGGAGCATTTTTAATATTGCTTGCGGTAATCATCGTTTCTCTCAGAATATAGCCGTGAAAAATGAGCAATTTTGATTTACCGCAATCTTCATATAGTTTGAAAACAAAGATAAAATTAAGGTGATAGTATGGGCGTGCATAGAATGACGAGTGAGGCTGCGAAGTATTACGCTCAGAGAGAAAAAATTGTAGGGGCGGGAGTTTCTCTTCTCGGTGAAGCCAGTATGAATCTCGATAAATTGACCAAGGAGCAGCTTGAAAAACTTGGAGACTTGGCGGCAAAGCTTCTGCCACACTCTCCGGGCTATGCGGGCAAGATGATGCCGATAGTCGCGAGACTGTTCTGGAGACTTGCCGGAGTGGGGGGGGAGAAGGAATTTGGATTTGCAGAACTTGACGAGCTTGAAAAGGAGATAGAAAAACTGAAAGAAGAACTTGGGTTCAACTCTCAGCAATAAAGCAAACAAAGTCCTTTTCGTCGTATTTTAGCTTTCTTCTCCTTATTTCTTTGACTTTGAAGCCTGTGTCCTGAAGCATGTTCACTACTTCTTTTTCAGTGTAGAATCTCGCTTTCTTGTAAAAGGGACTGTCCTTTCTGGCGTATTCCCTTCCCAACCTTGAGTCTGCGGGAACTACACACGTTACGAGTGTGCCATTTAGGGCTCTCTTAATTTCTCTGAGAACCTTAACCGGCTCTTCGAGGAAGCAGAGCGTAAAAACGAGGTAGACTGAGCGGAATGATTTGTCTTTGAAAGGCAGGTTCGCAGCATCTCCCCAGACGCATTCAACTCCTCTTTTCCTCGCAATTTTGAGCATCGAGAGTGAGATATCTATCCCTACATCAATCCCTATTATCGCGAATCTTCCGGTTCCCACTCCAATTTCCAATGAAGGTGAGACCGGTTTTGGGAGTAGTTCCAGCTCAGCTTCGTAAAGCTCCCTGTTTTTGTCGTACCAGGCATCATACTTTTCGGCGTTTCTGTCAAAGATGTCCATTGGTTTAACTTAATCTCTGGGATTTATGTTTTTCCCGTATGCATCCATATATATCTTTCAGAAATGGCTATTTTCTCAACCTGCAGGTCGGTGAGACTCTCTATTACCCCTATGTAAAACATTTTTATCCCTTTTTCAGACCAGATCTGAGAACTAACTATTTCAGAGATTAGAAATTTAACAATGTTTTCTTTCTACTAACAACCTACCTTCCAACAAACTCCATTTCTCAATCACCTCTCTTTAATTTTTTAATTCTCTCTCCCCAGTCTCTCTTTCCCCATCGTCATTAAAAGGCGCAAGATTTTTGCGTAAATGATTGAAGTAAATGTCATGTTATTTCGTAAGAAAAAGACGCCAGAAGTTCGGGACGTCAGCTATGATTCGAAATCCGCTACACTCAAAGCTTATACCACTGCTAAGAAAGCAGAAGTGGGAATTCTCTATCTTGGAGTCAATGCTGATATTATAGTTGACTCATGGAGGGGAATGGCTCATCCTCTGCCTTGGATATACTTTTTCGAGAAGGAGGACGAATTTACAATCGAAAACGGATGGATAAACGTTCACATGAAGCCGTTTTATGGGGGTTTTCTTTCGAAGAAATACATTGGTTTATGCTACTTAAGGTGCGTTAGATTGGGAGAGGAGAGTTATGTTCACGTAGCTCCCATATGTTGCCTTAAAATGCATGTAGAGCCTAAAGTAAAGAATATAGCGGAGGATGGAATTGAACTCATGCTTGAGGGTGGAGAGATGCTCAGAGGATTCTTGTACTGCGATAAAAAGGTTGAGGTTAAGATTTGTAGAGTAAACAAATCCATGCGCCTTTACTTTCCAGAATTGCTCCTCTCATCAGATACTGGAGGACAGTACGAATTTTCATGGAAACTTTCAGCCGTGGAAAGGGGAGTCGTCGTATTTGGTAAGATCACAGGAAAAGAAATTGTGAAGACATTCGGAATGTCTGGCGAGCCTTACCTCCTCTCCGACGTAACTCATGCCTCGAATAACATTGTCTTGGATATAGAGTGGGGTAAATTGAGAAAGAATAGAATAACCCTATTAAGGTGTTTGCATAGATGCTTGCTTTCTTGAAAGTGTATTTCCCTTCACACCTTCACGAATTTTGAAAAACAGTCATAACTTTTAAATTTAAATCATTGTAATTCTCTCCATGAGAAAATTGTTAGCAATTACTATGTTGGCAATAATACTTGTTTTTCCATCTTCAGCAGCCGGAAATACAGTCAACTTCACCATTTTACACACCAACGACGAGCACTCGGCAGTTATACCTTATTCACCAGCGATAGACTTCAACGAGAGTGTAAAAGACCCGACGATAGGCGGATTTGCCAGACTGGCCTCTCTTGTAAAAAGCATAAAGGCTGAAAAATCTGAGGAAGTAATGCTGGTCTCTGCAGGAGACTTTACCGGTGGAAGCCCGTTCTCCTGGCTGGTTACTGAAGGAGAATCTCCTGAAATAGCTCTTATGCAGAAAATTGGCTACGATGTGATAACCATAGGAAACCACGAGTTTGACTACGGGGCAGAAAAGCTTGTAGACAGCCTTTTAAATGCAGGATACCCGGAAGCTAACGAAAAAACAGTAATTGTATCCACGAATCTGGTAGCACCTCAGGGACATCCAATGAACGAGATAGTGAAGAAATACCATATAATGGAAATCGAAAATCTGAAAATAGGTTTCATAGGCCTTTTAGGTAAGGACGCGAAAGCAAAAGCCTACTCTTACGAACCCCTCGATTTTGAAGACCCAATACTGACGGCAAAGCAAGCTGTTGAAGAGCTGAAGAAAGAAGGCGTGGATCTGATAATAGCTGTTACTCATTTGGGCGTTTCTGAAGACCTTGAGCTTGCTGAAGCAGTTCCCGAAATAGACATAATTATAGGCGGACACAGTCATACAGTACTTGAAGAGCCAATCATAACATCAGATGGGACGATAATAGTCCAGACAGGGGATAGTCTAAGGTATCTCGGAGTTCTTGAGCTTGAATACAGTAGAGATAACAGAGAACTAAAAATACGCAATTACGATACTGGAACACCGTTCCTCATTAAGATAGATGATGAAATCCCCATTGACCCGGAAGTTGATGCCGTTATAAAGGAATACATCAAAAAGGTTAACGCTATGGTTTACAACAAGACAGGCAGGTATATCTTGGACACAGTTGCTTCATCAGACTTCGCTCTTACCACCAGAACGCTTCAGGAGTCCAATATCGGAGATTTCATTACCGATGCGATGCGTCTGGTTGTTGAGGAAAAAACTGGTGAAAAAGTTGATTTTGCCGTTTTTGCCAATGGGGAGATAAGGGGAAACATCACTCCAGGCACGATGGAATACTCGAAGGGAAAAATCAGCCTCTACGATTTGCTCCTTCCTGTAAGCTTGGGAGTTGGAGAGGATGGAAGTCCCGGTTACTCTCTGGTTTCCTTTTGCATAACAGGAGAAGAGGTTTACAGAGTTCTGGAGATAACGATTTTGCTCCATCAGCTTTACGGTGACGACTTCTTCGTCCAGTTTTCTGGATTGCGTTACTACTACAACCCTCAAAACGCATTCATCAAAATCCCCTTTGTCGACAAGAAGATCCCCTCTGCCATGCTTCCAAATCTGGTAGTGTTGTTAAGGCTGAGCGCTATAAAGGCATTGGAAAACAAACTCTGAATGACGAAGATTACGAGGTTATTGAAAGAGACGATAGACTTTACAGGGTCGTTACGGACAACTATATTTTCTCGTTTTTACCTAAAATCGCTGAAGTTCTTCCTCAGCTAACTGTCGAGCCTAAGGATGAAAAAGGAAATCCCATTCCTCCTGAAGAGTACAAGAACCTCGTAGTGAGGGTTGATGGTGAAGAACTGAAAGTCTGGGAGGTTGTTGTTGATTACACACTATCTCAGCCAGTAAACCATGAAGGGTTACCTCAGATCGACGAGTACTACCGGGAACCGACAAACAGAATAAACGTGGCGTGGAGCTTCCCCATCGCTGGCTATCCGTTAGCTGTCCTCGTAGGTCTGGTTGCAATAGTTGTGTCCTTCAAAGTAGTAAGGGTGAGAAAGTAAGGAAACAATGATGCTGATGCCAGGTAAGGTAGAGTTAATAACCAAGCATGGTATTAAGATTACCTCTAAAGAGACACCATTTACGATTTTTAGCAAGCTTCGTTGTTTAGGGATTTCACCCAGTTCCTCTGCAAGCAGTTACGAGGTGAAAGTAAATGTCAGCTAGGTTTCTATTTTTTACACTGATATCGTTTTGCATCGCTGTACTGCTCATATCACCGGTGGTCAGAACAGGTCTGGAAAAGTACGCAATGTATATAATCGGATTTTTATTCATTTTCAACCTCGCAGTTGTCCTGCTAGTTTCTTTGAGAATTGCGCTCAGAAAGCTTGATCTTATCTGAGTAAGCAAGAAACTCTAATTTAAATTCGTGATAGAAAAATTTATATAGAAGTACCAATCCACCAATTTCTGTAATTAGGAGGTGATGTGAAATGGCAACGTTACAGGGTCAACCTGTGCTGATATTGAGGGAGGGAACTCAGAGAACTGTTGGTAGAGACGCCCAGAGAATGAACATAATGGCAGCTCGTGTTATAGCTGAGGCCGTAAGGAGCACTCTTGGTCCGAAGGGAATGGACAAGATGCTTGTTGACAGCCTCGGTGATGTGATTATCACAAATGATGGAGTTACAATTCTCAAAGAAATAGATGTCGAGCACCCGGCAGCGAAGATGATCATTGAAGTCGCAAAGACACAGGACAACGAAGTCGGAGATGGGACAACCACCGCAGTAGTTCTTGCGGGAGAGCTGTTGAAGAGAGCTGAGGAACTGCTTGACCAGGAGATTCATCCAGCGATAATAGCCAACGGTTACAGGTATGCTGCGGAGAAGGCTCTGGAAATTCTGAATGAAATTGCAATACCCATCAGCAAGGATGACGACGAAATTCTGAAGAAGATTGCATCAACAGCAATGACCGGCAAGGGTGCTGAGGTTGCACTGGACAAGCTTGCTGAAATTGCTGTCAAAGCCGTTAAGATGATTGCAGAGGAGGCAAACGGTAAGTATGAAGTTAACACAGACTACATCAAGATTGAGAAGAGGCAGGGAGGAAGCATTGAGGAGACGGAGTTAATTGATGGTATAGTGCTTGATAAAGAGGTCGTCCACCCAGGAATGCCGAAGAGGGTTGAGAACGCAAAGATTCTGCTCCTCGACTCTGCTTTGGAGGTCAAGGAGACAGAGATCGATGCGAAGATCAGAATAACCGATCCTGAGAAGCTCCAGAAGTTCATCGAGCAGGAGGAGGCAATGCTTAAGGAAATGGTTGACAAGATCGTCAACGTCGGTGCAAATGTCGTCTTCTGCCAGAAGGGCATCGATGATCTGGCTCAGTACTACCTCGCCAAGTCTGGAGTTCTTGCAGTGAGGAGAGTCAAGAAGAGCGACATGGAGAAGCTGGCTAAGGCAACGGGAGCAAAAGTTCTGACCGACCTCAGAGACATCAGCAGCGAAGACCTTGGAGAGGCTGCGCTTGTTGAGGAGAGAAAAGTCGGCGACGAGAAGATGGTCTTCGTCACTGGCTGCAAGAACCCCAAGGCAGTCACGATACTCGTGAGAGGCGGAACTGAGCATGTTGTCGAGGAGATTGCCAGAGGTGTCGAGGATGCGGTGAGGGCAGTTGCATGCGCCGTTGAGGATGGAAAGGTTGTTGTCGGTGCTGGCGCGCCGGAGATTGAGGTAAGCCTGAAGCTCAAGGAGTGGGCTCCGTCACTTGGCGGTAGAGAGCAGCTTGCAGTTGAGGCATTTGCGACAGCACTAGAAATCATTCCGAGAACACTGGCAGAGAACGCTGGACTTGACCCGATTGATGTGCTGGTCGAGCTTAAGGCAGCACACGAGAGGGGAGAGAAGTACGCTGGAGTCGACGTTGACACTGGCAAGGTTGTGGACATGAAGGAGAAAGGCGTCTTTGAGCCTCTTAGAGTCAAGACTCAGGCAATTGGCTCTGCAACAGAGGTTGCAGTGATGATTCTGAGAATCGACGACATCATCGCAGCCAAGGGACTCGAGAAAGAGAAAGGCAAGGGCGGAGAAGGCGGAATGCCTGACATGCCTGAATTCTGAATTTAATTTTTTGTTTTTCCTTAACGTCTATAGGATAATTACTCTCAATAAGTTTTTTTAATCCAAATTGCTAAAAAATTTACATGCAAATAAATTTTGAGGAGGTCGCAGAGAAATCTCTCTCAGGAATATACATTCATGATAAGAATTTTAGGATTGTTTACGTCAACGACATGGTTGTTAGGGCGACTAAGTATTCAAGAGATGAGTTAATCGGAATAAATGTTCTTGATTTGGCTCACCCTGATGACGTTCAAATTTCATTTGACGCTGCTAAAAAAGCTCTTTTGGGAGAAGAGACCTTTTACGAGGTTCGTTATTGCAGGAAGGATGGGGAAGTTAGGTGGGTATGGGGGTTTGCAAGACCATTGCATGTGAATGGTGAAAGGTACGTACTCGGAAACTGGATTGATATTACCAGAGTGAAAGAGTTGGAGCAGAAGCTAAAGGAGAGTGAGGAGTTTTACAGAAGCCTGATTGAGGACTCTCTCACACCCGTTTACATCATTCAGGACGGGAAAATGGTCTACGTTAACAGAGCTTTTGAGGAGTATACCGGTTACAGCAAGGAGGAGGTTTTGGGTAAAGATCCCTTCTTTATAATCCACCCTGAAGACAGGGAAGAAGTTTATGCGAAATACATTGAGAGAGAAACTGGAAAAAGAGATGTGGATACCTATAGCTGGAGGATAATAACAAAGAGCGGTGAATTGAGGTGGCTCACTGCAAAGCCGAGCAGAATAACCTACAAGGGAAGACCGGCTGTCGCAGCAACAGTAGTTGACACAACCTCAATCCATAACCTCAATGAAAGACTAAGGATGCGAGAAGACTACCTCCGCCTCCTCAACAAAGTTTTGCGACACGACATCGCCAACGCTCTGGTTCTTGTAAGGGCAGTGCTTGAGGAAAGAGAGGATGAACTGTCAAAGAAGGCTCTCAGCAGAGTTGACCACATTACCAGACTTATCAGGGAGGTTGCAAACCTCGAGTCAGCTCTTGATGAAATGGGGCCAGTAAGAATGGACAGAATTGTTGAGGAGGTTGCGGAGAGCTTAGGGATAAGCTGTGATTGTGAAGAAGTTGAGGTTATGGCCAACGAAAGCATAAGGACGATAGCCTTCAACCTCATTCAGAATGCCATTCAGCACTCAGGAGGAGATGTTTTTGTTGAAGTTAAGAAAGATAAGGGTTGGGGAGTTCTCAGAGTGGCGGATAACGGAAAAGGGATTCCGGAACATGTTAAAGAAAGGATTTTTGACGAGGGTTTTACAACTGGTGGTACGGGGCTGGGGCTGTTTATAGTTAAAAAGCTCACCGACATTCTTGGAGGTGTAATAAGCGTTTACGACAACAAACCCACCGGGACTGTTTTTGAGGTCAGGTTCAGAGCAGTGTGAATGTGAAAACGTTATTTACCCCCCGAACTTTTGACTCCTCATGAAGCTGGTCACCTGCGGTCTTCCGTATGCGAACGGAAAAGCTCATGTAGGTCATCTAAGAACCTACGTTCCTGCTGATGTTTATGTCAGATATCTCCGAATGGCTGGAGAAGACGTCGTTTTTGTTTGCGGGAGTGACTGTCACGGAACACCCATAGTCGTAAACGCAGAACAGCAAGGTTTAACACCAAAGCAGCTTGTGGATATTTATCATGAGCACTTTATCAAAATCTTTGATGCTCTGAACATAAAGTTCGACTTTTACGGCAGAACGGACAGCGATTACCACCACCACCGCACGACTGAAATCGTGAAAAGACTTATAGAAAAGGGATACATCTATCCGAAGGAAATTCAGCTCGCTTACTGCCCGAAATGCCAGCGCTTTCTCCCGGACAGGTATGTTGAAGGAATTTGTCCCTACTGCGGTGCTGTTGCGAGGGGTGATGAGTGCGACCAGGGTTGCGGGAGACACTTAGAGCCGGGAGAGATCAAGGAGCCGAGATGCAAGATCTGCGGCAGCAAAGCCGAGTTCAGGAGCCAGAGGCACTACTTTTTCAGGCTGACCGAGTTCAAGGATTTTCTGGAGAAGTATCTGGAGAACCTTAAGGGGACTGAGAACGCTTTAAATTATGCCAGAAACTGGGTTAAAAACCTGAGGGACTGGTGCATAACCCGAAACCTTGAGTGGGGTGTAAAGTTTCCGGGAGAGGAGAATCTGGTCGTTTACGTCTGGGTTGATGCGCCGATAGGGTACATCAGCTTTACAGAGAAGGCTTGTAAGGCTAAGGGATGCGACTGGAAGAAAATCTGGATTGACGGTGAGGCTGAAATAGTCCATTTTATCGGTCTCGATATAGTTTACCACCACTGCATTTTCTGGCCCGCGATGCTGAAGGGTGCTGATTACGCATTGCCCTCATCAGTTGTTGCGAGCGGAATGGTTAAGGTTGAAGGCAAGACCTTCTCAAAGTCGAGAGGATACGTTGTGTGGGTCGAGGAGGATTATCTAAGGGCTGGCCTAAGCCCTGACTACCTGCGTTACTACATCGTCAACTACACGAGTCACCAGAAGGACCTGAACTTCTCATGGGAGGTTTTCAAAGAGAAGGTGAACAACGAAGTTATTGCTACCCTCGGCAACTTCCTTTACAGAGTTCTGCTCTTTGCGTGGAAGAACTTCGGAGAGATCAGGATGGATGGTGTTGATGAAGAAGTTTTGCAGAAAATCAGGGAGACTGAGCAAAAGATACTTTCAGCCCTTGAAGAGTGGGAGTTCAAGATAGCCAGCGACGCCTTTATGGAGCTTGCAACTTATGGAAACGTTTACTTCCAGAACGCAAAACCGTGGGAGCTTATAAAGACTGACAAAGAGGCTGCAAGGAAAGCTGTTGCATCCTGCCTCCAACTCGCCAAAGCCCTGATAATCTTCGCCTATCCCGTAATGCCCTCAAGCATGGAAAGGATGGCAAAAGCTATCGGTTTGGATCTTGAGAAAGCCAAGCTGAGCGATGCTTATGCAGTTGATGAGGTTATGAAGCTAAGCAAGCCCGAAGTCCCGTTCACTAAGGTAGAGGACGATACAATTGAGAGGCTGCAGAAGATAATGGAGAAGAGGTTTAAGGGAGAAGGAGATGAGGAAAAGGCTGAGGAGAAGGAAGAAATAAGCATCGAGGACTTTCAGAGGCTTGACATTCGCATCGGCAAGGTCTTGAAAGCTGAGAAGATAAAGAAGAGCAAGAAGCTGATAAAGCTGATAATCGACATTGGTGGGGAGCAGAGGCAGATTGTGTCCGGGATTGCAGAAGATTATACTCCAGAAGAGCTTGAAGGCAAGCTTGTGGTCGTGCTTGTGAACCTCAAGCCGGCGAAGTTTATGGGTGTGGAGAGCAGAGGAATGATTCTTGCAGCCGAGAAAAACGGGAAAGCTGTGCTGCTGATTCCGGAGAAAGAGGTTGAGCCGGGAACGAAAGTTTGCTGAGTTACACAATTTTTAAAATTTTATCAAAAAAGAAAAAATTATTTGTACTCGTGAGTTCCAAGCTTCACGGGAATCTGGAAAGCATTCTCAATTATCTTCGCCCACTCCTCTGCACTTCTGTAAGGACAGCCGGGATCTCTCAGCATGCACGAGCTGAGATATATTTCGTCAGGTTTAACCTCAGACAGCTTCATTGCCATACCAATGTTTGGAACGAGTGTATTTCCCGGACACTCGCACCTCACGAAGGACATCACTCTAACAGGTTCGTCAAACTTTCCCTCACCGAGCGCAGCAGCCTTCAGACACCGCCACTCTCCGGGGCAGCCGTAGGTTGTGTCCATATATCTACCACATGCAACGATAAAAACGTCCTTCATGCTACTATGTCAGCATCTGAATTAAAAAATTTGTCATTTTTCACCACATCCAGCAAAAACCAAGAGGTTAAGGTTTTTAGTGCTGGAAAATTTTTAAATACATGGGAGATAAGAAAAAAGAGGAGGTGTAAAATTGAGCCTTACAAGGCTGTTTCTTCATGAAAGAACGGTAGAGATCTTTCTTCGAATCCTCAAAGCTGAGGAGGGTGGTGAAAAAGTCTATCCGCTTCAGATATCCACCGACATTGGTTCACCATACAGTTACGTCTCAAAGGTTTTGGGGGAACTCGAAAAATACTCCCTCGTCGAAAGCAAGTCAGAGGGTAGAATGAGAGTCCTATCCTTAACACCTTACGGAAGAGTTGTTGCTAAAATGCTAAGAGACTTGTACAACGAGCTTGAAAAGGACTTTAACTCAAGAATGAAGCTCGACATTCTTAAAAAAGTTTACAGCGACGCTAACGGAGACCTTAGAGTTTACCTTCCTGTCATGGCGGAACTGGAAATACTGATGAAATCAACGGAGGATGAATTCGTCGTTGAGGAGGCAAAAAAACTAATTTCCGAAGTTAAAGAAAAAATAGAGGGAGCAACATGAAAGTTTTGGATGTTGTTGAAGATTTTAGAGATGAAATGGTGAAAACGCTCTGCGATCTTATCGAAATAAAGGCGATAGCCCCTGAATTTGGGGGAGATGGTGAATTCAAAAAGGCGGAATGTCTGATGAAACACCTCGACGGTTTTGATGTTGTCGAGAGGTACGACGTCAAGGACGAGAGAGTCAGTGACGGTCTCAGGCCGAACATAGTTGCAAAGGTAAAGGGTGTGCTCGAAAAAACGATCTGGATTGTGGCTCATCTGGACGTTGTTCCTGAAGGTGATGAAAGGCTCTGGGAAACGCCGCCCTTTAAGGGTGTCGTCAAGGACGGAAAGGTTTTTGGGAGAGGTGCAGAGGACAACGGCCAGAGCATAGTGTCATCACTGTATGCTGCAAAGGCCATTATTGAAAGCGGGTTAACTCCGAAGTACACTCTCGGCCTTGTTTACGTTGCGGATGAGGAAGCTGGGAGCAATTACGGAATAAAACACGTGCTGAAGCAGAAAATTTTCGATAAAGAGGACATGTTCATTATACCAGACATCGGAACACCTAAAGGTGATATGATTGAGATTGCAGAAAAAAGCATATTGTGGCTGAAATTCGTTGTTCACGGCCAGCAGAGTCACGCAAGCATGCCTTCAGGTCTGAACGCAAACAGAAGAGCAATGGAATTTCTACTTGATCTAGACAAAAAGCTTCACTCAAAGTTTAATGCCAGAAACAACCTCTTCGTACCCCCTTATTCAACCTTCGAACCTACGAAGAGGGAAAAGAACGTTGACAACATAAACACGATTCCGGGACTGGATGTCAGTTACATGGACTGTAGA
Source organism: Archaeoglobi archaeon (assembly GCA_029259415.1). GTDB lineage: Archaea > Halobacteriota > Archaeoglobi > Archaeoglobales > Archaeoglobaceae > Archaeoglobus. Next base: position 30,221 of record JAPDIW010000018.1, read on the forward strand.
ATAATTCCTGATTACGACGTGGAAGAAGTCCTTGACTACATAGAAGACATCAGGAGCTTTCACCAGATGAGGGGTAACAGCAAGATAGAAGTTGAGATAGTGCAGAAGGTCTCCTCACCCCCAACACCTGAAAACGCCATGATAATCGAAAAGTTGAGCAAAACCATTGAAGAGCTCAGAGGTTTCAGACCGGGAGTTTTCGGAATTGGAGGGAACACCTGTGCATCGTTTTTCAGGAAAAACGGTTTTACAGAAACTGCTGCTTGGTGCACAGCAGACGGTGTGGCTCATCAGGCCAACGAGTACTGCGTGATAAACAACATGGTAGAGGACGCAAAGGTTTTTAGCGTTCTGCCCTTCGAGCCTGGCTACTAATATCTTATCTTTTCGTAGAACGTGTGAATCTCTTCAACCTTCGAAATTTCTTTTCTAACGCTGAAAATTTTTCTCTTAATTTCTACATCAGGCACTTTCCCGTAACTTCCTAAAGCCTCCACGAGCCCTTTCTCTATCTCCATCCCTTTTGAGTCAAAGTCGGTCAGAATGATAACATCGCTATCCTTCAAAGTGTCAGCAGTTGAGGCGAAGCCGGTAAAAACGACGATCTCCCCACTAACCCCTATTGCTCTCAAAGACCTGACATCCTTTTTTCCTTCAACTACTATAACCCAGCCATTCCTGGATTTTTCCTTCAGCTCGTCAACTGCGTCAAAAAAAGCTTTATAGTCCTCCATACCTGATTCCCGGCTCTATCTGGACGATAACGTCGGCAATAACACCCCTCTTCATTCCTCCCCTAACAACTGTGAAAGAGTTGAAGTAAACAGTCTTAACTTTCCCAAGCTCTTCCTCACTTGCCCCGAACCTCTTTGCAACCTCAACAACTTTCTCCCTCGCAACATCCAGTAGCTGCTCATCATCTGGCAAGCTGCCGGGCTTGAAGGGGCAAGGTTCCGTGTGACCATTGTAAGCTGCAAATCCTTTCTCCGTGTCGATACGGACATACAGAGTCATGCTAACCCTCGAAACCGCAACGCCTACAGCATTTGCAGAGGCGTAGTGGTCAGGGATGCTGTATTCAACTCCTGCAGCTTTTGCAATCTCCGGGATTAGGTAAGGTGCGAGGTATCCCGTTCCTATTATCTTATCAAAACCAATTTCCTTCACCGTTGTCGCTGCAAGCGAAACGAATTGATTCAAAACGCTCTCAACATCACACTCAAACTTTCTCGAAGATTTGTAATCTCCAATCTCGTATCCTGCACAGTTCAACGCATCGGTTAGTGTGAACCTCTCCCCTCCAAAAGCAAGAGGTTTGGAGCTTACCGGAGCAAGCTTTCCGTTTTCAACCACAGAATCACCGCCAAAAGGAATGCTGACCGAATCAACACACCTTATCAGAGTTTTCCTGCCCGCAAGCTCTATCCCCTCGATTATTTTTGGCATTCCGTCAACAACCTCCACGAAGTCGGTAGAGGTGCCGCCTATATCCACAACCAGAGCGTTCTTCTCGCCAGTTAGATAAACTGCACCAAGAGCCACCGCTGCTGGGGAGGAGCTGTAAAGCTCCGAAGGGTTATCTAGGGCTATCGAATAGGGTATTATCCCTCCGTCCCCCTTGAAGTAGTAGAAGTCACCAGCATACTTCTTTATTAACTCAGTAAGCCTGAAAACCGTCTCCTTTATCTTTGCGTTCACCACAGTAGTGTGAATCCTTGCCGGGAAGTTCATACCTCCAGCGTGGTGACTCAGAGCAATTCTGTAATCATCTACATAGTTTCTAACAATTTCGGCTATTTTTTCCTCTAAACTACCATTCCTAACCGAGAATTTTGATGAAATTGCCACGTTATCGTAGGAGTTTTCTTTGAAAATCGCAGTTATTTCGTACTCGTCTATGTCCTCAACAATGTCTCCTCTGTGGTTGACGTAACCCTTAACAACCTCGCCATAATCCGCATAATTCAATCCCGGTCCCGGTATAACGAGGCTGAGGGTGCGATACTCGTTAAATTTTGAAATGATAAGGTTTAAGGGCCAAGAAGTGCTTACAACAACTTTTTCCTCTACCAAGTTCGCCTCTTTTGAAATCTCCTTAAGAATTCCCCCTATTCCTACCTCATTCGGTAACTTGATAGTTTTAATCTCTTCTGAAACTATAGCAGCATCCGTATTGGTACCACCGACGTCGATCCCAATTATCATCACTCCAACAAATTCATGTGATTTAAAAAAGCTTATCTAGGGTCCTTACCAAATCACATCTCAGCCAATCTCTGCAGTACCTTCTTTTCCCTAAAGCCCAGAGCAGCAACCAAGCCAATCAAAAGGACGTTCAGAACTGCATACTTATACACGGATCTACTCGTATAGCGGTGCAATCGTCGCAATCCGAATG
>JAPDIW010000050.1 GCA_029259415.1 Archaeoglobi archaeon
GCTACTGGAGGGTTTCTAAGTTCTTCAAAAGGCATATGAAGAGTATTCTTTTGTTTGCCTACAGGAGGCTTGAAGGGATAAGCATTCCCTGGCACAACAACTGGATGGAGAGGTTAATGGGCGAGATCAGCAAGCGAATGAAGAATAAATGGATGTCCTGGAGTGCTAGAGGGGCCAGAAATCTGCTGAATTTGCTGCTGAGAAGGTATGCTGAAAGGGAGAGGTATGAGTCGTTTATTGGGAAGTTGGTTGGTAAGGGTTATATGGTGGAGGTGAAATTCCAAGTATGATGAAACAGGGCCGAAATTTTAAGATTTTGTAATCAAAAGACTATAACTCTCAAGTGAAGATTGCTCCGTGATACACACTGATAGAAAATTCGCCAACTTTGAGAGGATGTTCTAAATTCGAGCCGAGGGAGGGTACTTGGAAAGTTGGATACAAATTCTTGTAGCGTAAAGGCCTCTGTCCATGATTACAGCATCTCCAAACCTGATTGCCCTCTTCCTCTTGAGCATTTCCAGAATTAGAGGATATATCTTGCTTTCGTGAATGTTTGCTAGATATACGTGGAGAACGAGGGCGTTAAAGTTCCGTATTCAATCAGAATCATCATCTTCATTCCTAAAAATCTTCTCTTTCTGAAAGGGTTTGGGTCAAGTGGTATATCAGTCAGATCCAATATTAAAGAGGATGGATTATTTGGTCTCTTCTTTGAGTTAGAGTTAAGAATTGAGAAAATGAAGTTTACAAATTGGTCTGACTTGATATTAAGTTGGTTATTGGAACATATAATTTACATTAAGTTGCTCATAATAATTACAATTATTTCATTAAAAAAATTTATATTGTTTAATATCTTTAAGCATTCATGAAGGCGTACATACTTGCCGCCTTGCTTCTATGCCTAGCAGTTGGCACTGCCAGTGGATATGAAGTTGTAAAAAGCTGTGGTAAAGGATACATCGCAGATTTAGGAAACGGCAAATACCTGATGCACCTCGAAGGCACCCCATACGAAATGGGCTACCAGCACGGCTGCCTTGCCGGAGAACAGGTTGAAAGAATGACTAAAGAATTCGTTAAGTCCGTTCTTGAAGGTTACGACATTCCGGAAGACCTGATTCCGGGCCTTTTGGAGTTGGGAAAGGAGGTTGCAAAGAAGAACGAGAAGTATGTCCCTTCAGAGTTCATTGAGGAGATGAAAGGTATTGCGGACGGTGCAAGAGATGCTGGTTATGATGTCAGCTACGAAGATGTTTTACTCCTGAATATGGGGTTCGACGTCATACTGAGTATAGCATATCCAATAGCAACGCCGATTGTCGCGTGGCAGGACAAAGAAGGAATTGCATGTGACGGCTTCGTAGCCATGGACGATGCCACTTCTGACGGGAGAGTTCTGATGGGAAGGAGCTTCATGTTCAATCCGGAAGTCTTCCATGAGGTTGCTATGCTTATAGAGCAGTATCCTGAAAAGGGGCACAGATTCGTGAGCGTCTCAGCACCAGGATTCGTGGGAGTGACAGCTGCGATGAGCTCTGCAGGGATCGCCATAGGGATGGACATGGTTCCGGCTATGGATACTAAGCCATTTGTTTCGGGAACGGGATGCTTGTTAACTGCAAGACAGGTTGTTCAGTACGCGGACGAGCTGAGTGATGCTGTCAACATGGTCAAAAGCTCCAAGAGAGGAGTTCCATGGCTCTACGTAGTCGGAGATGGACAGGGAAGGGAGAAGGGTGGAGCGGTGCTTGAAGTTTCGGCAGATAAGTTTGCTGTCAGGTACATGGACTACGAGTATCCTGAATGGGCCATGTCCTACGACTTACCGAGGCAGATTGAGGACAAGGATGACTTAGTTGTTCTGGCGAACCACTACATCGTTCCTGAGATGTACTCTACTATAAGCTACGCCGTTAATGACTCGCTATGGAGGTACGAGACTCTCACGAGCCTGATTTTGGAGAACTACGGAAATATTGATGTTGAGAAGGGAAAGGAGCTTGTAGATTATCTCCATCCACCAAATTACGGGTATTACGGCTATGATGAAAATATACCGGTGGCTGCAACAAGAACGCTGTTCGACTTGACCAATCTGGAACTGTGGAGCCTTTACGGAATGTACACCGACCCGTGGGCTCACTGGAAGATTGAAGCTGAAAGCCAAACAGTCGGGCTGGACAAGGCATGGAAAGACACTGAGGGAGATGTTGCCGGGCCTTCCTGGAAGCCAATAAACTACGGGGCACCGATTATCGACAAGGAAAGAATGTTGGATGCTGAAGAAATGCAGAAGCTTTCAAGCGCTGATGGAAGCTACATTAGCCAGTGCGTCAAGGCATATGCAGGAAATCCAAAGTATGCCACAATCCATCTAAGGTTTAACGTGCAAAATTCTGCAAACATCAGACTTACGGTTGCTGATCAAAACGATGGGCTCGAAATCTACGCGTGGAATTACGATATCAATGACTGGCAGAAAGTTTACGGCAGAGTTTATCCTTCCGGGTTCACCACAGTGACCCTTTCTCTTGGTGATGAATTCGTAAACAATGGCAAAGTGGACTTGGTCTTGATTTCAGAGGCCAAATGGAAGTTCGGCATGATTTACGACAAGGCGTGTGTGGCTGTGGATGCTGCGGCGGTAACTTGATTTTTAACTATTTTTTTATTTTTCTCTAAATCTTCTTAATGAAGATGAAGACTTTCGTCAATCCACTGAAAAGCTCATTAACCTCTCCCTCGCTTAAAGACCATGAAAAAATGGATCATCCTAACTTCAACCATAATCTTCTGGGGACTGGCCTTTACGGCCATAAAGTACTCTGTAAAATACCTTTCACCAATTTCAGTCGCATCCCTAAGATTTGCCATTGCAAATGTCCTGTTTGCTTTACTCGTCATCAAAGGAAAAAGGATTAGGTGGGATGATCTGTCAAAGGTATTTGCTCTCGGAATCTTTGGTGTTTCCGTTTACCACATCTTCCTCAATCTCGGAGAGGTTTACATCTCATCAGGAGTAGCGAGCGTTGTAATCGCTCTCGCTCCTATTTTCGTTCTATTTCTTTCTGCAATTTTTCTGAAGGAAAAGATAACCTACGGTAAGATTTTCGGAACCATACTTGCTTTTGCCGGAGTTGCTGTAATATCTGACCCATCATACGATAACATTTACGGAATAGCGCTTGTTATGGTGAGCACAATAGCTGCAGCAATCTACACAACCTTCGGGAAAAGTTTGCTTTCAAAGTATGACCCCGTAACTCTGACCAGCAACGCGATGATTCTCGGCTCGATTCCACTCTACCCATTTCTTTATGAATCAATTCTTTCCTTGCAGAATGATCCGAATCTTATAGCCTCAATAGTTTTCCTTGGGATATTCTCGACTTTTCTTGGATATCTCGGCTGGTATTACTTTCTTGAAAAAGAGGAGGCGTCGAGAGCATCGGTATTCCTGCTCACCATCCCAGTAGTGTCTTTGCTTGCAGGCGGCGTTTTGCTTTCAGAACCCCTAACTATCAAAACCCTTGCCGGTTCCGGGTTGGTGCTTTTGGGAATATACATAGTGCTGAGAAAGAGATAAATCCAGTCGTGAGAAATAGCAGTATGACCAAGCTTGAGAATATCTACTGCGCGAGGTGCGGTTCAGAGTTTGACCTCAATGTGAGGAGAACAACGAGCTACTCAGGCCCGCTCCACATCCCAAACCTCTACTGTCCCTTCTGCGGTTCGAGAAGGTTGATGAAGAAAAAAGGGATTTTCTTCAACTCATCCCCTTAGCGTGACTTAAAATGTGCTTCAACGAGCCTTTGATGATCTCAATCCCTAGCCTGACAGCCTTGCTCGAACCAGGAAGGCAGAAGATGACTTTATCTTCCACAATACCTGCGGTTGCCCTTGAGAGGATTGCAGAGTATCCAACTTCCTGATAGCTCAGCATTCTGAAAATCTCCCCGAAACCATCAATTTTTTTCGTAAAAAGCGGCTCCACAGCCTCAACTGTAACGTCTTTCGGATTTAACCCAGTGCCACCAGTAATCATGCAAACGTCAGCCTCTTCAAGAGCCTCAAAGACAGCCTTTCTTATCAGCATAACGTCGTCAGGAACGAGGAAGTAGTATGAAGCATCAAAGCTTTCCACAAGCAGCTTCCCGGAAACATCGTCTTCAGGAATTTTCTCCACGCCTTTAACACCACCATACTTCTCGTATCTGCTTGTGGAGACAGTTATTACAGCAACCTTGTAATCCACATCTTTTTCGTGCATCAGAACCACCTTTCAAGAGTTGCCTGAGTTGACTTCAACGCCTTCAGCTTTTCCAGAGCTTTTTCAACCCTCTCCCTGCTGAAGTCGTGCTCCTCACAGAGGAACTCAATAGCTTTCTCAAAATCGGGCTCCCTGAACTCGATTTTGTAGTCATCGGTAACGGGTGGGTTGAGGAAGAAGTTCCTTATCTCCTCAACGTATGGTATGCTCACCTTCAGTGCTTTGATCGCTCTGAAAATGTCTCCGTAAGTCCTGATGTGGTTCAAAGCCTTCTTCACACCGATACCTTTCACACCCTCGTTGTAGTCCGTGCCAACGAGAATTGCTATATCCACAAGCTGCTCCCTCGTCAAACCGAGTCTTCTGAGATTTTCTTCAAGAACTATTACCTCAGGCTTCACGTCAACATACACATTTTTGCCGGGTAGCTTTCTCTTTCCAGTTATGGCAAGATTTCTTGCCAGCCTTGGACTTCCAAAAAGGAGAGAGTCGTAATCCTGACTTCCAGTGAACTCCACATCGCCTTTTGCTGCCATGTACGCTGCCTGAGCCTCTCCCTCTGAGGGTGCATCGAGATATGGGATGCCCATGTAGCTCAAAAGCGTCTTTGCTGATTCCACAATATACTCGTCAACCCTTCCTGCAGCCTGTGCGTACTTCTTCGCATCCCTGTCTCCCGCCTGCAACGCTGCAATCCACATCTCCTCTGCCTCAGCTCTCCTTTTCTTCCTCTCCTCAATTTCGGCTTTCTTGAAATCCGGAGGTTCTCCATCAAACACGAATACCGGCCTTATTCCAATCTCAACCATGTTTGAAACCCTGTATAGGATTCCAGAAAGGTGAGATGTAATCCTGCCCTGCGAGTCCTTTAATGGTGTACCGTCAGGCTGCCTTATAATTGAGATGAACTGGTAAAGCGTGTTAAACGCATCGACCGCAATCTTCTTTCCGGAAAAGTACTCAAGTTCGACCTCTTCCCTCTCAAAGAGGTCGCCAATATCCGCACCCATGATAAATCTTGATAAGAATGCTTAAAAATCTTTACTGAGAGATGAAATTGATGAAGGCGGTTATACTTGCCGCTGGATTGGGCACGAGGCTTGGCGGAGTTCCAAAACCCCTTCTGAAAGTTGGTGGGTGTGAGATAATTCTGAGGACGATGAAGCTCCTTTCCCCACACGTTTCCGAGTTCGTTATCGTGGCAAGCCGTTATGCTGACCAGCTTGACAACTTCCTTAAGGACAAGGGCTTCAAGTACAGAATAGTCAAACACAACCACCCTGAGAGAGGAAACGGCTACTCTCTGCTTGTGGCCAAGGATTATGTAAAAGGAAAGTTCATTCTGACGATGGGCGACCATGTCTACAGCGAGAACTTCGTTGAAAGGGCGGTGAGAGGGGAGGGAGTTATAGCAGACAGAGAGCCAAAATACGTAGATTTGGATGAGGCCACCAAGATAAAAGTTGCTGACGGCAGAGTTGAGGATATAGGCAAAAATCTGAAAGAGTTTGACTGCGTCGACACCGGTTTCTTCGTTCTCGATGACACAATATTTGACTACGCTGAAAAGCTCAAAGACAGGGAGGAGATAGCGCTGAGTGAAATCGTAAAACTGGCCAGATTGCCGGTGACTTACGTTGATGGGGAATTCTGGATGGATGTTGACACGAAAGAAGATGCCAGGAGAGCAAACAAGGCTTTGGTTTTCACCGCTGTCAAAGGGTCGGGAGATGGATTCATCTCAAGAAACCTGAACAGGAAAATCTCCACAAGAATCTCAGCAGCTGTTGTCAACAGAGTTAGTCCGAGCCATATGACGTTAATGTCCTTTCTCGTTGGCGTTTTTGCAGCACTCATTAATTTGTTTTCTATCCCACTTGCAGGATTAGTGTATCAGCTCTCCTCAATCCTCGACGGCTGTGATGGGGAGATAGCGAGAGCATCGCTGAACACCTCAAAGAAGGGCGGTTATGTCGACTCGATTCTGGACAGATTTGTTGACTTTCTGTTTCTCGCGGTAATAGCTCTTCTTTACCCGAATACAGCAATCATTGCTATTTTTGCCGTTTTCGGAAGTGTTATGGTCAGCTACACCTCTGAGAAGTACAAGGCGGAGTTCGGGGAGAGCATATTTGGCAAGTTTCGCATATTAAACTACATACCCGGGAAGAGGGACGAGAGAATTTTTCTGATAATGGTCTTCTGCCTGCTCTCTGCAATAAGCACGGAATGGCTGTACTGGATGTTTGCAGTAATTGCTGCTATTAGTCTTTTCAGGGTGATGGCGACTCTATTTGCCGTTATTCTGTCAAACAAAGGTTGAAGTACAAAACTACATCCAAACTGCCAGGAATCAAAGTTAAAAATGTTATCCAACTTGAAGCAATGAAAACTTTTTGCAACTGTTTGTAGAAATTTAACAAGCTATTATGCAGAATACTTTTTTAATTCATAATCCCACCCCCATACATGGTAGAGAAAAAGTTCAGCATCATAGCACTCATCGTTTTCACAGGATTGGCGATTATTGCTCTATATCATAACATCTCTCCCTATCTGACACCCTCTGAACTGATTGGTAAAGACGAGGCCGAAAACGTTCAGGTTGTCGGGAAAATTGTTTCAGTTAATGGCAACACATTCCAGCTATCCGATGGCGAGACCAGCATAACAGTCATTTACAATGGCTCTATCCAACAATACGACACGGAAGTTGTTGTAGTGGGCAACTGGGACGGAAAAGTATTGCAGGCCACAGAAGTGTTACAGAAGTGCCATACAGAATACAAGGGTGGTTAGTTGGAACCGGGATTTCTGCTCTTAGTCGCTTCTCTGATAACTTCTTTCTCAGCTTTTGCGCTTTTTGTTGCGAAAAAGTGGGAGTTGGGTGAGATTTTCCTTTACATTTCAACCTCTACCGCATTTGCCGCTCTCTTACTGCTAATAAACTACTTCGTAACCGATACATTTTCGATATGGTACGTTTATGCAAACTCGAATGTCGAGATGCCACTCATTTACAAAATAAGTGCAGTATGGGCTGGAAAAGAGGGGACTCTCCTTCTATGGGTTGTGTTCAATCTGCTGGTGACATCTTTCTATATAAACTGGGGAAAGAAAGGCGAGAAGAAGGCGAAGGTGGCTGCAATAATGACCCTCTTCACGACATACCTTACTGTCAACATCCTGCTGTTCTCTAACCCCTTTGTAGTTCTGCCTTACACACCTCCTAACGGAGCAGGGCTAAACCCACTGCTGAGAACTGTAGAGATGGTCTTTCACCCTCCAGTGGTCTTTCTTGCTTACTCCCTCTCTGCACTGCTCTTTTCCATAACACTTGCAAATTCTGACGGTGAAAGAACAGTTGCACGGCTTACCTGGATTTTTCTAACTCTGGGTATAGTAATCGGAAGCTGGTGGGCATACAGAACCCTCAACTGGGGTGGATTCTGGGGGTGGGATCCTGTAGAGAACGCATCACTCCTCCCGTGGCTAACTCTGACAGCATACTTCCACCTCACGAGGGGAAGAGAGTACTTTGTCTATCTGAGTTTCTCACTTGTCCTTTTTGCAACCCTTGTTACCAGAAGTGGTATTATAAGCTCTGTTCACAGTTTTGGTGGAGAAGCAAGTGATTACAGCTACATCGTTCCAATTTTGCTTTCGCTAGCACCATTGATTTCAAAAATAAGAAATTTGTCCGTTTCGAGTCTATGCAACCAAAACTTGCCCGTCATCTTTTTGTCGGCAGCAGTCGTTGTTTTTCTAGGCACAGTGGCTGGCGTCTCCGTGACAGTTGAGAAAGAGTATTACCTGATCACATTCCTGCCAGTCTTTGCCTTAATCACATTTCTCATAGCGTTGAATATAAGGAGAATCTCCATGCCCACCACACTGCTCCATGTTGGTGTCATTCTGCTTTTCATAGGAGCGACTTCTGTGTGGCTCTTTGAGGATGCCGAGACCATTGCAGTAACCAAAAACTCGACAGGGGACTTCTCACTTCTCGATTTGAGGATCAGTGAGGATGCAGAAAAATATATACTAACAGCATTTATCCAAACTCCTGATGGACTAATATCACCAGAAGTATATGCATACAAGGTTGCTGGCAATCAGAGAGTTTCGTCGGTTGAGATAATTCCAGCCCTTTTATGGGATAACTATTACTCAATAAAAGACCTAGATTGGGAAAAAGGTACTATAACACTTGAATACTACCGTGTTCCCCTCATAAACGCCGTGTGGATTGGTTCAACCCTTATGGTCTTGGGTGTTTTGTTCAGATTCTCAGGTAAAAGTTTTTAAATTGGGAGGTTTAGGGAGAGGCATGGGGAAAACAGGAAGTGTAACGTGGGTGAAGATCAAGAAAAGGAACAGCAACGAGTATAGACTTGTACCTACCAAGTGGCAGGACTACAAAAAGCCAGGGCCGAACCAGAAGTACACATCGGACGGCAAGAAGAGAAGAAGAATAAGAAGGTCGCAGAAGTCGATTCTCGGAGTTAGGAGCTAAAACATTAAACCTTTTTAAAAGCTGCCAGATAGTGGAATCCTAGCTCTTCGCTTTTTACAAGTTTTAGTTTGCTTAATTTCTCGATCTCCTCCAAGCTCAGCCTTTCTTCCACTGGTGGGCCGAATTCCATCTCGTCCTTTTTCCACTCCGCAACTACAACGTAATCTGCCCTTGATGCCCATTCCAGATACTCCTCAGGATTGTCCATCTCGTGAAGCACATTGGAGAACAGCACAACGTCGATTTTGAAGTCCACATTAGGTGGTGTGTCTGAGAGTATTATCCCCACATTCAGCAATCCCTCCTCTTCAACTCTTTTTCTCAAAATCTTTGCCATCTCCTCGCTAATCTCCACTGCATAGACTTTTTTGAAAATCCTGGCGAGAGGGATTGTCAGATAACCGCTCCCGGCTACAATATCGAAGACAACATTCTTCTTCGGCCTGAGACTTTCGATGAATTCAATTACCTTCTCAGGTGGAAAAATCTTCCTTCTCCACTCAGACTCGAGAATGTAGGCTTTTTTTGGGTCAAACTTGTGTTTCTTGTTCATCTTGTGTTTCATCCTCCAAATTTCAACTTTAATATTTATTGACCCTTCCGGTATCGCTTCTCGTTCAAAGCCTGTCGAGTAGGTAGGCATACAGCAGTGGAAGGGCTATAGTGGCATCGCAGTAAACCGTCACAGCCTTAGCATCTGGCTTCAGCTTGCACCAGCTCTTTGCCTCTTCTAGAGTTGCTCCGCTCAGTCCTCCCCACTGCGGGGAGTCGGTTGTGATTTGCACCGCATAGTCAAATCCCTCAGCTAGGAGCATCGCCTGAAGGGTGAAGTTCTTCGGCACACCCCCTCCGACAACAATCACCCCCATCTTCCTTTTCTGGAAGCAGAGATCTATCATTTTGCTCACATCTCTGAAAAAGTCAATCTGGAGGTTTTTGCGATAGATCATAACGTGAAGTCCAGCAATTGAATCGTGGAGGGTTGGACAGAATACCGGAATCTCCTTTTCAGCGGCAATTCTAAGAAAAGAGCTCTCATCCTCTATTCTCTTTCCAACCTCCCACAGAAACTCGTAGCTTGCGTAAACGCCTTCAAACTCCGAAATAACACCTGAAAGAAACTCTTCAACTTTTTCAAATGCTTCCTGCGATATGAACACATCATATATCCTGTTTACATTTTCCTCAGCAAGTGCCGTGTCGTCGACGTAGCAGCTACCTATTTCGTGGCCCACACCAAGCGATTCAACAATTTCGTGGACAACATTTGCCCCTGTGGTTACCAGACTTCCTATAAAGCCGTTCTGCATCATTCCGGCAACTATTTTCCTCATTCCTGCTGGAATCATTGCTCCGGCAAGAGTAAGAAAAACGAATGAGTCGTTTTTTACCATCTCCTCACAGATTTTTGCAGCTTCTCCAAGCCTTCGAGCGTTGAAGGCGGTTTTTCCAAGCATCTCTACCAGCTCTGAAACTTTAATCCCCTCATGGATTTCTGGGCTTACCACTCTCATGAATCCGCATCGCCGTGAATGTTTAAATCTCTTTCAAAAGGCATATATATCACCTCACAGTCCGACCTTTTATGAAGGTACTTGTGAGCCCCATGAGTGTTGCGGAAGCTCTGGAGGCAATTGAGGGAGGGGCTGACATCATCGATGTAAAGAATCCCGCTGAAGGTTCTCTTGGTGCCAACTTTCCGTGGGTAATCAGAGAGATTTCAGAGATAGCCAAAAAGAATGGCAAGGAAATCAGCGCCACTACTGGTGATATGCCATTCAAACCGGGAACTGCAAGCCTCGCTGCTCTTGGAGCGGCTGTCGCGGGGGCTGACTACATAAAAGTCGGTCTTTATGGAGCAAGAAATGCTGAAGAAGCTTATGAGATGATGTCTGGAGTAGTAAAGGCAGTCAAAGATTACGATCCTTCCAAGAAGGTTGTGGCTGCTGGTTATGGAGATTACTACAGAATATCCTCGGTCTCACCTCTCGACTTGCCGGAAGTGGTTGCAAAGGCAGGAGCCGACATAGTGATGGTCGACACCGCAATAAAGGACGGCACATCTCTGTTTGACCACATGAAGGTTGACGACATCAAAAAGTTCGTAACCTTGGCGAAGGATAACGGGCTGATGGTTGCGCTTGCAGGCAACATCGGCTGGAGCCATATAGAAATGCTGAAAACTCTCTCACCCGACATAATTGGTGTGAGGTCAATAGTCTGCGAGGGTGACAGAAGTTCGATGATAAAAAGAGAACTTGTAGTGAAGCTTATGGAAGCAGTGCACGGGTAGAGCAGAGTTTCAGAAGCTCGCTCTCACCCTCCCTTGTTCCTTTTGCAATCAGAACGTCCCCGCTGAAAATTCTCGTGTTTGCAGTGGGCTTTGTTATCCACTCGTTCTTTCTTTTGATGGCTATTACATGCATTCCCGTGTTGCTCTCAACTCTCGCCTCTCCGAGAGTCTTTCCGTTGAGCGGGGATTCTTCAGATACTGTTATGAGCGTTAGCACCTCATCGGTCTCCCTCATCGCCTCCTTGAATATTGGAGGTATCTCCATCTTGTCAAGAAGAACCTGTGCGATATCTCTGGCGGCATCTGCTATTAACTCGGAGCAGTAAGCTATCTCCACAATCGCCATGAGAGGCATGAGTTGCTCGTCGTTGAAGTGCCGGCTGCATTTAAGCACGTTCTTCTCAATCTCGAACTTGTTGTTGTCAATAATCTCTTCAAGGTAGACAACTTCCAGAGCTATTTCGTCGTTTCCGTATATCAGAGAGGAGTAGGCAAGGTCAACTGAAAGCTCTGAAAGGTTTTTCATCTCAATGAGCAGGTCAACTGCTCTGTCAAGCTCCTCTATCTTTATGTCGGGAGGTTCTGGGGGAGGAGGTATCTGCTTGCCGGCTACAACCTCATAAAATCTCGGCAAGGCTGTTGGATCTCCCTTTGCGAACAGCAGATCTCCCTTGTATATCATGGTGTCCCTATCAGGACTGAAAATCCAGCTAAAACCGCGCTTGATGGCGATAACTCTCATTCCCGTTCTCGTATGCAGCCTTGCCTCTCCGAGAGTTTTTCCAGAAATTTCAGAGTTTTCCGGAACCTCGAGTTTCACAACGGTTTCTTCTGAATGATAGAGCATCAGTTTCACCATTTCATCCGAGAGCCTGATGTTTCTGAGAACGAGAGACGAGATGTCGGCAGCGGCGCTGCTTATCTTCTGCCCCGCATTGGCAATCTGCAAAATCGACGAAACTTTCTCAGCCTCCTCTACTCTTCTCGCAGCGAGGATTGAAACGACTCTGATCTGCTTCAGCAGGTCAAGAACTCTGCCCTCAAGTTCGAGAACTTCTTCAGCAATGTCCTCATTGTTGTAAAGAATCGCTGAATACGCAAGATCAACCATCAGCTCGGTCGTATCTTTAATTTCAACGAGCAGATCCTTTACAGTACGAGGCATTTCAAATCTCTTTATTTCTCATCATATATTAATCTTTTTCAACCACTTCGAGCTCCACTTCCTCTCCGTTTCTGTTGTAGCACTTCCAGCTCTTCTCGTCGTAAGGATAGCACACAATGATGTGATACTTCCCGAAGCGTGTGAATAAGGCCATATCTTCCTCTGAAGGTCTGCAGCTTGGTGATGGATGGCTGTGAACTGTTCCGAAAACCTTCATGCCGATCGGCAGCATGTCAAGGTGGATAACTGCTGAGACGGAGCCTGAAACAAATGGAAGAAAAATAAGCTCGTCCATCACATCCTTGCTCCCACTGAGCAGTGCTATGAACTCATCGGGGTGAGCACTTTTTGCAGCCTCCAGGATAGTTTTAAGCAATTCTTTTGATATCTTCACAGGAACTCCCTCGGATCTGTAATGTAACCTTTTACAGCAGTTGCAGCAGCGGTTGCAGGGGAGGAGAGGTAGATCTCCGCGTTTGGATTCCCCATCCTTCCCTTAAAGTTTCTGTTCTGTGTGGACAAGCAAACTTCACCATCAGCAAGCACGCCCTGATGAATTCCCACACATGGCCCACAACCGGGGTTGAGAACCATTCCGCCAGCTTCAACAAAAGTCCTTATCAGGCCTTTATCGAGAGCCTGCAGATAAACCCTCCTGCTTGCAGGAACGACGATCAGCCTCACTCCTTCCTTTACCTTCCTTCCTTTCAGTATTTTTGCGGCAATCTCCAGATCTGACAGTCTGCCGTTGGTGCAGGTGCCAATGTAAACCTGGTTAACCTCCGTTCCCTCAACCTCCTCCACTTCAGCAACATTGTCCACGTTGTGAGGCTTGGAAACCATTGGCACGAGAGATGAGACGTCCATGTAGATCTCCTTCTCATATTCCGAATCCTCATCGGCCTTAACCTCTCTGAAATCACTTTCCCTGCCAAGCTCGGCGAGGAATTTTCTTGTGTTTTCGTCGCTCTCGAAAATTCCGGCCTTCGCACCGCACTCGACAGCCATGTTGGAGATCGTAAGCCTCTCTTCCACGCTCATTCTTCTGGCACACTTACCGTGAAACTCCAATGCTTTGTAGGTTGCGCCATCAACGCCAAGGTCACCTATTAGCTTCAGAATGACATCCTTCGCGAAAACCCCTTTTGGCAGAGAACCGTCAAGCTCAACCCTGAAGCTTTCGGGAACTCTGAACCAGTTCTTGCCAAGGGCTATGGCAACCGCCACATCAGTCGAGCCCATTCCCGTTGAGAATGCCCCAATGCCACCGTAGGTGCATGTGTGGCTGTCAGCTCCCACAGCCAGGTCTCCGGGCTTGACGTAGCGTTCCACCATTATCTGGTGGATTATGCCCTCTCCCGGAGGGTTGAAGTCCGCACCAATTTTCTTTGCAAATTCGTAGATGAACTTCTGGTCGTTGCTCAGCTCTTTTCTTGGCGAAGGAGCGGCGTGGTCGACAAAGAAATGCGTTCTGTCTGCAGCTTTAACCTCAACCCCAAGCTCCATCAACTGCCTTATAGCCAAAGGAGCGGTGCCGTCCTGCAAGGCTATCTGGTCAATTTCTGCAACAACAATGTCACCGGCATAAGCATCACTTTTTGATTTTTCACTGAGTATTTTTTCAGCTATTGTTTTACCCATACTGCAAGTTAATTCGGTGCTTTTTAAGTTAACTGTAAAGCAAACTTTATAGGGTTTCATGAGAATATTTGCTCATGAGACACCCAAGAGTGGCTGGAAGTTTTTACCCTGCAAATCCTGAATCACTGCTCGCCATGCTTAGAGAATACACCCATCCTTCTAAGGATGATAGCGTTGTAGCATGCGTCTCTCCACACGCCGGTTACGTTTACTCTGGAAGAACCGCAGGCAGGGTTCACTCTCTGCTTCCCGATGCAGAGACTTTCGTCATAGTAGGGCCAAACCATACGGGCTATGGCTTACCTGTTGCTGTCTCAACCGACACTTGGCTCACACCTCTTGGCGAGGTTGAGGTTGACACAGAATTCGTTGATGCAATGCCGAAAACAATAGTTGCAACGGATGAGATAGCGCATAGATACGAGCACTCACTCGAAGTTCAGGTTCCGTTTCTTCAATACTTGCACGACGATTTCAAAATCGTACCGATATGTCTCGGAATGCAGGATGAGGAGACTGCGAGAGAAGTGGCAGAAGAGATTCTCGTAGCTGAGAAAGATACCGGAAGAAGGATTGTTGTGATAGCTTCTTCAGACATGCACCACTACCTGCCCGATGAAGAGTGCAGAAGACTTGACAGCATAGTCATCGATGCTATCCTCTCAATGGACGTGAAAAGATACTACGAAACGATTTACAAGCTACAGGCAAGCGTTTGCGGTTACGGATGTATAGCTGTTGCGATGTACTATTCAAAGGCAAAGGGAGCAAGAGCGGAGCTTGTTGACTACTCGACAAGCGGGGATGTTGGAGATAGAAGCCAGGTTGTGGGGTACGCGGGAATAGTTTTTAGGGTTTGATTAAGTTGTTACTTATCAAACTATCAAATTTTTTTTCGAATATCGAACCAATTTTAGGAAGAATATTTAACCTTATGAGCGATACAAAAAAGCTTGTACTGGAAGCTATGAAAAAAGCCGGAAAGCCTGTTAGGCCAGGAGATATCGCAAAGGAAACGGGATTGGATAGTAGTAAGGAAGTTTTAAAAATAATAAAAGAGTTAAAGAATGAGGGCTCGTGCATTCTCCTAAGAGATGCTATTACGCTCTGAAGGGGGTGAGGTGGTTTTATGGGAACAGAGGAGAATTTGAGGAATGCCTACGCCGGAGAAAGTCAGGCAATGGTCAGATACAAGATTTTTGCCGAAATAGCAAGAAGGAAGGGGTTAGAAGGAATTGCGAGGGGTTTTTGAAGCTGTATCATTTTCAGAATTCATTCATGCAAAGAACCACCTAAAAGTTCTTGAAGACATTAACGACGTCAAGAAAAATCTTGAAACAGCTTACAAGGGAGAGATATACGAGATTGAGGAGATGTATCCCAAGTTCTATGAAGAAGCTGAGAAGGAGGGAAACAAGAGGGCGATGAACAAGCATTAAATGGGCGCTTGAAACTGAAAAAGTTCATGCTGAGTTGTTCAAGAAATTGATTGAAAGCGGAGAGGATTTTAAGGGCAAAATCTACATCTGTCCTGTTTGCGGGTACGCAATGGAGGGAGAAGCTCCTGACAGATGTCCACTTTGCAACACACCAAAGGAAAAGTTTGTTGAGTTTTGATTTATTGAAGGAAAATTTTTAATAATTTTTTACCAATTATCTGCATGAAGAACCTGTATTTTGAGGACTTCGACGTCGGTATGAAAGTGGAGAGTGCGGCGAGGACAATAACTGAATCAGATATCGTGATGTTCGCCGCCTTAACTGGGGACTGGAATCCCATCCATACGGATGCAGAATTTGCCAAAAAGACTATTTTTGGACAGAGGATTGCTCACGGCCTTTTGACTTTGTCAGTTGTTGCGGGGCTTCTCGTGAGGCTGGGTTTAACGGAGAGGACGATAGTTGCCTTCTACGGGATTGACAAGCTACGCTTTACTAAACCCGTTTTCATTGGAGATACAATAAAGGCTGTTCTCGAAGTTGTCGGGAAGGAGGAGAAAGAAGGTAAGCCTTATGGAGTGGTTGTGTACGACATTAAGGGCGTGAATCAGAAGGGAGAAACTGTTATTACGTACACCTCAAAGGTTGCAGTGCTCAAAAAACACCCTCAAGCCTGAGCAGCTTTTCCTTTAAGCTTTTCCCGTCAATTTTTTGGCTTAAGGCATGTGGTACGGTATAGCCTCCAATACAATTTTTCCCCACAACTCTGTGGCATGGAATAATGACGGGTAAAGGGTTTCTCTTAACCGCCTGTCCTACTGCTCTGGGTGAGGTTTTGAGAGTTCTGGCTATCTCCAAATAAGTCTTTGTTTTACCGTAGGGAATCTTGCTGACTTCTTCAAGTACTCGTTTGGTGAATTCGCTGACCTCAAGCCTGTAAGGAATCATAATTTCAACCTTTTCTCCTGAAAAATACCTGAGGAGCTGCCTTGAATACTCACAGTCGGAGAAGGGAAAGGAGGGTGTGGTTGAAAAATAGGCCTTAACAGCCTTTCCTCCCTCAAAAACGACATTGAAGTAAAGCTCCCCCCACCTTACAGAAAACATCAGAAGTCCCTGCCGGAGATGACCCTCAACCTCTCTATCCCCTTTATCTCCTTTATTATCTCCGCTACAGACTTGGGAACATACTTCTCCCAGTCCTCTCCTTCAAGCATCTTCCTCCTGATTTCAGTGCCGTGGTACTCGTTCCGGTTGTACATTTTGGTGTGCATAACATTGAAGCCAGCCTCTTTAAAAAGCCGGTAAACGAGGGGATTGTTTGTGTAAACAACGTCGAATGGCGGAACCATGGAGCAAACGTGTGCAACCCAGAGGCTGTTTCTGTAGATGTCTTCGAGAGGGATAATGTAAACCTTCTTGTCGACCCCAAGTTCTCTCTTTATCTCCTCGACAGCCCTGTCTATCATCAGAACTCTCTCTCCTGCTGTGAATGGGTTTTCGAAAGAGTGACTTTCCTGTGCACTGCCTATTCCTATTATAAGCTCATCAACTTTCTTAAGGACATTTCTGACTACTTCGTGGTGTCCCAAATGGTACGGCTGGAATCTTCCTACGAAAAACGCTCTCATCTCGGTCTCGGCACTGCCCTCTTTATGTCATCCTTCAGTTTTCTTCCCGTCCTTCTCTCCCACTCCTCAATGGGGATTCCGTACTTCTCGTGTATGGCATCTCTGTATCTTTCAGGAATGACGTTGAACGTGCAGAAGGGGATGATTCTACCATCTGGACTGCCGTAGTGTATCTCACATCTCTCAACTCTCGCAATATCGTAGTTGTACAAGTCCTGGAAGTGCATCATTCCGATGAAAAGGGATTTCATGTGAAACTCTCCGAGAGTGGAGTAATCATGCTTAACCAGCACATCGTACAGAATTTTGGCGATGTTGAATCCCTTGGGTGCTTTTGATGAATCAATGAACTTTCTGAGGTCAAGGATGTCCTTGATTGCTCTTATGGTTTTCACCCTGCTTCTTGCGATCTCCTCAGCCTTCTCAGTTAAAAACTCAAAAAGCCCCTCGACATCAACGAACCTTGTTATCGGGATGAGCTTTCCATCCTCTTTGAAGATGTAGGTCGCCATACCACAGGCAAAGTGTGTTGTGAGTTCATACTGCGGCCGGCCTGTCAAAGCCTCAACAAACCTTGAAATGGGAACAACACTCGGAACGGGGTAGAAGTCGTCCCTGTTGATCTCTCCTCCAGTCTGCTCCTCTATAGCCTTTATGCAGTCGGGGATTGTAATGCGGAACTGCTCTCTCTCCCTTCTTGACATTCTACCCACCAGACTCACTGGCTGCAAGTTCACACCTCTGACAATGTCGATGTTGTCTGCAGCGAAGCGGATTATATCTCCAAGCTGGTGATCGTTCACGCCTTTTATCACAGTCGGAACCAAAACTAGACCGAGCTGAGCTCTTCTGCAGTTCTCAAGAATCTTTGGAATTTCGTGGTGGTTCTTCGGGTTTGTTTTTTCATCAACACCATCAAAAGAGAGGTACACGGTGTTAACACCTGCTACTCTGACTCTTAGAGCAAAATCCTTGTCCTCGGCAAGCCTTATTCCGTTCGTGTTCAGCTGGATATGGTCGTAGCCTTCCTCCTTTATCATTCTGATTATGTCTATCAGGTCGTCCCTAAGTGTAGGCTCACCGCCAGTGAGTTGAACAGCATTGCAGCCAATGGGTTTCAGATTCTTCGCTGTTCTCACCATTTTCCTTATCTGCTCCAAAGTTGGTTCGTAAACGTATCCTGCTCTTTTAGCGTAGAAGAAGCAGTACCAGCATGCCAGATCGCATCTATTGGTCAAAACGATGTTTAGCAAGGCTGTGTGACTTTTGTGTTTGTTGCACAGCCCGCAGCTAAAAGGACATGTAGTGTTTTGGGTAATTGGGTTAGAAATGCCACGACCGTCAGCAGCAAATCTTGCGGCTTTCTTGAACATTTCGGCATCTCCCCAGTAAACGTCAACAAACTCTCCGTGTTCATCGCAAACCTTTCTTATCATGACTTTTCCGTTTTCTTCGTAAACTTCTGCTTCCAGAATTTTCAGGCACTCTGGACAGAGGGATTTTGTTTTGTAGGGAGGCCTAATACCCTTTAATTCAGATTCAATATGCTGCATTATGATTAAAACTGCTTCAAGAGTTTATCAAGTTTTCTATTGGGGATTGAGCTTTAATCCCCTCCCTCAGTTAATATCCACTGAATTAGGAAAAAGATTCAATCTCAAATCCATCCATAATGTACCTATCGTCAAAGTACCTTCTCACCAGCCTCTCAGCGTAGTGTCTCGCCTTTGGTATTTCAGCACCAAAGAATTTGAAGAAGTTTTCAACCTGCTTTCTGGTTCTCAGCTCCCACTGGTTTTCTGCAGCCGATGTAACAATAAACGGGACGTCAAACTTTTTGATGACCATAATCTCCTGTCTAAGCTTTTCAAAGAGAAGCATTCTTTTATAACCCTCAGTTCTGAGAAACTTTGAAAGTCCGAGCTCAATCGCCACATCTTTCTCAGCGGCAAGCTTAAACGTTGCATAATCCAGTTCCCTGTCTTCCCAGTCCAGAATTACGTCAACCCTTCTCCTCATCACGGCTTCCCTGCAAACCGCTTCCTTCCCAATAACGCCAACGATGGTTCTCCTTTTTACACCTCGAAGCTTTTTTCTCAACTCTCGCGGGGAGTCTGCTTTTATGACAGTTCCACAACCTCCAGGCTTTTCAAGCATGAAAACACAGCTCTTAAAGCCCAGGTCAGGAAGATGTTCAGGGAGGAACCTCAGGAAGTCGTACATAGCTCCTTGGCAAACTCTATTATCTTTTCCCGCTTTGAGGGGAATGTTACCAGTCTTAGCTTAACAGCAATTGGATCTCCCCCGCTCGTCAGCTCAACCTCCCCAAGATATGCTTTCTGCTTGTCAATTCTTATGTGCAAAACGTTCTGTTCGTCTATTCTTTCATCAATCGTTTTCAAAATCTCGTCAACCTGCTCTCCGAGAAGCTCAAGGAAGTAAGCCCAAAATTTCTTTATTTCGGAGCTTTTTGTCAGCTCCACCTCAAGATATTCCATCGGGTTTCCATAATGGCCTTTGGCCTTACTTACAGCAATCTCAAATTCAAAAGGAAAAAGAGTTGAAATTGCTTCGCCGACCTTTTCTCTATCTTCGGTTGAGTGGACGACTGCAGATACTCTAATCCACTCAATCTTTCCTTTCATCTGCGCTTCTTCCTGAAGTTGGCTCTGAGGCTAGGTCTTACCTTCTCTGCTCCTCTGCCCTTCCTTCTAAGTCCCCTTGCCTTCCTTCCTGCTGAAGTTAAGCCGCGGTAAACCCTTCCTCTCTTCCTGCTCACCCACGAAAGCTGGCTGTCCGTCTTAATGGCCGGATGATCTCTGTCAACCAGAATGACCTCGAACCACTTGTATCTTCCATCTTCGCCAACCCAGTAGGAGTTCAGAACTTCCATGTTGGGGTACTTCCTGTTCGCCCTCTCCTCTGCGATCCACTGCAGGTTCTTCTTTGGCGTTCTCCTGTTCACCATCAGCCCCTTGCTCTTTCTACCCTTGTTTGGCCTTGTCGCCCTTCTTCCGCCTCTCCTTATTCTAACTCTTACAACGATGATTCCCTTTTTGGCCTTGTAGCCCAATGCCCTCGCCCTGTCAAGCCTCGTTGGGCGTGGAATTCTAACTACCGCAGGCTCCCTTCTCCACTTCTGCAACCTGTGCCACATCAGCTCCCCAACGTAGCCCTCGTAAGGTTTCTTCCAAGCTTCCCTGATGTAAGCATACATCGACTTCATCTTCACCACCACGCAACTTAAGCAACTGCTTCAACAACAGCAGGCTGAGTTTCAGCTTCGGCAGGCTCTGCAAGGAGCTCGATTTTCCTTACCTCCACCCTCCTGATGGGGTAGATTTTCTTTGCGTTCTTGTAAATCTCAGCCGGAACCTTGCCCAATACACACTCCTGTATGAACTGTACGAAGTTAAGCGAGCTTGCTTTCTCGACCACAATCTGCCTCATTATGGCCCTTATTGCCCTCTTCTGGCTCGTCTTGCATCTTCTGACCGTGAAAACTACAGATTTAACTCTCAGCTTGTAGCCGTCGGCAGTAGTTACATCAACAATGTCCTCAATCTTGCTCGTCCTCCTTCTGGTGAGGCTGTTGAGGTACTCTCTCGTCAGCTCGAACCTCCAGAACTTGGTGTAAGCGTTATCTCCAGCAACCCTGTAAACCTTGAAGATGAGCTTCTTGTAGGTGTTCTGGTTCGAATAGTCGTTTGTAAGTTCTGCCAGCGTTGTTTCAACCGTTCTACCAATGACCTTACTCGCATCATCCGCAGGAGTCTCTCCAAGCTCTGCCATTCCAAAGTACTCAGGAGCAATGAGCGTGAACCACTTTTTCATCGTCCATTTATCCTTAACTCTTGCAGCTCTTCTCTTTCTCGCCATGCTTTCAGCCTTTCGAGGGGACAATTAATAAAACTTTTGGAGACGATAGTTCATGCTAACTCTCCTGATGTGTGGAGGAAAGGGAACGAGACTTGGGAGGGGAGAAAAGCCTCTGTTTGAGGTTTGCGGAATGAAGCTCGTCGACCACTCCTTACTGCAGTACAAGGACTTTGACGTTATTGGCGTAACATCTCCATACACACCGGAGACGGAAAAGTATCTTGCAGAGAGAGGTGTGGAAATTTACAGGTCGGCGGGAAGAGGTTACATCGAGGATTACAGTGAAGCATGCGATGAGCTTTCTATCGACGAGCCGGTTGTAGTTGCCTCAGCAGACATAGTTTATATCAGGGACATTGCCTTTGATGTTGTTGAGGCATACATGAAAACCGTAAAACCCGCCCTTACTGTGGTTATGGAGGGTGAGCCGGTGGGTGTGAACATCATAGACCCGCTTTTTAGTGGTTGGCAGGAAGAAGAGATATATAGTATCGAGAAAGACAGTATTGTGAACGTAAACACAATTGACGATGTTAAGAGGGCTGAGAGGTTATGGACTACGATGAGAAAAGAGAAAGGCTTGCAGAAAGATTGAGGTATGAGCTTAACCTGAGCAAGAAAGTTTACGAGGCAATAAAGAAGGTACCCCGACACCTTTTCGTCCCAGAAAGGTACAAGGAAGAGGCCTACGTGGATACCCCACTGCCCATAGGCTACGGGCAGACTATAAGCGCGCCGCACATGGTGGCGATAATGTGCGAACTTCTGGATTTGAAAGAAGGGGACAAAGTTCTTGAGGTCGGTACAGGATGCGGATATCACGCTGCGGTTGTGGCGGAAATTGTCGGGAAGAAGGGGAAGGTAATCTCCATCGAATACATCCCGGAACTGGCTGAGAAGGCAAGAACAATTCTACAGGCTCTTGGATACAACAACGTTGAGGTTATAGTTGGAGACGGAAGCAAGGGGTACGAAAAGGAGGCTCCTTACGATAAAATCTATGTAACCGCAGCAGCTCCTGACATACCCAAGCCGCTTGTGGATCAGCTGAAACCCGGAGGGAAGATTGTCATTCCTATCGGTGATTCCGTACAGTGGCTGATTGTTGTGGAGAAGGACGAAGAAGGCAATGTGAGAAAGAGAAACTGGGGATCTGTGAGATTTGTGCCGCTGAGAGGCGAGTACGGATTCAAAAGTGTAAGGTATGATTGAAGCCGTCAGAGCGTCGATTTCCTTTCTTACAACAATTCCCTTAGGTGGGGACATTGAAGAACTGAGAAAGAACCTGTGGCTTTTTCCATACACAGCCATTGTGATTTCCCTGATTGTCTCCATTCCCTATCTAATCAGGGACTTTGTGGATGTGAGGTTTCTGGCTGTTGGGCTGTATTTGGCAGTTGAGGGGATAAATCACGTTGATGGGCTGGCAGATTTTGGAGATGCGCTTTTTGCTCCTGAAAGCAAAAAGAGGGATGCAATTAAAGACCTCAACACGGGAACAGGCGGTGTTGCGGTTGTGGTGATTTACTTTGTAATGCTTTACAGCCTGCTCTTGCAATCCGGACTCTGGGAAATTCTGCTCTCGCAGGTTTTAGCCAAATACTCGATGCTACTTCTGATGTTTCTGTCTAAACCAAGCTGGGAAGGAATGGGCTCGTATTTTATGGAAAAGATTTCTTTCAGAGACGTTTTGGTTGGTGCTTTGCCGGTAGTGTTGGTCTGCTATAAAATTGGTGCTGAGTCTGCTGTTGCAGTGGCTTTTGCGCTTGCAGTAGTGGTCTTTCTGAAGAGATACTCCGAAAAGCATTTTGGAGGGATAAATGGAGACGTGATAGGCTCAGCCAACTGCCTTGCTTTTGTTACGTCTCTGGCAGTGTTAAAGGTTTGTCAGTTTTGAGATGAAGAATCCCGCCGTATTGTGCAGGTGCGGGAAGCTTCGAACAACCTTGTCCCAGTCCCTGAACTCCACGCCTTTAAACTCCCTAATCCCCCTGCCGAAAGGTGAGGATAAGGGTAGAACCTTAACTCCGACTTTCAGCAGGTTTCCCTCATTTTCCTCAAAGGTTATCGAGCAGGTCGCATAAACCACTTCTTGAGCGTTTTTTAGAGCGTTTTCTATCATCTTTCTCTGAACTTTCAGAGTCGCTCTGAACTTTCGCTCGTCAAATGTCCACTTCACATTTGGCTGGGATGCGTAGTTGCCGGTTGAGGAGCAGGGAGCATCGACAAGAGCCTTATCAGCCTCATACTCAAACTTGCATCCGTCTCCAAGTTTTACCTCCGCAATTTTAACGCCAAGCTGCTTCAACTTGCTCTTCATCCTTCTGACCCTCTCCGGAGAGTTGTCAACTGCCACGATTTTACCTTCATTCTGCATGAGCATCGCCATGTGGGCGGTCTTCATTCCCGGCGCTGCTGCGAGGTCGAGAACTACTTCACCGGGAGACGGGTTTAGGGCTTTAGAGACGAAGCATGAAGCGAGATCCTGTATGACGTATTTGCCTTTCGAGTGCCACTCAAGTGATGCAGGGTGTTTTTCGTAGCTTTTGACGCGAAAAACCTCCTCAAGAAAGGTTTCCTCAAGCACGGCTCCGTTATCTTCCAGATACCTTCTGACAGCCTCAACAGAGCTTTTAAGCTCGTTCACCCTCACGTAAACCTGAGGGTTATTCAGGTTGGCCTCCATCAGCCTTAACGCCTCATCCTCACCCAGAAGCTCGATGGAGTACTTCACAAACCACTCAGGGTGAAAGTATTTGAGAGAAAGTTCCTTTAACCTGTCTTCGACAGAGATTTCGAGTTTCTCCACATTTCTAAGGACAGCATTAACGAGCGGTGCTTTTTTCTTGTCTCTCTTCCTCGCAATTCTCACAGCGGAGTCCGTTGCCAGTGCAGGATGGACTCCTTTATACTTCATCTCGTAAACTGCAATCCTGAGAAGGTTTTTCGTGAAGAGGTCAAGTCTATCGAAGTTTTTGAGTGTCGATTTAAGGTAAAAATCTATTGCATTCAGCCTTTTGAGAGTTTCGAGGCTGTAAGCGTGCACACTTCCCCTAATCTTGTAGTTAAATCCTCCGGCAATTTTCTGAACCGCAGACTTAACCGAAATTCTGCTTCTTTCAACCTCTGCCAGAACCTTTGCCGCTATCTCCTGTGTGGGAATCAAATTACAACCATCTGAGCGTGCGGACATCCTTCAATGTAAAGGATCCTGTTTTTGTCAATAATACCAATTCTCACTGCAAGATTGACAGCCTTGTTACCAGTAATGTTTGCAATCGTCGCATTTCTCAAAGCCCTCTTGACCTCCCCCTCTCCAACTTCTTCCTCTCCGTAGAAGCTCTCCTTTACCTCCAGTTTAAGGTCTCCCTCTCTGAAGGTTCTGCCTACTATGTCTGAATCGCAGACGGCAACGAGCACTTCTCCCTTTACCCTGTAAACTCGCATTCTGAACATCAGATGTTTCTCACCGGGTGCTTTGCCCCGCAAGCAAGGCAGCGGAGCATGAGCACTCTCTCTTCCTTCACGAACTCTGTATCAGGAGAGTTGCACTCTTTGCAAAGGACATAAAGCTTTACGTAGTCGTCAATCTCTTTCTGCAACTCACTTTCCGTGAACTTACCCTGGAGAACCAACCTTCCGTTGTCGATGAAACCAGCAGTACCGAGTGATTTAACGAGGAACTTGTGCAAATGCTCCTCGCTCCTGTTGAGGGTTTTAGCAATCTGGGAAAAGTTCTTCAGGATCGTTCTTGCCCCTTCTCTCTGAATGCTAACCCTTGGTATCTCAAATCTTCCTCTCCTGCTAACTTCCTTATCAGCAAGCTTTTCAAAGGCTCTTTCAAGGAGTTCCTCGTAACTTCTCATCATCCCTACTCTGTGGCTTTGGATAAATACTTACCGCTCGGTAGTGATAATCACCCTACCCTACAAGCTTCACGAAAACCCTTTTTTACCTGACAACTACACGCACCATGCTATACATCGGCCTCATCGGCTTTCCAGTCAAACATTCCGTCTCTCCAGCGATGCATAACGCGGCTTTGAAAGATGCGGGGATAGAGGGCATCTATCTGGCTTTTGAAGTTAAGCCCGACGAATTGAGAAATGCTGTTTTCGGTGCTAAAGCTTTGGGATTCAAGGGGTTGAACGTCACAATTCCATTTAAAGAGAGTGTTGTTGAGTTTGTTGAGCTTAAAGGAGAAGCTGCGAAAATCAGGACGGTGAACACAATCGACCTAGTAGAGATGATCGGATACAACACTGATGTTTACGGCGTGAAGGCTGCGCTTGCCGGAAATGACCTGGAGGGTAAAACCGCCCTGGTTGTAGGAGCTGGTGGGGCAGGGAAGGCTGCAGCATTGGCTTTGCTGGAGATGGGTTCAACCGTAATCCTTGCAAACAGGACAGAGTCGAAGGGGAGGGAGGCGGTAGAAATGCTGAGGAAGTACGGTGAATGCATCTTCTGGCCGCTGAACAGAGTTGAAGAGCTCAAGGGGAAGATTGATGTGTTGGTTAACGCCACCCCTCTTGGAATGAGCGGTTTCAAAGCTGAACTGCCGGTGCCGCCTTCACTACTGGATGGTGTGGAGCTGGTTTTTGATACAGTCTACAACCCGATGAATACACCGCTGATTTTAGAGGCCAAAAGGAGGGGTTGCAGGGTTGTTTACGGCATAGAGATGCTCGTACATCAGGGGGCAAAGGCATTTGAAATCTGGACTGGTGTTAAGCCAGATGTCGAAATTATGAGAGAAGCTGCTCTAAAGGCTTTGAGAGGTTGAGTTGTTTTGGGTTGTTTTCACCACCCACCGCTTCACCTGAAAAACAATTTATTACTCAACTTCAACTCGCACTCATGGTATCCATCGAGGACGTTTACCACACGGCAGAGCTGGCCAAAATCGAGATAACTGAAGAGCAGGCTGAGAAGTTCAGAAAGGAGTTTGAAAAGATTATGGATTACTTCAACATCCTTGATGAGGTTGAGGAAGATGTAGAGCCAACATTTCATGTTCTCCCAATCACAAACGTCTTCAGAGAGGATGTGGAGGGTGAGTGTTTGTCGCAGGAAGAAGCTCTGAGCAACGCCAAGCATAAGGAAGAGGGTTACATCAAGGGGCCGAGGGTGGTCGAGTGAGGATAGCGGAGTGGAAGGAAAAGGTTGAGAGTCACGGATGCTACGATGCCGTTTCCGAGATACTCGAACGCATTGAGAAGAGCAAGCTCAACGCCTACATAACCGTCTGCAAAGATGATGCTCTTAAAATGGCAGAAAAGTACGACAGAGGGGAGCTCAAAGGCAGGCTTGCCGGAATTCCGGTGGCTGTGAAGGACAACATTTCCACCAAAGGCATTCTCACGACATGTGCATCGAAAATGCTCAGCGACTACAAACCCGTCTTTGACGCACATGTAGTTGAGAGGTTAAAAGCCGAGGGAGCAATCATCATCGGAAAGGCAAACATGGACGAGTTTGCAATGGGCACCACGACGGAAACCAGCTACTACGGTGTCGTGAGAAACCCCTACGACCTTGACAGAGTTGCTGGAGGGAGCAGTGGAGGAAGTGCTGCCGTAATAGCGGCAAACGAGGCGGTGTTGTCATTGGGAAGTGACACGGGAGGGAGCATAAGGTGTCCCGCGAGCTTCTGTGGCATATACGGCTTAAAGCCGACATACGGCCTCGTTTCGAGGTATGGGCTTATCCCCTATGCAAACTCCTTAGAGCAGATAGGTCCGATGGCTGACAGCATTGACGACCTCGCTCTACTGCTTGAGGTCATTGCGGGTAAAGACAGGAGAGATTCAACAAATTCCGGAAAGGAGTTCAAATTCGTCCCTAAAGACAGGAAGCTGAAGGTCGGTGTGATTGCGGAGATGGGGGGCAATGAAGATGTGATGAAGCGCTTCAGCGAGGCTGTTGAGGTCATCAGGGAGAAGCATGAGGTAAAGGAAGTGAGCATGCCGTCCTTCAAGTACGCTCTCGCAGCGTACTACATCATCGCCATGAGTGAGGCATCATCAAACCTCGCCAGATACGACGGTGTGAGGTACGGCTACGCATTAGAGAAGCTCGATTCTTGGAGGAGGTACTTCTCAAAGGTCAGAGCAGAGGGATTCGGGGATGAGGTGAAGAGGAGGATAATGCTCGGCAGCTACGCCTTATCTGCTGGCTACTACGGCAAGTACTACCTGAAGGCACAGAAGGTCAGGACACTCGTCATCAGGGACTTCAACAAGGTCTTCGAGGAATTCGACGTTCTAATATCACCCACCATGCCCTCCCTTCCCTTCAAAATAGGAGAACTCGCTGACCCGCTGACGATGTACAAGGCTGACGTTAATACAGTTCCGATTAACCTGGCCGGACTTCCGGCGTTGAGCGTTCCCATTGGATTCGAGAGGGGATTGCCTGTCGGACTGCAGGTGATAGGGAATTACTTCTCAGAAAACACACTGCTCAACTTCGGGAAGTGGCTTGGCGAGAGAATGTAATTATAACTGACCATGTGAATCACGTAAGCAAATTCCGTATTATCTCAACGGAGCAAAGATTAACCAGATCGTAGAAAGTTACACCAAGTTTATGGCTCAAATACTCGATGCAGTTTGATAATACAGCCATAAGCAGAATAAAACCGTTGTTGCTCTTCTCACTTCTTAAATTTCCTTCAAGCTTTAAAATGGATTTATCCCTTCTGTGCTTCTCCTCAATCCAGAATCTCTTGAGATACTCTTTTATTATGTTCTCTGCTTTCTTCTTCCAGTTTGTTGAAACTAAGTAGTATAGGGTCTTCCCCACATCACCACTCTGACAACCTCTGAATGAGCTTCTTTTCCCTGAAACCGAGCTTAATTGTCATCCCCGTAAGCAGGACAGAAAGAGAACATCTCTTTCTCACCGGCTCGAGAGCATAGCAGTGCAATCGCTTCAAACTGAAAGCTTCTTTTCCCAATTTGATTACGTCTTCTATTATGCTCCTCAATTTTTTCAGATTCATCTTCAATCCTTCAAACAACTTTTTAACGAGCTTTCTGTACCTTCTCTTCTCCTTCTCAACGTTCTTCGAGTTAAAGATAAACAGAGGATAGCTTATCATCCCCTCAAGCTTCTCTAATCTGAAATTCTTCCTCGGGATAATCAGAGGCACTATTCCGTACCTTATCCCTATCAGGTAGTTCTTGTAGGCGTAAAAGCCCCTATCCATAAGTATTGAATCTCCAAACCTGATTAACCTCTTCCTCTTGAGCATTTCCAAGATTAGGGGGTAAATCCTGCTCTCATGGACATTTGCTGGATAAACATGGAAGAACAAAGGCGTTAAAGTGCTGTAGTCAATCAGAATCATCATCTTCATACCCAGAAAGAATCCTTTAGTTGAATATCCCCATTTATATGGCTTATCCTTCAAATCCCTCTTTCTGAAAGGATTTAGATCGAGAGATATATCAGTCCAGTCTAATATTAAAGTGGTTGGATTATTTCGCCTCTTCTTTGAGTTAGAGTTAAGAATTGAGAAGACAAAGTTTATAAACTGGTCTGCCTCGAATTCTGCCATGAATGAGTATACTGATCTCAATTTAACCTCCTCCTCAATCTTTAAGAAATTTCTCAGGTCTAAACGCTTGTTTACCTCGCTAACAGCATAAGAGATCTCTAACTCGAAGAACATTGCCAGAATGACGACTTTAAGAATTTTTATGGCTTTGTTTACTGGCGTTATTCCATTTCTTGCCAGAGCTTTCTTGGTTTCCCTAGTTTCAAGCATATCAACGATTTTCGATAGAAGCTCCCATTTCTCATCTCCTTTTATGGGGACAATGGGTAACCTCACTCCAATCACCCAATAAAGCTAAAATCACCAAGATTCGTCAATTTTACGGTTTATATCGGTTTTATTTTAGATTTCGAGTTATATGGTTTTGTCCTGTTGGAACGGGAAGTGAATCAATTGTCTGTTTTTAGTATAGAGTCATCTGAATTGAGATCAGATGGGGAATTAGTGGAATACCCTACCATTCTTGTTATTTTATCAGTATCTCTGGAGACTGATTCTTTTATAGCCCTAAATCTTTTTACTTCTTGCATAGTTTAACTAGATACGGGAGTATATAGTTTTTCGTTAAATTATATTATTGTTGTTATGGTAATTATAACAGTAATGTTGTGATAATGAAAAATTTTAACGTTAGTTGAATAAAATTATAAAAACCTCGAAAGCCCGCTTCTCCAAGCTTTGTCTGCATCATCAAGCTCTACGCTGAATGTCCCGAAGTTCAGCTTCTCTCCACCGCTGTACCCTATGATTTCCGCCTTAAGCCCTTTCTCTCTGAAAAACTGCACGTAGCTCTCCGCATAACTTTCGGGAACTTCAACCACCCATCTTGTATTTGACTCTGAAAACAGTTCAACGAAGCTTAACTTCCGAACAGCCTCAAATCCAATGCCCCTTCCGAAGCTCATCTCCGCAATGCAGACCGCAATGCCACCCATGCTGACATCGTGGCAGGCTTTGACCTCAAACTTTCTGGAGGATTCGAGCATGGCGTCGCTGTAAGCTTTTAGCCTTTCTGGAGACGTTCTTGGGACTATATGGCATCTCTGCTGCATTACTGCAGAATACAGGCTCCCACCAAACTCCTTTTCAGTCTCACCGACGAGCACCACCGTCCCCTTGCCTTTGAACTCGCTCGTTATTACCTTTCTGACATCCTCCACTATGCCCACTCCAAGCAGGGAAGGAGTTGGAGCCACGGAGCCATAGGGAGTTTCGTTGTAGAAGCTGACATTCCCGCTAACACATGGAATTGCTGTTCCTCTGGCCATCCACCCAATCGCCTTCACAGCCTCAACAAACTCCCCCATTCTCTCAGGCTTCTCTGGGTTGCCGAAGTTCAGGCAGTCGTTGAACGAGTGCGGAATGGAATTTACTGCCACAAGATTTCTTACCATCTCGTCGAAGGAGCTGGCGGAGCCCCAGTAGGGATCTACCTTGCACATCCACGGATTGACGTCAGCCGTAATTGCCAGCCCCCTGAAAGACCTTGTCGGCTTTATTACTGCCGCATCACCATGCGTTTCAAAGTTCACTCTGCCCTGTAAGGGTTTTAGAATGGTCGAGGCTCTCACTTCGTGGTCATACTGCCGGACAATCCACTCCTTAAACGCAACATTCGGGTGGGATAGCATTTTCAGAAAGACCTTTACGTAGTCTTCAGGAGGCTTGACTTCCTCGTGAAGCTCCTTTTCCGGCTTTTTCGCAATGTAAGGGCGGCAGTATTCGGGGCCACCAGTAACGAACTCTGTGTCCATCTCGTAAATTTTGTATCCTTTGTAGTAGATTCTGGTAATCCTTTCCGGAATGACCTTTCCAACCACTGTCGCAGGAACATCCCACTTCTGGAAAATGTAGAGCACCTCATCAATATGCTCAGGCCTTACAGTGAGCATCATCCTTTCCTGGCTCTCTGAAATCCATATCTCCCAGGGTGCCATTCCCTCTTCTTTCAGCGGAACCTTGTCCAGATAAACCTCTGCTCCGTAGCCAGCAGCCAGAGCCATCTCTCCAATAACACAGCTCAACCCCCCACCGCCTAAATCCTTCATTCCCGTCAGCAATCCTTTCTCAACAACCTCAAGGCAGGCGTGGATTAGTGGTTCCTTCATTATCGGATTTCCAAGCTGAACAGCTCCCCTTGCCTCCTCTTCACTCTTCTCGTCAAGCTCGGCGGAGGCGAAAGTTACGCCATGAATACCATCTCTTCCCGTCTTACCACCGGCAAGAACAAAGAGGTCTCCAGCCCCACCGGCACGGCTGTGAATAATTTTATCTTTTCTGACTATCCCGACGCATCCCACATTTACGAGGCAGTTTGTGAGATAGGAATCGTCGAAGAAAACCATTCCTGCAACAGTTGGGATTCCAACTCTGTTGCCGTAGTCCCTTATGCCAGCAACGACACCTTTAAGCAGGTAAAGGGGATGCTTCGTCCCCTTCGGAAGCTTCTCGTAAGGTGTGTCAAGATTTCCGAAAAACAGGGGGTCAATGAGCGCTACAGGCTGCGCACCCATGCAGAGCACATCTCTAAGAATCCCTCCGATTCCCGTCGCAGCTCCACCATAGGGCTCTATTGCTGAGGGGTGGTTGTGGCTCTCAAAGGCTGTAACGTAGGCGTACTCATCATCGAACTCCACAACTCCCGCATCTTCCTCGATGGCAGAGATGACGTGGGGTGCTTTTGACGCTTCGAGAAGGTACTGTCTCAGATAGTATTTGGAGCTCTTGTAGCAGCAGTGCTCACTCCAAGCTTGGGCAATGCTTTGAAGCTCAATATCGTATGGATTTCTGCCTTTCTGTCGGAAGTAATCCTTGATTCTCTTCATTTCATCCACATTCAAAGCCAGTCCGAGCTCCTCACTGATTTTGGCAAGCTGCTCATCGTCAGCTTCGAGGATGAGGATTTCGTAAAGCTCAAAAGGGACATCGACCTTCCTGTACATGCTCTCACTCTCTCCAGACTATGTTGTATTTCTGGATGACAGGATTGGCGAGTAGCTTTTCGCACATCTCCTCGATTTCTCTTTCTGCATCCTCTTTGCTCCTCGATTCGATGTCTATGCGAAAAACCTTCACGGTTGAGACCTTCTTAACCCTCTTAAAACCGAGCAGCCTGAGAGCCTTGAGCGTTGCCTCACCTTCAGGATCAGCAACACCTTCCTTCAGCTCGATGTAAACGTCGGCAATCATAGTGGTCTTTTCACACCTGACTTTAAAAATCAAGCGATAGGTATTTCGCTTCCATTAATATTAGTATTTAGGTTTATCAAAAAAATCAAAATTTTATTTGAAACGAAAAAGAAAGGCAAAAAAACATATATTTTAAAGTATTATATCGAGAAATTCAGTAATTTAGTTCAAAAAATCCAAAAATCAGGCCAACTCAACCCAGCTCGCTCCTGCTTCCTCTGAAAACTTAACTTTACCCTCATTAACAAGCTCGGTTATTGCATTTGAAACCACACTTCTGTCCTCTGCCAAAGCCCTCGCAATCGTCTGGATATCAGCCCTTCTGTTCTCCTTCAAGTAGTTGACAATCCTCAGCTTCAGAATTTCTTCGGGACTCATTTGAATGCAGACGTACGTATCCCCTGAAGGAGTACTCTCATACTTTACTATCCCTTCCGCCTGAAGCTGCTTTATAACCTCCGTTACCCCTTTACATTTTTCCAAGTTCCTCTGCTAATTTATAACTGACCATGTGAATCACGTAAGCAAATGCCGTATTATATCAACGGAGCAAAGATTAACCAGATCGTAGAAAGTTACACCAAGCTTGTAGCTTAAATACTCGATGCAGTTTGATAATACAGCCATAAGCAGAATAAAACCGTTGTTGCTCTTCTCACTTCTTAAATTTCCTTCAAGCTTTAAAATGGATTTATCCCTTCTTGCTTCTCCTCAATCCAGAATCTCTTGAGATACTCTTTTATTATGTTCTCTGCTTTCTTCTTCCAGTTTGTTGAAACTAAGTAGTATGGTTCTTTTTTTATCTTCCACGATACATTTAACTATCTTAACCCTACCAACCTCAGGAATGTTAACGACTTTGGAAGCTAAATAAAAACTCCTTTCCTTCAACAGTCCTCTTGCAGAGCTTCTCTTTCTCGAATAACTCTTCTATTCTGAATTTCTTTCCAAACACTTCAACAATCCAGTTCTTCTTTACTCTCCCAATATATACAACCTT
>JAPDIW010000002.1 GCA_029259415.1 Archaeoglobi archaeon
CAAACGAATGGTAAGATCGAGAGATTCTACGGGACTCTTGAAGATAAAGCCAGATACTTTGAAACTCTGGATGAGTTTGTAGAGTGGTATAATTGCAAAAGACCTCACATGAGTCTCAATCTGGAGGAGTTAGAGACACCTTATCAAGCATTTTTGAGAAAGCTCCCACCTGAGAGAGTATTGGGTTACTGCTGGAGGTGGTTCGATGGCAGGAAATAATTTTAGGAAATCACAATTCATTGTGTTAGTGATAAAGTAAAGATTACATAATGTTAAATTGTAAATGATAATATATGCAATTGGTGAGGTGCATCCTGATTGTGCTTGCCATAATGGTCGTTTTTTCAGCAGCCGGATGCGTTTCGCCTTACGAAAAGCCAGATAAGGGTTTAAAGCCAAAACCACCCTATCCGAAACCGCAACCGGAGAAGCCTGAAGAGAAGTATAAAGTTTCGGGTATCTGGACTCAACTCAGAGGGTTGGACGGAGGAGACATGCAAATAATCAGGTCTGTGAACGGGATACTGTTCGTTTCTCATGGATTTTCCGGAGTATGGAGGAGCGAAAATGGTGGTAAAAGCTGGGAAATTATAAACCAGAATGATTTTGTTGATATCCTCTTCTATGATGTGAAGGAGTTCGAAGGCTGGATATATGCCGCTTCTAATAAAGGAATCTGGAAAAGTGGTGACAATGGCAAAACTTGGGAGAAGGTCTATACTGGATACTCGGAGATAGATGAAGAGGTATATTGTCGTTTCCCTCGCAGTTTACCAAAATAGGCTGTTCTTCACAGCCATTGTTGACAAACCTTACAGGAAGGAAACTGCTGGAGCTGGCATGCTGCTTTACCTCGAAAAGGGAAAAGCTGTAAAATTCACAAGTCCGGCAAGTGACGAAATACTTGTGGAGGCAAAAGATCCGTACCTTTTTTCCTCTCTAGTAGCTCTGGCCTTTATGTTTACGACGGGAAGTGGGAGAGAATTTTGGACAGCAGAACTGCATGGGTGTATGTGGATGAAAACTACGACCTCTACGTGGGAACGTTTGAAGATTACTACTACATAGGCAGGTTTGACGGAAAATCGTGGAATTTTGAACATGTAATGCTGAACGTTGATCCAGCAAACACGATCTTCTACTTCATAAAAACAGATCCGGTAAACAAAAACAGACTGTGGTTCGGATCTGGAGGAATTTCGTCCTTTTACTCGTTCTCAGGAAGAGGCAAAGCTTCATCGCTCGTGGGTGTTGGATGCTGGGATGGCAAGAGGCTTTACGATGTCACACTAAATCCAAACTATGCGATGAGTCTGGTCTTTTATGATGGTGGAACCGTCAATACAAGATGCGGACAGGCTACGAAGCAGGCGTTTAGAACTCAGTGATGAAGACTGAAGACGGGGGTAGGAACTGGAAACAGTCGTATGACGGCATTTATGGAGACACAATTAATAGTATAAGTATACTGAACAGCGGAATTCTCAAGGGTAGCATAGTTATTACAGCTGTTTCCGGAATTGAGATAGCAACAAACCACGGCGACTCGCTAATGAATGTTGATTTTACAATTGGCAAGGTGGATGGATCGCTTCCCGGCTACTCGTGGTGTGCCCGCATCTACGAATGAAAAATTTGAGGGAAGATACGACCTGTTCATCTCCACCGGCTATCCGAGTCCTTACAGGGGAGATGGCGTATTTGCCGTGGACTTGTCATGCCTGCAGAGCGGTGGAGAAAAATGTATCGAGAGATTGATTGACGGGGCACATTACGAAATGGTCGTTTTCAACGATAAGCTCTACGCGGGAAGTATGGATTCAGGAGTTAACGTGCTTGACCTCAACACCCTAAAACTCTCAAAAATTGATCTCGGTTCAGCTGCACCACTGGTAAGGGTGTTTGACGGCAAGCTTTACGTTGGAACATATAGAGGAAAGTTTGTTGGAGATAGCTGGCGGTGGGAGGGAAATGAAGGGGAAGTTTACGTGTGCGACGATACATGCAGGGTTGTTTATGATGGTTACGCAGTATCGTTCTCCGTAAACAACGGGGAGCTTATAGTACTGTCAAAAGACAGGGTAGGATACAAACTCGTTTACAGGTACGGTTCCGCAGAGAAAGAAATAAGGCTGGATGACAGGACATTTACAGATATGGTTGTTGATTGGAATAAAAGAGTGGTGTTTCTATCAACGTATGGCGAGGGTGTTTTCTACACGACGCTTGATGAAGTCAAAAAAGGATACGTCACGTTAACTGCAGTAAATGACGGACTGTTAACTCAAAATCAGAAATCTTGCCTACGATGGTCAGTATCTGTTTGCGGGAACTCAGAGGTGTTCAGTGTGGAGGTTTAGTTTTAATTAATTTTTTGCTAAACTTTTTTATAAACAAAAATAATGAAAAATTGGAGATTAGACCCTCTCAACAATCATGGCCATTCCCTGCCCTCCACCGATGCAGAGCGATGCTAAGCCGTAATCCACCCCTCTTCTTTCCATTTCGTAAATCAGCGTTGTGGTTATCCTCGCCCCGGTGCAGCCAATTGGATGGCCCAGCGAGATACCGCTACCGTTGACGTTCGTTTTCTCCAGATCGAGCTTCAGCTCCTTTATGCAGGCCAAAGCCTGCGCAGCAAAAGCCTCGTTGAGCTCAATCAGCCCTATGTCCTTAATCTCAAGTCCAGCTTTCTTCAAAACCTTCCTTATGGCGGGAATTGGCCCAAGCCCCATGTATGCCGGGTCGATGGCGGCGGAAGCTACCGCCTTTATCCTCACCTTCGGCTCCAAACCAGCTTCTTTTGCATACTTTTCATCCATAACCAGAACTGCCGCTGCACCGTCATTGACTCCGCTCGCATTTCCTGCAGTCACAGTCCCATCCTTCTTGAAGACTGGGGGTAGCTTTGCCAGCTTCTCAAGGCTTGTGTCTCTGCGCGGGTGCTCATCCGTGTCCACCACAACTGTCCCTTTCTTCTGCTTGACCTCTACCGGCACAATCTCCTGAGCAAACTTCCCCTCGTCTATCGCTCTGACAGCCCTCATGTGACTCTCGTAAGCCAGTTGATCTTGCTCCTCCCTGGTTATTCCGTACCTTTCTGCTATGTTCTCGGCCGTTATCCCCATATGGTAGCCGTAAAACTTCTCCCACAGGCCATCGTAAACCATGAGGTCGAGGAGCTCGTCTTTAGCTGTAATTGACATCCTGTAGCCCCACCTTGCCTTCGGCAACCCGTATGGGGCGTTGCTCATACTCTCCATTCCACCAGCGATAACAGCTTTGGCATCTCCTGCCGTTATCGATTGATAGGCCAGAGCTATCGCCTTAAGACCGCTTGCACAAACCTTGTTGACTGTGCAAGCCGGAATCTCTTTCGGAATTCCGGCAAAAATTGCAGCTTGTCTCGCCGGGTTCTGTCCTTGAGCAGCCTGCAGAACATTTCCCATAACAACCTCGTCGATCTCAACCTCAACTCCATCATAGTCGTATGCGGATTCAAGATCAATCCTCCCCTTCTCCAGCTTCTCAGGATAGAATTCGATTGATTCCGGAGTGGGCTTTGGAGCAATCCCAATTTTTTCCAACAATCCCTTAATCGCAATGCTTCCGAGCTCGTATGCTGCTAAGTCTTTTAGGCTGCCGCCAAATCTACCAACAGGAGTTCTTACAGCACCTACAATAACCGCCATGCAGGAGCTTATTCGCGTTAAAGAAAAATGTTTTCTTTTTACCCCCACCTTTTGTAGTCCACCTCTACACCAAGCAGCTCGATGATCCGCGAGACTGTGTGGTCAACCATATCATCCAGATTCTTTGGCTTGGTGTAGAAGGAAAGAACGGGTGGGAAAATTACCGCACCCATTTCGGAAAGCCTTGTGAGCGTTCTCAAATGGCCCGTATGAAGTGGCGCTTCTCTAACAGCGAGAACTAGTCTTCTCCTCTCTTTCAGTGTAACATCAGCCGCCCTCGTTATCAGGTTGTCGGCTATGCCATAGGCAATGGATGAGGCGGTCTTTATGCTGCAGGGAACGATTGCCATTCCGTCATGCCTGAAGCTTCCGCTGGCGAACGGTGCAGCAATTTCATCTTCATCGTAGTACTTGGTGGCAAACTCTCTCACGTAACCTTCATCGTAGTCGGTCTCCGTCTTCAGAGTTATTTTGGCTGCACCAGATGCTACTGCGTAAACCTCAGCTCCAAGTTCTATCAGCTTCTCGATGAGCCTTATCCCAAGTATTTGCCCCGATGCCCCTGTTAACGCTACCACAAATCTCATCAGATCAGCGGTTCTATGTCTTCATCGAATAACTCTATTGTTTTTGCCATTCTCATTTTCTCTGCCTCCTCAGCCTCCTCCTTTGCCTCCGCTGCGAGTCTCTGCAGCTCCTTAACCCTCGGAATGTCGGTAACATTGGCGAGCAGGACTAATGCTGCAACGTACTTGGTTCTCCTTGTCGGGTAGTCTCCGGCCCTCACTTCTACACCTGCAATCTGCTCCTCAAGCCAGATCTTGGCCTTCTCAAGTCCCTTTCTGTCAAGATGCTCAGGTGGGCCAGCGACAAGGATGAGGGCTCTTTCTGCACTGTGAATGTTGCACGGCACAGTTAGCCTTCCAAGTGCAGCTCTCCTTACAAGTGTGGCGATCTTCATCGGCTTATCGTTCTCCAGAGCCTCAAGCTCCTCCTCTTCCTTCTTACTGAAGAGCCTGAAGCCTCTCTTCTTTTTCTCAGCCGACTCAGCAAGCGTTGTTGCGTAGCCGATCGATGAGATCCCACCACCGCGGAGAGTGTTCACAACTTCGCTGCTGTCAACAACCATTTCTCCAACCACATCTTCCTCAATCGGTTCTCCTGCTCTGGCCAGCAAAGCAAGCCTTCTGACTATCTCCTCGTTAATCTTCCCAAACGATTCCTTAAGGCTCGTCCCCTCGAACTTCCACGCTCCGTTGTCCACGAGAATTAGATTATCTACATACTTCAGCATTGAAATCATGCTCCTTGCAGCATTGAGGGAGTAAAGCTTTCCTTCCTCGGGGGCTGGAAGAATTCCAACAGCGTAAACGGGTTCCGAGTACATCTCAGAAAGGTATTTGGCTAGGACTGGTGCGCCACCACTTCCCGTCCCTCCACCAAGACCCGCAATAATCAGGAAAGCATCCATGTCGTGCGTGCCCCTCTCATCTATGGCGTTCAAAATCGTCTCGATGTCCTCCTGAGCAACTCTTGCACCCATCTTGTTGTCAGTTCCAACTCCATGCCCCTTAACAAGAGTCTGACCGATTAGAATGCGATCCTGAACAGGAACGTGTTTCAAACCCATTAAGTCAGTTCTAGCGGAGTTTATCGCAAGCCACCTCATTCTGATGTTTGAGCCTCTCATTTTCTCATTTTCGATGAACATATCCAGTATCTTTCCTCCTGCCTGTCCGAACCCGATTATGAAGAATCTCATTAATATCACCTCGACGCTAAGATTTAATACGCTTTTTATTTAAACCTTTTTCC
Source organism: Archaeoglobi archaeon (assembly GCA_029259415.1). Classification (GTDB taxonomy): domain Archaea; phylum Halobacteriota; class Archaeoglobi; order Archaeoglobales; family Archaeoglobaceae; genus Archaeoglobus. The sequence goes on from JAPDIW010000002.1 coordinate 5,508, forward strand.
CAACATTGCAATCTCGATAAAGGCAAGTTTAAAAACAGCACCGCCACAGCTTGACCGATGCACTGGGCTGATGTGATTGCAGCAGAGTTACTGAAAAGGTCTAATTCCCATAGAATAGCCACCGGCATCTCACCTTCAGGACATATTCATCTCGGCAATCTGAGGGAGATGGTTACAGCAGACGCCATCAGGAGAGCTCTCGTCGATGCAGGTGGAGAGGCAAAAATTGTGTACATAGCCGATGATTTCGACCCTCTGAGAAGGAGATATCCCTTTTTGCCGGAAGAGTATGAGAACTACGTAGGAATGCCCCTCTGCAAGATTCCCGATCCAGAAGGTTGTCACGATTCATATTCCGAACACTTCCTCCAACCCTTCCTCGAATCCCTCGAAATTCTCGGTATTCCGGTAGAGGTTCGAAGGGCTTATCAGATGTATAAAGACGGCCTTTACGAGGAAAATACGAGGATAGCTTTAAGCAAGAGAGATGAAATTGCCAGAATCATAGCTGAAGTGACTGGAAGGGAGCTTGAGGAGGACTGGTATCCCTTCATGCCCCTCTGCGAAAATTGTGGGAGGATTAACTCAGCAAAAGTGAAGTCCTTCGATGAGAGCTGGATATACTACGAGTGCGAGTGTGGTTACAGCGGGAAGGTTGGCTATGCTGGTGGGGGAAAGCTCACGTGGAGAGTTGACTGGGCTGCAAGATGGCAGATTTTGAAGATAACGTGTGAGCCTTTTGGAAAAGACCATGCTGCTGCCGGAGGGAGCTACGACACGGGAGTGAGAATTGCAAGGGAGATTTTCAATTACGAGCCCCCCTATCCAGTCCCATACGAGTGGATCCATCTCAAGGGAAAGGGAGCTATGAAAAGCTCGAAGGGGATTGTAATTCCCGTCCGTGAAATGGTTGAGGTAATTCCTCCCGAAATAGTGAGATATATCACTATCAGAGTCAAGCCAGAGAGGCATATCGAGTTCGACCCTGGATTTGGGCTGCTTGACCTTGTTGAGGAGTTTGAGGAGAAATTTAAAGAGAAGGATAGAAGCGTTGAACTCAGCCTGGTTGGGGATGTTGTTTACTCTGACGTTCCCTTCCGTCATCTGATTGTCGTTGGCCAGATTGCAAACTGGGATTTGGAGAGAGCTCTTGAAATTATAGAGAGAACTGGATACAGAGTTGATGAGATAACGAGAAAGGATGTGGAGAGAAGGCTGAAGTACGCGAAAAAGTGGATTGAAAAGTATGCTCCAGACAGAATAAAATTCGAAATACCGGAGAAGGTCAGCGTTGATTTCAGTGAAGAGGAAGAGAGGTTCCTCAGGACTTATGCGGAAAGGTTGAAGAACGACATGTCCCCGGAAGAAATACACACCCTCGTGTATGATGTTTCAAAGGAGTTGGGTATTAAGCCCTCAAAGGCCTTTCAGGCCATTTACAAGGCAGTTCTTGGCAAGAACTACGGCCCAAGGGTGGGGTACTTCATAAAATCTCTTGGAGTGGAGTGGGTGAAGGAGAGGATAAAGGCTGCCCTATGAGGAGGATCGAGGCTGGAAGTCGCTACACATACCTCCCGGAAGGGTGCAAGCTCTGCAGAAGAGGCTCCAAGCTTGTATTATTCATAACAGGCATCTGCAACAACTCATGCTTTTACTGTCCAGTTTCGAGGGAGAAGATAGGGAAAGATGTCGTTTTTGCCAACGAAAGGCCGGTAAAAAGTATTGAAGATGTTATCGAGGAGCTCGAAATAATGGATGCAGAAGGGATAGCAATCACTGGAGGAGAGCCTCTACTTAAACTTGATAGAGTTCAAGAATATCTTAAAATGGCGAAGAAGCTTGACCTGCACGCCCATCTTTACACTTCTCTGCCTGCAGGGGAGAAGCTGAAAAAGCTTGAGGGCCTTGACGAAATCCGCCTCCACCCTCCCGAATTAAAAAATCCGGAAAAGTACGAGGAATCCATCAGAATTGCGAAAAAGCTGGGAATGGATGCTGGTTTTGAGATACCGGCAATCCGCTACGAAGAGAAGATAGTTGAGATTGTAAACAGAAACGATGCCTTCCTCAACATAAATCAGCTTGAGGCGAGTGAGAGCAACTGGGAGAAGTTAGCGGGAAAATACAAAGTCGTCGATTACTACGTCGATGACAGTGAGACTGAGAGAATTGTTAAGAATTACGAGAAAGCCGAGAAGTTCCACTACTGCAGCGCGAGGTTTAAAGACGTGGCGCAGTTCAGAAGGAGGCTGATAAGGATGGCGATGAACCACCCAGAATTTTATGAGGTAACAAGAGACGGCACACTCATATGCATCAGAATAGAGGGGGATGAAGAGAAGCTAAAAACAGCAGAAAAAATCCTCAGTGAAGCCGGAGAAGAATTTGTAAGGTTTGAAAATTGCATTGAGACAACTCCAGAACTGGGCGAGGAAATCCGAGAAGCTTTAAAATCTGAAGGGTTAAGGCTCATGATAGTCGAAAGATATCCGACGTATAACCGGCTGGTGCTAGAGTTAATGGAAATCTGAGGTGTGGCATGAACGGAGAGGTCGAAGCGAGGGTAAGGAAGTATCTCGAAAGGGACAAAAACGGTCTGAGAAAAGAACTGTTGAAGATACTCCTCGAAGGAAAGAGGTTCACAACTAACGAAATACACGAAATCTTGACGAAAAAAGGATACTCTATAAGCCCAAGGGGGGTTTCTGCAATGGTCGGCCTGATTTCAGCAAGGCTTGGAATACTCAAAACCGAGCTTGGAGAGAAGAACAGATACTACCTCAAGAGCGAGTACGCTGACTTGGTAAGGAGAATCGTTGAGGAATTCGATGATACTTCATAAAATTTACGAGAAGAGGTTGCTGAGGAGTGTAAAGAGCGGAGCAATTCCTGAACATATAGCCATCATTATGGACGGAAACAGGAGATTTGCGAGGAAAAAAGGTCTGGAGCCACATGAGGGACATTTTTTCGGTTCAAAGAAGGCTGAAGAGGTTCTCGACTGGTGCTGGGAGCTGGGAGTTAAGATGCTAACACTCTACGCCTTCTCAACTGAAAATTTCAAAAGGAGCGAAAAGGAGAGGAGAAACATTTTCCGACTTCTTGAGCAGGAACTTAGGAGACTCCTGAAAGACAGAAGGACTTACGAGAGGGAGCTGAGGGTTAGAGTTGTGGGTAAGAAAGAATATCTGCCCAAAAATCTTCGCGAGACGATAAAAGAGGTTGAGGAAACCACAAAAAATCACAGAAAACACTATCTGAACATTGCTGTAGCCTACGGGGGGAGGCAGGAAATTATAGATGCTGTAAAAGCAATCTTAATGAAGGTCAAGAGAGGGGAAGTGAAACCGGATGAGATTGATGAAAAAATGCTTGAGGAACATTTATATGGTGAAGGAAAGTATTCTAAGGTTGACCTGATAATAAGGACGGGTGGGGAGCAAAGGCTCTCGAACTTCCTTCCGTGGCAGGCTGCGAACAGCGTCGCATACTTCTGCGATGTCTACTGGCCTGAGTTCAGAAAAATAGATCTGCTCAGGGCTATAAGGGCCTGGCAATACAGGAGAAGCCACGAGGTGGTATGATGTCACAGAAAATGATGTACGAGTTCAAGAGGAAGCTGGAGGAGCTTGAAAAGTACAAAGGTAGGGGAACCGAGTTGATAACTTTATATATTCCACCTGATAAAAATATTGCTGACGTTTCAAATCAGCTAAGAAGTGAGCTGAGTCAAGCTTCCAACATAAAGTCAAAACAAACGAGAACAAACGTTCTTGCAGGTATAGAGGCGATTCTGAACAGACTTAAGCACTTCAGAAAGCCTCCGAAAAACGGGATGGTAATAATAAGCGGAGTTGTCAACGTAAATGGTAAAGAGAAGCATATAACCGAAATAATAGAGCCTCCCGAACCTGTTCCGCTTTACAAGTATCACTGCGACTCGAAGTTCTATCTCGACCCTCTCAAGGAGATGCTCACGGAGAAGAAGCTCTACGGACTGCTCGTCCTCGACCGAAGGGAAGCTACTGTAGGACTGCTAAAGGGCAAGAGGATAGAGGTTCTCGACTGGGACACGTCGATGGTGCCGGGAAAGCACAGACAGGGAGGGCAGAGCAGCGTTAGATTCGAGAGGCTGAGGGAGATAGCCATTCACGAGTTCTACAAGAAGGTTGGGGAGATGGCGAGTGAAGCATTGCTTCCCTACAAGGACAAGCTGGTAGGTATTTTAATTGGAGGGCCATCGCCAACGAAAGAGGAGTTTTACGAGGGTGAGTATCTTCATCACGAGTTGCAGAGAAAGGTGCTTGGACTGTTTGATGTCGGCTACACTGATGAGTCTGGATTGTACGAGCTTGTGGAAAAGGCGAAAGACGTTTTGCAGGAAGTTGACATAATCAGGGAAAAGAACCTGATGCAGAGATTCCTCAAGGAGGTGGCCAGAGACGGGCTTGCAGCCTACGGTGAGGAGGAGGTCAGAAGGTACATAGAACTTGGAGCTGTTGATACGCTGCTTCTCTCTGAAGACCTGAGGTACGAGAGGGTCAAGTACCGCTGTCCCAAATGCAGCAAGGAGGTTGAGGTGACGGTTAGAGAAGGTATAGAGAAGCCGCCGTTTTGTGAAGAGGACAACATCGAAATGGAAGAGGTCGAGAGAAGGGACATAGTGCTCGAGCTTTCAGAACTTGCAGAGAGCACAGGGGCAAAGGTCGAATTCCTTTCAACAGAGAGTGATGAAGGGGAGATGCTCTACAGGGCGTTTGGTGGAATTGCTGCAATTCTCAGATTCAAGCCGGAAGGTGCTCAGTGACTAACAAGGCTCAGCAAAAATAGAAATCCTTTTATTTGCGAATTTGTCTCATAAGTGCATGTTCGGGATGGAAGCCATAACGTTTGCGAGTATCAGTGTGACTGTTAGCGTTCAAGTCATAATCCTGCTAATCTGGGGATTAAAATGGAGGTGATTTTTTGCTAGCAGTAGCAGTTTTTTTGGCATACCTTTTGGCAATAGCTATCATAGCATACTATGGGGCGAAAAGGACGAAGACAGTTGCAGATTTTGTCGCTGCAAGCGGTCAACTCGGATTCTGGACTTACTGCCTCCTGATGATAGGTAGTGTATTCAGCGGAATGACCCTCATTGGTGTTGCTGGTCTAGCCTTTACAACCGGCTACGCTAATGTGTGGGAGAGGATAATTGGGCCACCTTTTGCCATAGCTTTTGGTACAATTCTAATAGGCTACAAGCTGTTCAATCTTAAAGAGAAAAACGGGATTCTCACAATTCAGGATTATCTTGCCTACCGGTACAACGACCCCAAAGTGATTAGAATTCTTGCGGGATTGATATCCGCAGTAACATGCTTTGTTTACCTCATAGGCCAGTACACCGCTATCGGAGTAGTCAGCTACGTCGTTCTGGGCATTCCCTACTGGATGGGGGCAGTTATCGCTGCGGTAATTGTTGTTGCCTATGTGATGAGCGGGGGAATGTTCTCGACGGCATGGACAACATTCCTGCAGTCAATTCTGATGCTCTTCGGTATTTACATCACAGTGCCATTTATAATCGCATGGGTTGGTGGGTTTGAGGGGATGAATCAGGCTCTTTTAATGCTGCCAGAAATGCAGAACGCAACGAGGGGTGTTGCAGAGGACTTCATGTTCGCAAAGTACCTCAGTAAGCCCTTTGCTCCTGCATCAGTCCCCCTAGCAGGTTGGGTTTACAACATCACGCTTTTCGGAATAACTGTTCCCCTCGGATTAATGGTTGCACCGCACATAGTCAACAACATGCTGACCTTCAGAAAAATCGAGTACACCAGATGGGGGCCGCTGGTCATGTATGTAATCGGCTTTTCAGCAATATTCCTCACATCACTCGCCGGCATTGCGGCAAGAGTCGCCTGGGCTGAGGGAATGATTGACATTCCGAACCTTACTCTTGGAAGCGTAGAGGTTAAGTGGTCAGACATGGCGTACCCGACGATAGCAAGCAGAGCTCTGCCTTACTGGCTTTTCGTCCTACTTTTACCCACAATTCTGGCCGGAGTTATGTCCACGACTGACAGGCTAATCCTCACGGCTGCGAACAACATAAGCTATGACGTTCTGAAGAACGCTCTTGGTAAAAATCTGTCCGAAAGCTCGCTCAAGAAAATAAACATGCTTGTCGTTCCCTTAATTGGCTTTGGCTCTCTTGCCATAGCTCTGTTCCCGCAGAATCTCCTTGCGTGGTTCATCTGGGCTGCATTATCGCTGATGACCAACTGCTTCTTCTTCCCAATCATGCTGGGACTCTACTGGAAGAGGATGAACAAGCACGCAGCGAGGCTGAGCATGGTTGCCGGATTCGTAGTAACTCTCCTAACATTCGCAATATATGGAAAAACAATATTCATTGCCGGGATCCCCGTTTACTCTGTGCTTCCGGGATTCATAGCCAGCTTAGCCTTTGCCGTTGTTGTTTCTCTGCTTTGGACTGAGAAAAGTTAGAGCAATTCCGGAAAGAATGATGAGCATGTAAATATAGGCCTGAGGCTCCAAAGTCTGGTTCAGGAAGATTGCAGCAAGAATTGCGGCTCCGACAGCCTCTCCAATGACGCTTGCCGTCACCGGCAGGACTTCCATGTGCCTCAGAAGGTAGTTGAGGAGGGAATGGCCTATCAGCATCGGGATCAGCGCCATGAGAACAAGGTAAATCCACGTGCTGACAGAATAGCCGAAAATCGGTTGAGAGGTCAGAAGGCAGGCGAGCAATGAAAAAAACGCTGCTGAAGAGTAAGTTGTCAGCAAATAAGAGGGGAAATCAACATTTCTCGCAAATCTTGCAGATGCGAAGTAATATCCACCCGCGACAGCTCCGGCAAGTGCCAGCAGTATTCCGTAGGCATCAGCCCTAGCATCTGCACCGCTAAGAAAGTAAACACCGACCATTGCAATTAGCACACCAGCCACTTGGTTTGGCTTCGGCTTCTCACCCCACAGGTAGGCGAAGAGTCCAGAGAAGAGGGAATGTGTGCAGACTATCGTCGTGCTGACGGCTATTGAAGCATGGAAAAGGGATTCTATCCAGAAAGAGAAGTGAAGAGCCAATGCAAGTCCGGCCAGGACAGCCATTTTTGCTACCTTTACTTTCTTTGGCCTGTAGATCAGCAAAAGGAAGGGGATGGAGATGGCCAGTCTCCAGAAAGCAGCCACAACTCCCGGAACTGACGCGAGGAAAGCAAATATTGCGGCAGATGATACTGCAAGGACAGCCAAAAACAGAAGGAGGATGTGGAGCATCAGAACACCAATCCACTTAACCTTTCGAGCTCTTCCTTGATTTTTCTAGCTCTTTCCCTTGTTCTCTCTGTCAACCATCGCATTTCCGGATTCTTCCTGTCTATCTCATCGAGCCTCTTCATGAACTCCTCGAATGTCCCCTCTCTATCCCCCATTGCAAGGTTGTCAGCGAAGCTCACTATCTTCTCCTCAAGTGTTTCCGGCATGTAGTCTTTTGAATCAAGACCGAGCTTCTCCGCCTCTTCTGCTGTGATTCCTGCGCTGAAATGCCTTTCAGCAATCCTTACAATCTTCTCATCAACGTTCTCCTTCCTCAGTATCTCGGCAGACTTAATGAAGTGCTGAAACGGGTCGTGAGTTACAGCCCTGCCAATGTCGTGCAGCAACGCTCCTTTCAAAACAGCTTCCATATTAACATCGTGACCATTTTCGAGAATTTTTTGGGCAATCTTCATTGCGATTTTAGCTACAGTAATGCAGTGCCTCCTCACCCCCTCGTCAAGGCCATACTTATCCCATAACCTCAGGACATCAGCAGGGACATCCATTGGAGGGACTCATAGTTGATTTATTTAAGATTTGGTGAATTGGTTTTAGTGAATTAGCAAAAAAGGTAAATCAAAAAATTACTCCTTCCTCGATACAAACACAAGAGCGACGAACGAACCGACGAAAAGAGACACCATAAAGAACGTTGCAGTTCTGTACAGACTGCTCTGCCTGTTAAGCTCTTCAATCTCCTCTCTCAATTTTTCGAGATTTCCCGTTTTCTCCCTGAGTTCTGAGCTTGCAGTCTCAAGCTTCTTTTCAAGCTGTAAAATCTGCTGCTTTTGCATTTCATTCTGAATCTGCAGCATTTTTGCATTCCTCTGCAAATCTTCAAGCTGAGACTTCAGAACCTCCGTCTGCTCCTGAGCTCCCTTCAGCTTTTCTTCGAGGTTCTTAACTTCCTTCTCCAGATCGAGATTTTCCTTTTCCAACTTTGCTGCATAACTCTGGTAGTCTATCGAGGTTTCATTCACCTCTATCCTGGCCAGAACCTCACCGTTAGCATAGACTTCTTTCAAGCCCGGAGTGCAGTTTATTCCAATCTTCAAAGCGTATTCCCCGGGTGTGGCATTGATAGACGGTTGGAGATTATCCACGAAGTACATACAATCGTCACTGACAGCTAGCATTGCCGCATCCGTTACATTGATGCTGACAACATCCCCAGGCGAGGCCTGCAACGTTAAAAGCGCAATCAGAGCGATGATAGGTATCATACTACCTCCTCCAGAACCATTTTTACTTCCTCACCAATCCTCTCAATTTCCCTTCTCGAAATATCCCTTGCGACTCTTGCGTGAAGCATAACATCCGAAGTGACCTGCATTACGAGAACTCTCGTATTCTCTCCACTTATAATAATCCTGCTGGAGTTTAACAGACCTTTTCCGACTTTAAGCAGCTCTGGTGCAATTGCCGCATCCTCCTCAGGTTCAGAGCTGTTGGAAGCTATCGGAAGACCATCGGGAGTCAGCAGGGTTACATCGCTCAGCATGTACTTGTTGCTGAGGTAATCAACGAACTCCGAGAGATCTGAAGGTGGCCTATCAATTTTGACCTCTGCTTTAGGCTCGATTGAAGATGTTACTGCAGAAACTTTGACTCTCCTCATTTCATCCTCCTTGGTCTTTTCCTCCTTTATTGCGTGGCTTAAATACGCCCACGTAACACCAAACCCAAGCACTCCGCCCGAAACTACTGCAAGAACCTCATACAGCATACCATCACCTTAAAAATTTTGCAATTTCATCCAAATTAGCCTTTTCTAGCTTTTCAGCCAACTCGAATGCCTCTTCAATAGAGGAAAGGTCTACCTTTCTTGTCTCCTTTTCAACTTTCCTGAGAAGAATCTTTGCCGTCCCAATGTGCTTTTTGTCGACCTCCACCAGCCCGGAAATGTCGTTGCTCTCGAAATACAAGGCTTCATCGTTGAGAAGAAGCACAGCATTTTTGATTTTATTTTCCAATAGAACTGAAAACAGCTCCTTGTATCCTGCAGGAACTTCGCCGTGTTTTCTCAACTCTTCACCCACTTTGATGAGGTAGGATTTTATCATAAACCTCCACCTTTACCTTCCTAAGCTCACTCATAACGTTGTCGGATCTTGCTGGGAAGCAAATAAAACCCTCGCCATGCTTTAAGACGATTGCCTTACCCTCCTCGTGCTCGAAAAACCCTATCTTGAATTTTTCAGGCAATTGAATCGTCACTTTTGCGATTTTTTTGATAAATCCCAACTCTTCATCACTGAGAAGGTAACTATCGACGACCTCGCCGTTCTTTATAAAACATGAACCAATGCCTAGCACAGAGTAAATTTTTTCCAGCATTAACAAAAAATGTGATAAAAAGTATATTAAGTTTTCCTCATACTAATTGTCATGTGGTGCCCTAACTGCTGATGTTGTTGACTACCAACTGCACCTTTTCCTCGATCCTCCCCATTTCCCCGCAAATTACCGGCCCACCTGTAACGTAATACCCACCACTCCAGGAGAAACTCCACATCCCGGATGATGGTCTTGTGGGTGAACTGCTATCTGCCCCCCCCCCGATATGTATCGCTAACTTCTTCCTTTGGAAGTGCTGAGAGAATCTGCATTAGCTTTAGTCACGTGCCTTTACTTTGAACCTCTCATTTTGTTTCGAAAGTTAATCAGGCTGGTCTGCTGTTCAACGCGTTTGACAGACTGTTAACAATGTCCGCTCCCCCGAACTTCTCCGTGATCATCAGGAAAGCTGGAACCACTGTCAGCGCTCCTATCAGACTGAATATTATCGCAATAAAGGACAGAAAGCCGAAGTCCCAGAGCATCGGGAATGTTGAGAGCATTAGAGCTCCAAAACCTCCAGCCATTGTTAAAGCTGAGGTGACTATTGCTTTTCCAGTCTCCTCTATTGCAACTGTTACTGCCTTCTCCGGCGGGTGTCTCTCCCTCTCCTCAGCGTACCTCTCGGCCATATGAATGGAGAAGTCTATTCCCAAACCGAGAGTTATCGAGTTTATCGCTATGGACATTATTGTCTGCTTCATTCCTACTAAGAACATCATTGTGTTGAGAACACCGATAACGGTCGTTATGGCAACTAGGGGAACTACCGCCCTTGTTATCGAACGGTAGGTTGCAAAGAGCAGTAGAACGATGAGTCCGTAAGCAACCAAGGTCATCTGAGTCTGGCTGTTCAGCATTATTTCGCCGAGATGTGCCATTATCACAGGCTGGCCAGTTATGTAGTAGCCTTCGTGCCACCCAAAGAATCTCACGTCCTTCTTAAGGTATTCCGTAAGCTCCACTCTCTTCTCGTGAGTATCTGCGGATGTGTAGAGATACAAGGCGAGAGTGTGACCCGAAACGTACCTCGTCAGAACATCCTCTGGTATCATGCTCAGAATCGCAGAAAGCTCGGCATCGCTTTCTGGCAGCCTGCCCAGATATTCCTTTATCAGCGAGGATAGGGAGTCGGACTTGTAAACCATGTCCTCCTTGTTCATGATGTACTCTCCAAGCTCGTCCAATCTTTTAAGCTCATCAACGCCGATCTCATCGACTGAAAGAACGATTGTGTAAATGTACTGCTTACCCATGATGTCTTCAAGCTCGTTGAATCTCACCATTGCCGGTAGGTTCTCTGGGAAGTACTTCTTGGTGTCTGTTTCAAGTTTTATCTGCGTGTTCGCGTAAGCCCCGAACACTATGACTATAAGAGCCAAAGCCAGTATGGTTTTGGGTTTTGATGCGGTGAGAGATGCTACGGAAGTCAGAACCCTCTCCAAAATTCCGACTCCCCTCTTTTCCTCCTTTACTTCCGTTGTTTTCTCTTCTCCTTCTTTCTCTTCTTTATCCAGCATCTTCAAAATTGCTGGAAGGAAGGTTATTGAGAAGATATAGGCGATTACCAAGCCCAAAGACATGATTATTCCGAAGAGTGCGGTCCCCGGAATTAAGGTTGTGGCCATGGACATGAAGCCTATGACTGTGGTGAGCATGGCGAGAACGACGGCTAAGCCAGTTTTTGTTACAGCTATAACAACCGAATCGTCTCTATCGACTCCTCTCACTCTCTCGTGCTCGTACCTGTTCTGGATCTGTGCAGCGTATTCGATCGCCAACCCAATTAGTATCGGCAGAGTTGAGCTTATATCCGGGTCGAGCTTTATGCCAGCAAGAGGTAGAAGACCGACTATGACTATCACGGAGAATATGGAGATAATGAGGGGCATGAAGGCGGTGTATTTTCTCCTGACGGCCCCACTGAACGTTACAAGGAGCAGAACGACCATTGCAATTATTGAAGCCGTCGTCGTCATCCCCGTCTCCTTCTCAGATACTTTGACGACTTGATGGCCCAAAACTGGTGATCCCGTGACTTCGGTTGTTATTCCTGTTGGCCTGTGCGTGAACTCAACAACCCTCTCTATCTGCTCGGCGAGCTCCATCGTTTTATCTGGATCTGTTACAGTTATGGTCACCATCATTAATGCGAGCGTTTTTTTAGGAACGAGCTGATGTGCGTAGAGATCGGTCAAACGTTCAAGCTGTGATTCATCGTTTGGCAAAACTCCACCGTTCAGCTCTGCAATTATCGAAGCCGGAGACGTCACACCTCCTACGCCGTCAACGTTCTTCAGGTTATCTCCCAATTTGAGCATGTACTCGTAGACCTCTCTGCTCACCACGTTGTCGCCCTTAATCATTACGTAGACTCCCTCAGCTCTAACTCCAAAGTCCTTTTCGTAGAGTTGGAGGTCCTTGTAAACCGGATCGCCTATCGGAAAGTATCTCTCGTATTCGATAGACGTGTACTCTGTCTGTGAGGCGGAAATCAGAAAGACGACGACGACTAAGGCTGTAACCGAGACCACAAGTCCTGGCCTTTTTGCAATAAATTTCGAAATTTTTTCGAGGAAATCTTCAAAGCTCACTTCCTGCGCCTCCTCACATAGTAAGCAACTGCTATGAGGGCTATTATAGCAACCAAAGCAATCGCACCGTAAGGTGGCTGTGGCGGTGTCACTTCAATTACAGCTTTCGTGGGTTCGCTTATCGCCCACTCATCCTCCAGATCCTTGTACTTTACTTCCAGATTTAATCCGTACTTCTTTGGAGTTGCATCCGCATCTACGCTGAGCTTGAACTTTACCTCAGCCGTTTGTCCGGGTTTTAGCGTTCCTACGTATGCCGTGTCATCACTCGAAGAGAAAGGATCTGTTATCGTCAACCTTGCAGTTGCTTCTCTTATTGTGAAATTTCCAACGTTTTTGATTGTGAGTGTAACCACACCCTCGCCTCCCGCTGCAATTTTCGGAGTTCCATAGACCTCAAACTTCATCTTCGGATTTACCTTCACTCCTACGGTCACCGGATCGCTCTCGAAGTACTCGTCCATGGTCTTGTACTTTACCGTTATCTCCGCTGGATAGGTTATGGGTTTTGCCTCGTCACTCGCCTTCACCTTGAAAACAGCGGTAAATTCTTCTCCAGCTCTAACATCACCAACGTAGTACTCGGCACTTAAAACGCTCAGTGGCTGTTTTGCGGTCAGTATCACGCTTGCATCTTTCAAGTCCGTAGAGGGTCTGAGCTTTACCGTCACATCTCCTTTCGCATTCACGAAAACAGAGCTTTTGACATCAACCACCTCGAAACTCGGTGCAGCTTTGACGTGAATTCCGAATGTCGTGCTCTCGCTCTCCGTTAGCCTCTCGTAGTCATCCAGATAAACCGCCTTTATGTGGAGTGGATAAACCCCCTCATCCTTCACATCAAGCTTGAGGTAGAAGGTCGCGGTTGCAGTTTCTCCGGGTTTGAGGTCTCCGACATAGTAAGCAGCTTTGGTTGTGGAGAGGGATGACGTCGTAGAGGGCATTTGGGCACCCTGCATGCCGCCCATTCCAGGAAATCCCATTGGCATCCCCATCGGCATCGAGGTCATCCCTGGCATCATACCGGGCATTGCGGTAAGCCCCTGTGATTGCAGGGCAAGTCCCTGAGCCGTTATACCTGAAGGCGTGTCGAGAACAAGGTATGCGCTTTTTGCAACTTTATCTCCAACATTTTTTACCTCAACTGTTATCTTGCCCTTCCCCTTTCCAATCAAATCTTCGGACTGTACGCTGACCACTTCAAGTACAACACTCTTCTCCTCAACGTAAATAGCGATTGGTATCGTTTTGGTTACTTTTGTGTAGTCTATTTCATACTTTTTGAGCATTGACTGGTAGATGTATACTTTCTTTTCGTTTCCTGTCTCGTTTTCTATCTCGTACTTAACCTGCTTGATTCCTGGATACGGTTCAATAGTTTTTAGCCCATCTATCCTGTAAAACGTGGCCTTTAGATTGAGTTCGTATTTTCCAGCTTTGGCATCGTCGCTGATTTTCACGATAAAGTTCAGAGTTGTGGGTTGCATAGGCGGCAGGGCGGGAACGCTCTGCGTGGAAGTTTTCACCTCGATGTAGTCATTGCCTTCAAGCGTGAACTTCACATCGTATGCCGTGAAGAGCATGTCCTCGTTCTGGCCGAAAAATCCTGCCTCATCCATATTGTCATACTCCACCTTTTCCCTCGTTGCGTTGTTGTAAACGACCAGTGTCAGAGTCTTCTGGTCTCCCCTCTCGAAATAGTTAGATCCATAAAATGAAACCGCTATGTCCGGCTTTTCCTCATAATCGAGTGCTGAGGCTACTGATGCAGCGAGAAGCAGTATCGTTATGGCCAACACTAACCGTCTCATAATACCACCTGTCGTAGCATTCGGAACGAAATGTTATATATACCTTGCGATATGTTGAAAACATAATGAAGCTGCTGGAAGTTCTCAAGAGCTTTGGACTCAGCGATTACGAGGCAAAAGCCCTTGTGGCTCTGCTCTCAAAGGGTACTTTGACTGCCAAGGAGGTTTCGGAGCTCAGCGGGATACCGAGAACTTCAGTTTACGATGTCATGGATTCCCTTGTTTCAAAGGGTCTGGTTGAGTCGTTTGGAAAACCCAAGAAATTCAAGGCTCTGAGTGCGAGGGATATAATAGCGGTGCTTTCCAGCGGTGTTAACAGAAATCTGGAGTATTTGAAGAGAGAACTTCCGAAGGTTGAGGCTGAAGAAGTCGACGTCATCAGGGTTTACAGAGGAGAGATGGTTCTCGAAAAGCTCAGAGAGTTTGTTGAGGAGGCAAAGAATGAGATCATCGGCGTGATTTCGTATATCCCCGACATGCTGGCTGAAATCCTCAAAAAAGCGAGGTGCAAATTGGTCATAATATCTTCAAATGCGAGCGTCATAGAGAATGCAGAAACTTACGAGTTCGAGAAGAAGGAGGAGGTTGCGAGGAGTTTCAAGAACTTTTGCCACGGCCTTTTCATTTTTGACGGGGAAAAAACGTTATCAATATTCATTGACGGAACGCAGATAGCAATCGTGAGTGAGAGTCCAGCGGTGATTGAGTTTTCCAAAACAGTTATGATTCCGGTTATAGAGTTCATGAGGAGAAAGAATGGTTGACAAGATGGTTGACTTCCACATCCACTCCCAGTATTCAGACGGACAGGCGAGTGTCGAGGAGATTGCAAGGAAGGCGAAGGAGAGAGGACTTAAGGCCATTGCCATCGTAGACCACTCCATCGAGCTACCCTTTGGTCTGACTGAGGGTAAGGCGAGGATGCGGGAAATTGAGATTGAAAACGCATCCTCTCTTTACGGGATAAAGATATACAGCGGAATAGAGTGCAGCATAAACGCTGCCGGAGAAATCGTCCTGCCGGACTTCGAGTTTGATTTTGTGATTGCCTCCGTCCATGAATACGTTTGTGGTGAGGAGTATTACAGAAGAGTCCTGAGCTGCATGGAGAAATACGACGTGGATATTATAGGCCATCCTTTTTCGAGGCTGTTCGGTTTCGACGGCAGGGATGAGAAGCTTGATGAGAAGATGCTTGATGCAGTGGAAGAGCTTGGTGTGTCTATCGAGCTTAACTCCTCTCATAAATCCCCGCCGGACGAGTTCCTGTCTCTCTGCGTGGACAGGAAGATTACCTACAGCATTGGAAGCGATTCGCACACACTCTCAGGTGTGGGAGAGGTTGGGTGGAGTGTGGAGAAGGCTAAAAGATATATGACGAGAGCGAAACTCTTCATTCCATGAAATGTATCACTCTAACCGTTGATGCCATTATCCCCTATCAAGGGAAGATAGTGCTGATAAAAAGGCTGAACGAGCCCTACAAAGGATTTTACGCTCTTCCCGGAGGGATTGTTGAGTACGGGGAGAGGGTGGAGGATGCCGTGCTTAGAGAGGTTGAGGAGGAAACGGGGTTGAAGGGAGAGATACACTCCCTTGTGGGTGTTTACTCCGATCCTGACAGGGATCCGAGGGGACATTTCGTTTCCGTATGCTTTATAGTCATTCCGAAGGGGGGAGAGCTTAAAGCAGGAAGCGATGCCAAGGAAGTGGGGCTTTTCAGCCTCGAAAATCTTCCGAAGCTTGCCTTTGACCATGAGAAGATGATAAAAGATGCGGAGGTGACTCTTCGTGGAATTCTGTCCGAAATGTAAGAGTTTGATGATATACCAGGGGGATAAGCTCGTTTGCAGGAAGTGCGGCTTTGAGAAGGAGGCAGACGACAGCAAGGAGCTTGTTATTAAAGTTGAGAGAAACAAGGAGGAAGTGCCTGTCATAGAGGGTGAAAACCTGAAGACTTTGCCAACGACGAAGGCAATCTGTCCGGCATGTGGTCACAACGAAGCCTTCTGGTGGCTCAGACAGCTGAGAGCGGCTGATGAGAGCGAAGTGAGGTTCTTCAGGTGCACCAAGTGCGGGAAGACCTGGAGAGAGTATGACTAAGATAAGATAGCAAAATTTAAAATCGTAGAAATTAAGGGACAAGGGAATGAGGATTGGAGTTTTTGTATGTCACTGCGGTCTGAACATAGCGAGAGTTGTTGACGTTAAAGAACTTGTTGAGTATGCAAAGACGATTGATGGTGTTGTTCACGCTGAGGATATTGATTATGCCTGCTCCGATTCTGGACAGGAGCAGATATCAAATGCGATAAAAGAAAAGCAGCTTGACGCTTTTGTAGTCGCTGCGTGCAGTCCTAAACTTCACGAGGCGACTTTCAGGAGAGTTGCCGTCAGGTCCGGGCTGAATCCTTACGTTGTCGAGATAGCAAACATAAGGGAGCAGTGTAGCTGGGTTCACCAGACCAAGCCGAAGGCCGCTCTGGCGAAGGCAAAGGACTTAATCAGAATGGCTGTTGCGAAGGCAAAGACCAACAGGCCGCTTGAGAGGAGAAAGGCTGAAATTGAGAAAAGCGTTGCAGTTATCGGAGGTGGAGTGGCAGGGATAGAGGCCGCTCTGACGCTGGCTGATTCAGGAATAAAGGTTTACCTCATAGAGAAGAACCCCACGATTGGGGGGCATATGGCAACGCTCAATGAGGTCTTTCCGACCAACGACTGCTCCATCTGCATTCTCGCTCCGAAGATGAGCGATGTCTGGAATCATGAGAATATAGAAGTAATCACAAATGCCGAGATAGACGAGATAAACGGGAGCGTTGGTAATTTCAGAATCAAGGTTATCAAGCACCCCAGATACGTGGATGAAAGCAAGTGCAAGGGCTGTATTGACGACTGTAGCAGCGTCTGCCCGGTTGAGATACCAAACGAGTTCGATTACGGCATAGGTGTCAGGAAGGCGATATACATCCCAATCCCACAGTCAACTCCTCTCTATGCTGCAATAGACTGGGAGCACTGCATAGGATGCAGGTTATGCGAGAAAGCCTGCAGGCCAGAAGCCATTGACTTCAACCAGAAGCCAGAGACGCTGGAGATAAATGTGGGAGCGATAATCGTAGCAACTGGCTACAAAATATTTGATGCGAGAAGGAAGACGGAGTACGGTTACGGAAGGTTCAAGAACGTTATTACGACAATCGAGCTGGAAAGACTGCTCTCTGCCAGCGGGCCAACAATGGGAAGGCTGCTTAGGCCGTCAGACAGCACGGTGCCTAAGAAGATAGCTTTCATTCAGTGCGTTGGCAGCAGGGATGAGATGACCAACAAATACTGCAGCAGGGTTTGCTGCATGGTAAGCCTGAAGAACGCATACGCCATAAAGGAGAGGTATCCCGACGCTGAAATTACGATCTTCTACATCGACATCAGGGCTTTTGGGAGAATGTACGAGGAGTTTTACAGGAGAGTTCAGGAGGCGGGAGTGAGATTCATAAGGGGCAAGGTTGGAGAAATCATCGAGAACGAGAATGGAAACCTGATCGTCAGCTACGAGAGCACGCTTGAGGGGGAAGTGAGGGAGGAGGAGTTCGACCTCGTGGTTTTGTCCGTAGGTATGGAGGGGAACAGAGACCTAGCCACGAAACTTGGCCTCGGTATCGGTGAAGATGGGTTTTTTGAGGTAGCTCATCCAAAGCTTAGGCCTGCAGAGACAAACGTCAAGGGAATTTTCTTAGCTGGCTGTGCGAGTGGTCCGAAGGACATTCAGGACAGTGTGGCTTCAGCAGGTCTCGCAGCATCAAAGGCTGCACAGCTCGTTTTGACCGGAGAAACGGAGTTTGACCCCTATAATGCTTACGTGGACGAGGAAAAGTGCATAGGCTGCAGAATATGCGAGAAAGTGTGCAAGTTCAACGCTGTAACGGTTGAAAAGAAGGCAAGGATAAACCCCAACGCATGCGCCATGTGCGGAATCTGCGTTGCAGCCTGTCCTGCTGATGCAATAGATATGGGATTCTTCAGCGATGAGGGAATTAAGGCGATGATAGACGCTCTTGCTGAGGAGAAGAACGCCGACCCCTTGGTTCTCGTTTTCGCCTGCTGGTACTGCAGCTATGGTGCCGCAGACCTTGCCGGCACAACCAAAGTCCAGTACGAGCCAAACGTAAGAATAGTCAGGGTACTTTGCTCTGGAAGAGTCGATCCTGAGTGGGTTTTGAGGGCTTTGAGTAAGGGAATTGACGGAGTCATTATAGCAGGATGCAGGCTGGGAGAGTGCCACTTCAAATATGGAAACTATAAGGCAAAGGACAGGTTTGAGGCTTTAAGGGAAGCTTTGAAAGAGGTCGGAATAGAACCTGAGAGAGTAAAGTGCATCTGGCACTCTGCTGGTGAGGCCGAGGGGATTGCGAGGGACTTCAACGAATTTGTTGAGGAGCTGAAAAAGTTAAAGTAAATCAGGTGTCAGCAAGCTTTCCGGCCAGGTAGTCGTCGTAAGCCTGAAGGTCAAGCAGGCCGTGTCCACTGAAGCCGAACACGATGACTTTCTCTTCATTGCTCTCCCTCGCCTTTATCGCCTCATCTATTGCAGCCCTGATAGCATGGTTTGTTTCGGGTGCCGGAATTATGCCCTCAGTTCTCGCGAAGAGCAATCCAGCCTCGAAGGTGGGAAGCTGCTTCACCGCTCTCGCCTTGATTATGCCGTGCTTGACCAGCATGCAGAGCGTTGGAGCGTCTCCATGATACCTCAGCCCACCAGCATGAATCGGTGGCGGGATGAAGTCGTGGCCGAGCGTGTACATTTTTAAGAGGGGCGTAAGCCCTGCAACATCCCCGTAGTCGTACTTGTACTCTCCAGAAGTCAGAGTGGGGCATGCAGCAGGCTCTACAGCGATGATTTCAAGGTCTCCGTTCTCTGCTTCTTTCACGAAAGGAAAACTGAGGCCGGCAAAGTTACTTCCACCACCGACACATCCAATAAGCACGTCAGGCTTCTCTCCTGCTTTTTCAAGCTGAGCCTTTGTTTCAAGCCCGATTACGGTCTGGTGGAGCATAACGTGGTTTAAGACGCTTCCAAGGCTGTACTTTGTGTTCTCATTTTTGGCAGCATCCTCTATCGCTTCGCTGATGGCTATACCCAAACTGCCGGGAGTGTCAGGGTTCTCAGCCAGGATCTTCCTGCCTACTTCTGTTCTCTCGCTAGGTGAGGGGATGACCTCCCCACCCCACGTCTCCATCATTACCCTCCTGTAAGGCTTCTGCATGTAGCTGACCCTCACCATGTAAACGGTGCACGCCATGTCAAAGAGTTTGGTTGCGAAGCAGAGTGCAGAACCCCACTGTCCCGCTCCAGTCTCAGTTGTGAGCCTCTCAACCCCTTCCTTGGCGTTATAATATGCCTGCGCAATGGCGGTGTTCGGCTTGTGGCTGCCAGGAGGACTTGCCCCTTCATACTTGAAATAAATCCTCGCGGGTGTCTTCAAAGCTTTTTCGAGCCTCTCTGCTCTAACCAACGGAGTTGGGCGGTAGATTTGATATATTTCCCTAACCTCCTCGGGAATCCTTATCCACCTCTCCCCGCTCATCTCCTGCTCTATCAGACCCTTCGGGAAAATTGGCTCCAAGTCTTCAGGCTTAACTGGCTCCTGAGTTGCAGGGTGGAGCGGTGGAGGGAGTGGCTCGGGCAAATCCGGCAGGATGTTGTACCATTTTTTCGGAATCTCATCTTCGTCGAGCAATATCTTTTTCATAACATATGGGAGAGTTCGCACTATATAAGTTTTATCCCATTTTAAGGGAATATTCCCGAAAAAGGTGAGAAAAGATTTAAAGCAAGGTGAAAAAGGTGGAGTTATGAAGCTCGAAAGGTCGAGGAGTCTTTACAGCCTCGCTTTGAAGCTGTTTCCGGGTGGTGTTAGCAGTCCTGTTAGGGCTTTCAAGCCGCATCCCTTTTACACCGCAAAGGGAGAAGGAAGCAAGCTTTATGATGTTGACGGTAACGTTTACATTGACTACTGTATGGCCTACGGCCCACTGATTTTAGGACATGCTAATGAAGCTGTCAAAAATGCAATTCAAGAGCAGCTTGAGAAGGGATGGCTCTACGGCACCCCAATAGAGCTTGAAATTGAGTATGCGAAGCTGATTCAGAAACACTTCCCCTCAATGGAGATGATGAGGTTCGTGAACACGGGCAGCGAGGCAACAATGGCTGCACTGAGAGTTGCAAGGGGGTTCACGGGAAGAGGCAAGATTGTCAAGGTTGAGGGAAGTTTTCATGGTGCGCATGATGCTGTTTTGGTCAAAGCTGGAAGCGGAGCCACAACTCACGGCGTTCCAAACTCAGCAGGAATTCCTGCAGATTTCGTGAAGAACACCCTGCAGGTTCCCTTCAACGATGCTGAAGCTCTTGCAGAGGTTCTGGAGAAAAATAAGAATGAAGTTGCTGCGTTGATCCTTGAGCCAGTTATGGGGAACTCGTCCCTTATACTCCCTGAGAAAGATTATCTGAAGGAAGTCAGGAAGATTACAGCAGAAAATGATGTCTTGCTGATTTTCGATGAAGTTATCACAGGCTTCAGGGTTTCAATGGGCGGAGCGCAGGAGTACTACGGCGTGAAGCCTGATTTAACGACTCTCGGTAAAATTGCAGGTGGTGGACTGCCAATAGGTATTTTTGGTGGCAGGAAGGAGATAATGGAGAGAGTAGCACCCTCAGGTGATGTATATCAGGCGGGAACTTTCAGCGGAAATCCGCTCAGCCTCACCGCAGGCTACTCTACCGTGAAGTTCATGGAGGAGAACAATGTTTTAAAGAGAGTAAACTCCCTGACGGAGAAGCTCGTTAAGGGAATAAGGGATGTCATAGAGGACAGAAAGGCTGAGTGTGAGGTTGGAAGTCTGGCATCGATGTTCTGCATTTACTTCGGCTCCACTCCGAGAAATTATACCGAAGCCCTTCAGCTTGACAAGGAGAGGTTCATGGAGTTCTTCTGGAGAATGCTGGAAAACGGTGTGTTTCTTCCACCTTCACAGTATGAAACGTGCTTCGTGAGTTTTGCTCATACGGAAGAGGATGTTGAAAAGACGATTGAGGCTGTGAGTGTATCGATATGAAGCTCGTTGTGGGGACGAGGGGCAGCAAGCTTGCCTTAGCTCAGACAAAAAAGGTGGTTGAGAGGCTGAAGGAAAAATACGAGGTTGAGATAAAAATTGTGAAGACTGCCGGGGACATAATGAAGGACAAGCCCCTCTACGAGTTCAAGGGGATGGGAGCTTTCGTCAGGGCCCTCGACACCGAGCTTGCGGAGGGTAAAGTGGATATTGCGGTTCACAGCTTCAAGGACGTTCCGAGCCAGAGGGTGAAGAGGACGGTGATTGCTGCCGTAATAGAGAGAGACTCGCCATGCGATGCGCTGGTTTCCAAAGATGGAGAGAGGCTGGAGGAGCTTGACAAAGGGGCGGTTATCGGAACCTCAAGCCTTAGAAGGAGGGCACAGCTGAAGAGGGTAAGGGATGACTTTCGGTTTGAAAATCTGAGGGGAAATCTGGACACAAGGCTGAGAAAGTTGAGAGAGGGAATGTATGATGCCATAGTCGTTGCTGAGGCTGGATTGCAGAGGCTGGGGCTGGATAAAGAGATCGAGTATCAGAGGCTTGAACCGTCTCTGGTTGTACCGCCCGCAAATCAGGGAATAATCGCGGTTGCCACAAGAGAAGGTGAGGAGGAGCTTGTGTCCTTTTTGAACGACGAGAAGACCTGGCTTGAGGCGATGGTGGAGAGGGCTGTAATAAGAGAGCTGGGAGTTGGCTGTGCCGTCCCTGTGGGAGTTTACGCTCAGGCAGGAAACAAAGTGAGGCTGACATGTGAAATTCTCGACAAGAAGTACATCAGGGTTGAAGAGGAGCTTTCAAGAGAGAGTGCGGTTGAGGAGGCTGCAGAAATTGGGAGGGAGTTGAGGAAGGAAGTCTATGGTGGGTAAGGTCTACATTGTTGGGGCGGGGCCGGGAAGAAAGGATCTGCTCACGCTGAGGGCTTATGAACTTATAAAAAAAGCGGATGTCATACTGCACGACGAGCTGATCGGAGAGGTTGCTGATTTGCTGAAAGAGAGCAAAGCGGAGGTCATAAACGTCGGGAAGAGGAGTGGAAGGCACAGGAAGAGTCAGGGTGAAATAAACGAGATGCTCGTTGAATTTGCAAGGAAGGGAAAAATGGTAGTCAGGCTGAAGGGTGGAGACCCATGCATCTTTGGCAGGGGTGGAGAGGAAGCGGAGTTTTTGGCTAAGCATAGCATCCCGTTTGAGTTCGTTCCCGGAGTCACTTCAGCAATAGCAGTTCCAGAGGCTGTCGGAATTCCGCTTACACATCGCCGCTACGATCCAGCACTCGTCTTTATAACAGGGAGAGAGAGCAGGGAGAGGCTGAACTGGAAGGCCCTTGCAGAGCTTAACGCTACAATCGTGGTGCTGATGGGAGTTGGAAGAGCTGTGGAGATAGCTGAGAAATTAATTGAAAACGGCAAGGATCCGGAAACACCGGTTGCTATCATCGAGAAGGGGTTTTCCGAGGAGCAGAGAACCTTAATAACCAAGCTCGGAGAGCTCGCAAAGACTGCTGAAAGAGCGGAAGTTGAGAATCCGGCGATAATTGTCATAGGGGGAGTTGTGGAGCTTTACGACTTGCTGTTTGAGTTTTGCTTGTGTGAGTAAAATTGATTGAAACGTAAAGACCTAAAGATAAATTTATATTTGTTTGATTATTAGGTACATCAGGATGGACAGCAAGGCAGTCTCACCGCTCATCGGATTCGTTCTGCTGCTCGCAATAATCATGGGATTCATTGGTATCGTGCAGTCAAGCTGGGTTCCTGAGTGGAACAAGGCTGTTGAAGCCAAGCATTTAGATGAGGTAAGTTATGAAGTTGCGGAGCTGAGTGAGGCTGTAAGCTTGGCAGCTTCAACTGGGAATCCCGCAAAAGTTGTTATTGATGCTGGCGTAAAGTATCCGGAATATTACATCCTGCTTTCTCCGTCAAAGGCTGCCGGAAGTGTGGGGAAGAGGGAGCTTTGGGTAAACATTTCTGGTACTGTAGATTCCACACCCTACAGCAAAAATTTCACGACCTACGCCATAACCTACAAACCCAACTACCTTTACAGCTCCTCTCCTGAGCTCGTTTTTGAACATTCCGCTATCTTCAAAGTTGAGAATTCTTATCTCGTTGTCAATTCTGATCAAAGTTCGTTCACCAGGAGTAAAATCACGATATATTTAATCAACGCCACGTTCAATCCTTTTTCCACGACAGAGAACGTCAATCTCGTTTTCTACCCTGTCTCTTACGGGGGATCGACGAGATTCTCCGGAACAATAGAATTTGTGTGTTACGATGAGAGAACCGCATCGTGGTGGAATGAAACACTCTCAAGCATTTACGGAAGCGATAACGTTACGCAAGGTGGGAGGAAGATAACTCTGAATGTTAACAACGTTGAACTCTCGATAAACTACTTTGTGGCGACGGCAACGAGTGCTGGTGAGGTCGAGGTTGCCTCTGAAACGAGTCCAGCTGGATTGCAGCCATTATCCGAGTCCAGTTACACTGTTTACGAGGGGACAACTGTACCGTTGGGTGTTAGAGTTGTAGATGAGTTTAACAATCCGGTTAGGAACGTTGCTGTCAGTGTAACTGACTCCTGTCACACCACCACAACGAAAACAGCCGACGACAATGGAGAGGTTTGGTACTACTTCAATGCCGACAATATCGGCAGCTGTGATGTTACTTTCACCATAGCCACTGTTTCTCTAGGTTATTCCGTAAACGTTAATCCACCACCTACTGGTGGAAGCGGTTGTATTTACAACGCATACTGGATGGAGGGAGATAGTTTAACGTGGAACGTGTCCCAAGAGGGGGCAAGTAAAACTCTAAATTTTAAGGTAATGTATGGAAGTGACCCTGTTTACAATGCTCAGGTATATTTTGCTGTAGATAACACAAGCGTAGTTTCTGCGAGTAATTACGAGGATAAAACAGATCCATCAGGAGTAGCTCAGATAGCCCTGACTGCTCTCGCAAATGGTGATGTGAGTGTTATAGGTACCGTTGCGAGCTGTACGGATGTGATAAACCTTACCGTTGAGGGAGTTGGAGCTGTTAATCATCCACCAAACCAACCATCCCTAACAACGGACAAGGATAGGTACTATTCTGGTGAGACGATAACAGCAACGGCATCTGGATCAACAGATCCTGATGGGGATCCAATAACATATTACTACAAGTTCTATGATGATACTGCCAGTGTGATTCTTCAAGACTGGAGTACTGACAACACCTACACAGTTACAGCAGCGGAAGAAGGACACATTATCAGAGTTTATGCAAAGGCATGCGATGATAAGGGAGCATGCAGCGCTTCCGTTTCAAGGGATGTCGGAGTTATAACGGTCGTGACGTTTAATCCAACTGACGACACATTTGCCGACCAGCTGTACCCGAACTCAAACTTCGGCAGCGAGTCGTACCTCCTCGTTGACTCTCTATCTTTGTGGAAGGATAGAACCTTCGTGAAGTTCGACGTTTCGAGTCTCCCAGCCGGTGCTCACGTTGTAAATGCAACTTTGCAGCTTTACGTTTACGACACGAGAGCAAAGAACAGAAATTACGGTGCTCACCTCGTTCAAAATGACTGGAGTGAAGACACTCTCACATGGAACAACCAGCCGGGTTTCAGCTCGACAGCAACGGATACGGTTAAAGTTGATGAGGGGTGGCTTTCATGGAACGTCACGACGGATGTGAGAGGTTTCATTTCCGGCAACCCCAACTATGGGTGGTGTATAAAGGACGAGAATGAGAATACTCATAACACGAGATACACCTACATGTACTCGAAAGAGTCCGGATCCAACATACCGAGGCTGATCGTTTGGTACTCCCCGATATGATGGCTGCAAAAATTGCGATGCTGAACGGCAAGAGAAGCGACAGTAAGGGAACAGAAGTTCTGAACAAAAGACAAAAAATAAAAACAATCAAGGGTTTTTGCCATAGATAACACAAGCGTCGTTTCTGCGAGTAATTATGAGGATAAAACAGATCCATCGGGAATAGCTCAGATAACTCTGAATGCAATCGCGAACGGTGATGTGAGCGTTATAGGCACGGTTGCAAGTTGTACAGATGTGATAAACCTGACCGTTGAAGGAGTTGGTTTGGTGGGTGATTTAGTTTACCAAAACGATGCAGTTGCC
This sequence comes from Archaeoglobi archaeon, assembly GCA_029259415.1. GTDB lineage: Archaea > Halobacteriota > Archaeoglobi > Archaeoglobales > Archaeoglobaceae > Archaeoglobus. The sequence continues at coordinate 30,839 of JAPDIW010000002.1, forward strand.
GTGGATGGTCCAGATCAAGGGAGAGTAAAGGGTGGTGTAGAATTTACGCTCAAGAATCTCTTCAATTCACCTGTTACGATTGATAGTATCACGATAGACCCGTTGGATGATTCCATAAACGTGATCAGAGACAGAATGACTGATAGCGGATCTCCAAGGTACAGCGAAATTTCATTGAAGCCGACACTAATAGTTCTGTGGACTTCTCGGAGATTTACTGGGGGGATGAGAGAGTGTTTGATGGTACTGAAACCCCGCCTGAGGGTTTGACAGTTGACGTAAATGCAGTTATTAATCCTGACTCTACAGCAACATTCTGTCTGTATGAGTTCGGGGTTGGGGGTGAAACCCTAGTGGGCTGGGAAGATTATCGGAACGTTAATATGAAGAACGGAGAGATAAATATAATCATCACATATGTCATAGAGGGTGTATAGTCCCAAAATTTTTGACCTTATAAACCCTACCTCTCATTCTCCAACACCTCATCAAAAAGTTTGAATGCAACACCTAACCTTGCCTCTACCGGCAACCTGCTCCAGAAGGCATCTTCTGGTGTTTGGAGGTAGTGTTTGGTGTCAAGGCTTTCATGGAATCTGACGTTGTTGTACCAGTAAACGAAGTCATCTAAGCTTTCAAAATCATCCCTATGCCTGTTGTAGCAGTCAAAGAACTTCTCTATCTTCCCGTTT
>JAPDIW010000011.1 GCA_029259415.1 Archaeoglobi archaeon
CACAGCAGCTATTTCCTTTACTGGAGTTCCTTTTTCGAGTTGTTTGATGATCCATCTGATTTTCTTGTTTGTTAGCTTTCTCACAAGAGTTGGATGTTGGGTTGTGAAATAATTTTTGGATACTACAGTCAGTTGCCGTAACCCATTAGTATTTAAAGTCAAATTTTTTGGGACTATACAAGGTCTATCTCGGTCGGATTACTAGATAAGGGTGATAAAGCTACCATTACCATAAGAAAAAGCAAAATTGCTACTCCAGCAAGAATGCTCTTATGCCTAAAACATAGTCCAAGATTAAGCATAATTTTTCACCATATTTTACCCTCGGATCCAGAAATCTGTAGGAATCGTCAACAAGAAGGTTTACGATGGAGAACATAGCAGCAATAAACACAACGCATCCCTGTATCATTGGAATATCTCTAGCTTCGATTGAATCTGCAAGGAGCTTTCCAATCCCCGGCCATCCAAAGACCGTTTCTACTATCACTGCTCCGCTAAGCAAATGACCCATTTGAATACCGACAATTGTAACAACTGGGATTAACGCGTTTCTCAATGCATGTCTGTAGAGTATAACGCTTTCACTCAAGCCCTTAGCTCTTGCTGTAACTATAAAATCCTGCCCTAAAACTTCAAGAAGACTTGACCTTGTTAGACGGGTTGTGATTGCAGACATCCCTGTTGCAAGGGTTATCGATGGCAAGATGAGATGAGCTAAGCTGCCGAATCCTGCTACTGGTAAGATGCCGAGATATAGTGAAAAGATTAAAATAAGAATTAAGGCAAACCAGAAGTTAGGTATAGATATGAAAAATGCTGAATAAGCCAAACATGCATAATCTAAAGGGGTATTTTGCTTGTAAGCCGATAAAACACCGAGAGGTATTGCAATTAGTATTGACAGAATGGTTGAAGAGAATGCCAGAAGAGCTGTTGCAGGCAACCTTATTAAAATTTCATTTAAAACAGGCAGTCCTGAAACGTAGGAACGTCCAAAGTCCCCATGTATTGCATTCCAGAACCATTTAAAATATAAGACAATTGCTGGATCATTTAATCCAAAGACGTCTTTTACAGTTTGTATTTCACTTTCTGTCGGATTGTATTCCTCATCCCCTACTAATACTTTTTTGATTATTATCTACGCAGTATCACCTGGAACTACAGATAGAAGGCAAAAAGTTAGGGCAGAAGTTGCTATTACAACTAAAACCGCCATTAATAGTCGTTTCAATATGTATTTGATCATACCCCTCTCACCATTCTTAAAAAATAGGTTATTTGGCTATGTATATCTCTGGATTGAGCATGTAGTCGTGAGCCACTGGATTGAATTCAAAGCCTTTGACGTAGTCTCTGTAGACCACCGCAACTTTGTAGAATGCCACATGAATCAATGGAACATCATCTATAGCTATCTGTTGGACTTTGTCGTATATCTCCTTTCTCTTGTTGATATCAAAAGTTTTTCAAGCCATCTTCGAGCAATTTATTCATTTCTGAATTGCTGTAACCCCATGAATTGTATAAACCGTTTGAATGATACGTTTTCCTTAAATAGTAATCTGGGTCTGGCACCATAGCCAAATGGTAGGCAGATAGTTTCATGTCTTCTTTGCCCATATATTTCTTTATTGCACTCCAGTCCATCACTCTAACCCCTACTTTAATGCCAATATCATTTAGATAAGCCTGAATTGCCTCAGCCATTGGTTTTAAGCCTGGTCTCTGCGGGTAAGTGTACAGAGTTACGCTGAATTCCTTACCATCTTTCTCAACAATCCCGTCTCCGTCAGAATCCACCCATCCAGCTTCTTTTAGCAGTTCTCTTGCCTTTTCTGGGTCGTATTCATAACCAACTATGTTCTTATTTGCCCACCACAGTGTTGGTAGAATTACTCCGTAAGCAGGTTCTGCACAACCGTGCAAGGCTTTTTCTGCTATAGCTTTTCTGTCTATTGCGTAGCTTATTGCTTTTCTAACTCTTACGTCTTCGTAAGGCGTATCTTTTAAACTGCCAAATGTGAGTTGGTAGACTCTAGCTGTAGAATGAACTTCAACTTTAAGCCCTTTTTCTTTAGATAACCTATCTGCGTCACCATATGGCACATCGCATGTAAAGTCAACCTCACCCTTTTCCACCGCAACAGCCCTTGATGCCGGGTCAGGAATTGCTTTTATAATCAATTCTTCTAGCTTTGGCTTCGTTTTCCAATATTCGTCAAATCTTTCCAAATACAGCGTTTCTGTAGCCGTATCCCACTTAACGAATTTGAATGGACCAGTTCCTATAGGTTTAATGATTACACCATTTTCATACATCTTTGAATTTGGAGAAACAATTGCAAGCTTTGAATATTCTAATGTTGCTGGAAACGCTGCATAAAGTTCTTCTGTGATAAAGTCGATTGTGTAGTCATCAACGAGTATTACGGACTTTATCTTGGTGAGAGATTTTATCGTTGGATCTTTTAAGGCCCTTTCTATCGACCATTTAACATCTTCTGCTTTCATCTCGCTACCATCATGGAATTTCACACCCTTTCGTAGATGAAATCTCCAGTGGGTATTATTTATCCGCTCCCACGATTCTGCAAGCCCCGGTTTTAAAGTAAAGTCTGGGTTTGCTTCAACCAAACATTCTACAATCATTGCCTTTTCCTTAAGTAATGTCCCGCTTTTTACCGGGTCACACTTCTAATACTCCACATTTCTCCGACTGTAAGTGATTTTTTAGCTTCTCCCTCCCCTACCTGTTGCGCGCACCCTAGCAGAAACACTGCTAAAACCAAAACTAAAAATGCAGCCTTAAACTTCACCCTTTCACCTCCTTATAACCTTCTACCATAAAATACGCCTTATTACTCCATGCAAGACGGTAAATAAAGGGCTGATTTTCCAGCATTTTTTCTCTAATCCAGCTCAGGTCTTTCACAGATATGTTTGATAAACCGGCATTTTCAAACAATTCAACAACTTTTTCCGGAGTTGAACCACCGTAGAAAGGTAGTATTCTGTTTATTTCCTGCCTGTAATGGTTTCTCCACGGATTTCTTTTTTCGTATACCAAAATCCCCACTTGTCCGTGCAACTCTCCTAATCTTTGATGACAGAGATTTATCGCACCACTTCCCTTCAATTACGACAACTCTGCCCCCATTTCTTACAACTCTACTCCACTCTTTAACCGCTTTCTGTGGATTTGGCAATGTCCAGAGAAGATGTCTGCAAATTACCGCATCAAAAGAATCGTTGCCAAATGGCAGGTTTTCAGCGTCTCCGATCTTGAACTCAATATTCATCCCAGCCTTTCTTGCCCTCTCTCTTGCAACCTCAAGCATACCATTCGATAAATCTATTCTGACAACTTCATGTCCCAACTCAGCCAGTAGCAACGCAAGAAAACCCGTTCCAGTCCCAACATCGAGTATTCTCATTTTTCTCTCGAATACGTTAGATAAGACATCTTTCCAAACCTCTGGTAGAGATGAATGTCCCGGAGACTTACCGTAGTCTTTCCCCCGTTTATCCCAGTAGCTGCTAATTTCTTGCTTGATTTCGGCCTTTGGCTCCATTAGCCTCCGTGTCTATATTTTGTTAATAACTTTTTTGATTTTAGTAACAAAAAAGAATAAAATAAATTTAATTAGTTTGAAAAAAGAGCTAGTTAGAAAAAGTTTGTGAATAAAATCATCCTTGAAAATGTTAAGTGGTATATAAAATAAAAGAAGTTTGGCTAGGAGCACACTAAAAAATTAGAACATTGGTTTTAGAACCACAGCACCATCCACCTTATTTTTGAACTCCTCTGGGTCTGCCGAAGTTTGTGGAATTGCCCCGAAGTGCATAGGGATGTAGTATTTTGCCTTTATGTCCTTAGTGGCTTCTATGGCTTCTTGGAGGTCCATCGTGTATGTTCCACCAACTGGTAGGAGGGCAATGTCAACTTCAATATCCTTCATCTCTGGAATCCTGTCGGTGTCACCTGCATGGTATATTTTAACGCCGTCAATCTCGACTATGTAGCCAACGCAATTCTCCTTATGGAATGGCTTGTCAACGTTGTAGGCTGGAACAGCCTTAACCTTTACACCTTTCACTTCAATCTCCTCTCCGGGCTTTACCTCACAACTCTCGAAACCCTCAATGATGCATCCTGAAGGGTGTACAACGACCGTATCGTCTTTAGAGAGCTTTCTGATACTCTTAACATCCATGTGGTCAAAGTGGTCGTGTGTCACTAAAATTACATCAGCCTTCTCGAGTTCTTTAGGTATGTCGTATGGGTCGATGTATACAACTATGGAACCCTTAATTTTAAAGCCTGCATGTTTCAGCCACGTCACCTCAACTCCCTTGTAAATAAAACTGCTCTCCGCCATAACAGTAGTTAGTTTAATCGTTATAAATATTTGCTGCTAAACTTTTTAAGGCGGAAGTATTTTATTCCATATCAGGAAGTGATGGAGTATGATTTGGCAGGGAAGAAGCAGAAGAAAGCCAAGTGGAGGATTCTACAGGAAAGCTAGAAAAAAAAGAAAGTACGAGCTTGGTAGAGAGCAGGTAGAGACGCTCATCGGGGAAAGGAAGGTAAAAAAGGTAAGGGTGAGAGGTGGCAACTACAAGTTGAAGCTCTTTGCCGAAAAGTACGCTAACGTTTACGACCCGAAGCAAGGCAAAGTTATCAGGGCAGAGATTGAGAGCGTTGTTGAAAATCCCGCCCATGTGCACTACGCGAGGAGAAACGTTATCACGAAGGGTGCAATAATCTCAACCAGCATAGGAAAGGCAAAAGTGACCAACAGACCGAGCCAGGAGGGCGTGGTAAACGCGGTACTGATAGAATAAAGGGGTGCCGATAAAAACAACAACCTACAGCGGTGACGGCGGGATAGCTACTACCGGTGAACCGGCACCCCAAGAGTTATTTTGTCTAACATGTTGATAAACTTTTCGCTGGCTATTGACGAAGTTTATAATTTATCAAAATATTAGCAAAAATCCTTTGATTCTATTATCTTTGCTTTGAAGACGTTTTCCATGTGTCTAAGCCCGTACTCGTACTCGTAGTCGCTCAGAGCTTTGGTACAGTCCCTGATAATCACAACCTCATAACTCCTCAGCACCGCATCTCCAGCCGTGTGCAGGACGCATATGTTGGTCGCAACTCCGCAGATGTAAAGCTTTTTCACACCAAGCTCCCTGAGGAGAAGGTCTAAATCCGTTCCGAAGAAGGCTGAGTACCTCCTCTTCTTTATGTAGTAATCTTCCGGTTTCGGATTCAGCTCGTCAATAACCTCTGCACCCTCGGTGTTCATCACGCAGTGCTTTGGCCAGATTTTGAATTCAACATCGTCCTCTCTGTGCCAGTCCTGAGTGAAGATTACCGGCATCCTCTCTCTTGCAGCCTCTACAACTCTTGCCGTAGCATCGAAAATTTCCTCCGCATCAGGAATGTAGAGGGCACCACTTTTGTAGCAGAAGTCCTTCTGCATGTCAACAACAACAAGCGCCTCCATAATCTTTGTTAGTTTTAGCAAGATATATTTTTACCTGTGGGGAGATTAGTTATGGAATTCACACACATCGAAGATGGAAAGGTCAGGATGGTTGATGTCTCGCATAAAGATGATGTTGAAAGAATTGCCGTTGCTGAGGGTTATATCAGATTGAGAAGCTCGACTATTGAGGCCATTCTGAATAAGGAGGTGGCTAAAGGAAACGTTATAGCAGCAGCGAACATTGCCGGAGTTATGGCGGTTAAGAAGACACCAGAACTTATACCAATGTGTCATCCCATCCCTATAACATCTGTGAAGTTCGATTTTGATATAGAAAGTGTCGGGATAAAGGTTACATGCACCGTTAAGTCCAAAGGCAAGACTGGGGTTGAAATGGAGGCGTTAACGGGGGTTAGTGTAGCTCTGCTTACGATTTGGGACATGGTAAAGAGTCTGGAGAAGGACGAGTATGGCAACTATCCTAAAACCTTGATTGAGGTCATCAGGGTGGTGGAGAAGGTTAAGGGTGGTAAGGAATGATCGACAGGATAAAGAAAATCGTCTTTGGTGGGGAGAGGGAGAGGGAAGTTGTAGAGCTAATTGGGAAGCAGCTTGAGCTCATAATCGACACATGCGAGCTTATGAAGAGCGTAATTGATCGGAGTGATGAGGCTGTGGTCGGAGATGTTTGCGAGGCGGAAAAACTGGGTGATGCGATTAGGAGGGACATAATTCTTAAAATTCACTCAGGAGCCTTCATTCCGGCTCTCCGTTCTGAGTTCTGCAACCTTGCAGAGGAGCTTGATGAAATACTTGACGAGCTAGAAGACCTAGCGATGCTTTATCTGATGATGAATTTCATTCCGGACGAGCTGAGGGAAGAATTCGTCAGGATTGCGGAAATCAATTCTAAAATGGCTTATCTGCTCCTTGATGCGTTTAATGCCCTTGAGAAGGGTGGATTGAGTGACATTCTTTTAAAAATCAAGATATTTGAGGAACAGGTAGATACCATGAAGGGAAGGATTTACGAGAAGCTAAAGGTTATCGACTTCTCAAATTACGCTGAGTGGTACTTCTTCATAAAATTCGTAGAGAAGCTAATCAACGTCAGCGATCTCATAGAAGATGCAAGCGATACCATTCAGGTTTTAAGTGTCAGCATACGTTGAATACCTTCTGCAACTTAGATTTTCCTGAGTTCAGCTTTCCCCTTTTCAAAATCTATAACTGCAAATCTGCCCCACATGGCTGGGCCGGGGTTTACGACAAGGCATGGAGAGTTCACAACACCGTGGCTTTCGTGGATGTGGCCGCAAAGAACAGCGTTAAAATCACCCAATCTTTTCCTTATCACCTCACAGCCGGCATGGATTCCTGAGTAGGTTCTGTCGAGAATGCCCTTTGGCGGACAGTGGGAGAGAAGGACGTTGAAATCTCCCAACGTGAATTTGTCCATTATCCTGAGAATTTCCTCTTCGGTGTACTCAGAGGGTGTGTTGAATGGCGTAATGCCTGAACCACCTACACCGTGAATTGTATATCCTTCAAACTCAACGCTTTTACTGTGAATAAACCTTAAAACTCTGTAATTCTCGTTAAGAATGACTTCGTGGTCGCAGTTTCCATGAACGGCGAAGCATATGTCAGTATAGTCAGACAATACTTCGTCAATCGCCTTTGCATCTCTTGGCCGGAAGTGAGTTAGGTCGCCAGCGATTAAAACAGCATCGTACTCTGCCGAACTCAGGATTTTTTCAAGCTTTTCTGTTGAAGAGTGAATGTCTGAGAGGTGCAGGAACCTCATATGACGTATATTTCTCCGTTCTTTGGTGCGTATGTCTCAACCCCAATGTTTTCCCTAATCCAGTCCGCAAACGCTTCGGTTTCCTCTCCGTGTATAGTGAACACAACCTCTACTCCTCTGTCAACGACTTTCTTGACGTATTCCTTAAGCTGCCTGTCGTCTGCATGTGCTGAAAAGTCGTACTGCTCAATCCCCATCTTCAGCTTGACGGTTCTGGTTCCGAGGTTGAGCATGCCAGTCTTTAGCGCCATGTCTCCATTCGTGCCCTCAACTTGATAACCAGTTAGGAGTATCTTTGACTTCTCGTCGTTGTAAAGCCTTGAAATGTAGAACATCGCAGGCCCACCGTTGAGCATCCCGGCGGTAGTCACAACTGCCGAAGGCTCTTCCAGAACCCTCTCCCTCTGCCTCCATTCAACCGGGACCGCATTTCTAATTGCCCTCTTTAGCTCTTTGGGACTCCTGATGAAGTCAGGATGCCTCTGGATAACCTGCGCAACCTCCTTACCCATTCCGTCCACATAAGGTGTTATCCCGTACTTTTCGAGGATCATCAAAACTTCCTGAGTTCTGCCGACAGCGAATGCGGGGATGATTGCATGACCTCCCATGTCAAGAGTGTCAATTACACTCTCAACAAACTTTTTTTCAAGCTCCTTTCTGTCGGGATGCTCCGTGCCGAAGTAAGTGCTCTCGACAATAAGGATATCGGTCTCAGGATAATCCGTGTTGGCACCCTCAAGAAGTCTGGTTTCTTCAAGCCTGATGTCGCCTGAGTAGAGGATATTCACGTCTCCTCTCAAATGCACGCTGGCACTACCCGGAATGTGTCCCGCATTAAAAAACTCGACCTCGTAGTCTCCAACCGTAATTGGATCTTCGTACTCAACCTCTCTGATGTTGCTCTCAAACTGTCTGAGCTCTCTCTTGGTGAATGGTGGTGGGTGCATAATTTTCATCGAGTCTCTCAGAAGTATCATTGAAAGCTCATGAGATGGAGGTGTGAGGAGGACATCTGGGTCATAGTACATGAGATTGGGCGCAACTCCAATATGATCTAGATGACTGTGGGAAAGAATAACAGCTTTAGGAGATACACCATTTAACGGGAATTCAGGAGGATCAGAAGGCTTTACGCCATAGTCAATAATAATACCATCTACCATTACCGCTGATCTTCCCACTTCTCTACATCCACCGAGAAAGTTAATTGTAGTCATACTTATTGACTACTCAAGTCTGCAATAAATATGTTTCGGCCAAATAATTCATTTTTGAGCCTGATAAATCATTCTAGACGCTTAACCTCACAGTCTCCAGTGTAATTTTCCTCGAATATTCCTTTTAGCTTTCCTGAGCAGACAGGACAGTTGGCATTTTCAGGGATGCTGATCGTGAAAAAATCCATCTCGGCAAGATCCCCTCTAACCAGCTTTCCAGACAGCGGTTTTCCACTTCCGGTAATTATCTTTATTACCTCGGTTACTTGCAGACATCCGAAAGTTCCAGCAGTTGCTCCAACTATAGCCCTCCCACTTTCCTCAGGTGATTTTGGCAGGTAGCATCTGTAGCAGGGTTTTCCAAAAAAAGTTGCCACCTCTCCCTCCCAGGCATACACTGCTGCATGAACAAATGGTTTCTTCAGAAGCATGCATGCATCGTTCAGCATATATCTTACCCTAAAGCTGTCGGGACAGCCTGCAACCACATCATAAGGTTTTACCACGTCCAAAACGTTATCAGGAGTTAAAGAAAAAGGGTAAATATCAACTTCAACATCTGGATTGAGTTTTTTTACAAATTCAGCAGCCGACTCAGCCTTGTTTTTTCCAAGGTTTCCGGCGTGTATTATCTGCCTTTGAAGATTTGACTCCTCTACTGAGTCAGCGTCGACTATTCCTATCCTGCCCACCCCAGCCGCTGCGAGATAGGCGATGACAGGACTGCCAAGCCCACCCGCTCCCACTACAAGTACACTCGCCTCGCGCAGCTTTTTCTGCCCCTCTTCACCGAAAACCATGATTTGCCTGCTATATCTGTCATCATATGTCAAGGTTCTTCACCTCTTTAGAGTGGGCCATTATGAACCTCCTTCTGCTCTCCACATCTTCGCCCATAAGGATGCTGAACAGCTCGTCTGCCTTTTTGGCATCTTCGAGGGTAACCTGTATCAGGATTCTGTTTTCTGGATTCATCGTAGTCTCCCAGAGCTGATGTGGATCCATTTCTCCGAGACCCTTGTATCTCTGCACCTCTCCGTTTCCGATTTGTTCCAGAGTCCTCTTTAGCTCTTCATCAGAGTAGGCGTAGTAGCTCTTCTTTCCCTTCTTTATATGGTAGAGCGGAGGCTGAGCTATGTAGAGGTAACCGCTCTCTATCAGCGGTCTCATGTATCTGTAGAAGAATGTGAGCAGCAGAGTCCTTATGTGCGCTCCGTCAACATCAGCGTCAGTCATTATTATGATTCTGCGGTATCTCGCCTTTGTTATGTCAAAATCTTTGCCTATACCAGCTCCTATCGCTGATATTATCGCTTTTATCTCGTCATTTTTAAGTACTCTCGCCATTCCGGCTTTTTCAACATTTATGATTTTACCCTTTATCGGAAGGATAGCCTGAAATCTCCTGTCTCTAGCCTGTTTGGCAGAACCTCCAGCGGAGTCACCCTCAACAATAAAAAGCTCCCTCTCCTCAGGATTCTTTGATGAGCAGTCGGCAAGCTTCCCCGGCAAAGTTGTAATCAACTCGTTTTTTCTCTTTACCAGTTCTTTCGCTCTTCTCGCTGCCTCTCTTGCTTTCTTGTTCAGAATGAATTTGTTAAGTAGGATTTCTGCAAAATTCGGGTTGTCTTCAAGCCACTTCAACACTCCCGAATAAACTGCTGATTCGACCACAGTTTTTACATCGCTGTTGGTAAGCTTGGTCTTCGTCTGCCCCTCAAACTGAGGCTCAGGGACTTTGACGCTTATCACTGCCGTAAGCCCCTCTCTTATATCCGCTCCCGTTACAGGCTCAAACTTCTTCAGGTGTTTTTTCCCGTACTCATTTACTGCCCTCGTAAGCCCAGCCCTGAACCCCACTACGTGAGAACCACCTTCGGAGGTGTTTATGTTATTTGCAAACGCCTGAATATTTTCAATGTCGGAATCTACAAACTGAATCGCGACTTCAACACTCACTCCGTTTCTTGTTGCTTCAATATATATGGGGTCGTGAAGCGCTCTTCGATTTTTGTTAAGGCTCTTAACCAGACCAACTATCCCATCTTCAAAGTGGAAAACTTCCTCCTTGCCCTCCCTCTCGTCCACCAATATTATCTTCAATCCGCGGTTGAGGTATGCGAGTTCTTTCAGCCGCTGGCTAACTATCTCATACTTGAATTCTGTTGTCTCGAATATCTCCTTATCTGGTTTAAACCTCACTTTTGTGCCGTGCTCCTTTGTCTTCCCAATAACTTTAAGTTCGGTTACAGGCTTTCCACGCTGGTACTTCTGATAGTAGATTTTCCCATTCCTCTTAACCCACACTTCCAGCCACTCTGATAACGCATTAACAACTGACACTCCTACACCATGCAAACCGCCAGAAACTCGATAAACCTTTTTAGAGAACTTTCCTCCAGCGTGGAGCTTCGTCATCACAATTTCAAGTGCAGACTTTCCTAATTCATGCATTTCAGTTGGAATCCCTCGTCCGTTATCTTCTACAGAGGCTGAACCATCTTTGTGAAGACTCACTTTTATCGTGTCGCAGTACCCTGCGAGAGCTTCATCAACTGCATTGTCAACTACTTCCCACAAAAGGTGGTGCAGTCCACGAACGCCTATGCCGCCAATATACATTCCTGGCCTTTTTCTGACAGCTTCAAGGTCATCAAGAACCTCGATATCTTTTGCCGAGTACTCAACAGCTGTTTGATCTGAACTCACAACTTTTTTACGACTTCTTTGTTAATAAGCACTTTGTTTTTTAATACCAATAAAATTATGTATTAATTTTTAACTAACGTTAGCTTAAAAATGATAAATTATAAAAAATTTATTTTGTTGCTTTGTACATATATTCAAATTCTTAACTAATTTTATAAATTGTTAATTCAATTAAAATTTAAACTAAATTAATTTTTAGAATTAAATTTAGAAACTTCAAATCATTTATTACAAGAAACTTGTAATAAAGTGATATGCAGATCGTGATGAATTCAACCATCAAGGCAATTTTTGCAGTTACCCCCCATTAAACACATACAAACTCCTGCATTCACATAATTTTTGAAACAACTCAGTTCCCAACTCCTGTTGTTTTCGGCTTCCCGAAAAATTTTTGTTACAAAAAACTTGTAATAGTTTTTTGCATAATTTAATATAGAAATATCTGTAGAATTGATATTGAGTTGATATCTTCTGTTGAATGTAATTTATTTTAAAAAATCATTTTTTAAATTTACTTTTCACTTTATTAAATTTGTTTTATTATATTAGCTAGCAAAAATAACGTTGGAACTTTACCTTTACTATACAATATCAAGCTACACGAAGTGAGTGTCAAAAAATTATCTATATAAGAGTACTTTTCACCGTTCTTCTTGGTGGTTCGAGTTTAGCATGAAATAGATTTTCCTGCCAACTTTCTTCTTTTTGACAAGTTTCATGTCGGCCATAAGGTTTAGGTAGTAGCTCTCTGTGGACCTTTTACGACCTGTGATTTTTGCTATGTCTTCTGCAGTTGCCTCGCCCAATCTCAGTAGGGCAACAGCCGTCCTGCGAATGTTGTCTGGCAATCTGCTCATCATGATGTGTTGGTCGAATAGTATGTATTTAAACTTTTCCGAGAAGTTGCATGTTATGTGCACTAACACCGTCTCTCATTTCATGAATATGTAAAAATATTACAACTTGGTTGTAATAAAATTAAATAATCAATCGTTTGGAATATTGCCAAAATACCTTTATAAATTTTGCCATTTAGGCATAGTATGTTCCACGCAAAAATAACGAAGATCGAGAGACTGACTGAAAAAGTATCCACGCTGCACTTCGATGTCAGTTTAAGATCATATCCGGGACAGTTTGTGATGTTGAATGTTCCAGGGTATGAAGAAATACCTCTAAGCCTGTCATCCCCCAGCTCTGTTACCGTGAAAGCCGTAGGAAAGACCACTGAGAGGTTGGTCAATGCTCAAGAGGGTATGTACGTGGGTTTAAGGGGCGCATTTGGTAGTGCCTTCACCCCGTCTAAAAGAGCACTTATTGTGGCTGGAGGTATCGGAATTGCACCATTGAGGTATCTATACGATTTTTTGAAAAAATGCGGTGCAAAAGTGAGTGTTATATTTGGCGAGAGAACAGCCAAAAACCTTTTTTGGATAGACAAATTCGATAAAATCATAATTACAACTGATGATGGAACTCTGGGAGTAAAAGGAACCGTTATCGACGCTTTAAAGCTTGAAAATCTTGATGAGTTCGAAAAAATTTATGTTTGTGGCAGTGAGAATATGCTCAGAGCAACATATGCGTTCTTGAAGGAGCGTGATGCACTAGGTAAAGCGGAGTTCTCGCTTGAAAGATTTATGAGGTGTGGCATTGGCGTTTGTGGTTCATGTGTTATTGAGAACGGTTTAAGAGTTTGTGCAGATGGGCCTGTTTTTAAGGCCTCAGAGCTTCCCTGGTGACAATATTTAAATTCACTGAAACAAGAGGAGAAAAGGATGAAAGAAAAGAGGCTGATTATAAAAAGAAGCGGTTATCCTTCAAAAGGCGAGATTGTAATAGGAACAGTTAAAAGAGTACTTGATTTTGGAGCCTTTGTTTCCCTTGACGAGTACGAGGGCAAAGAAGGTATGGTGCATATAAGTGAGGTCGCATCTGGATGGATTAAAGATATCAGAGAGCATGTGAAAAAAGGTCAGAAGGTGATATGCAAAGTTCTCGATGTGAATCCGAAAAGAGGGCACATCGACCTGTCAATCAAGGATGTCAACGAGAGACAGCGGAGGGAGAAGCTTCAGCAGTGGAAGAACGAGATGAAGGCCTTCAAGTGGCTGGAGATAATCGGTGAGAAGTTGAACATGGATTTCAAAGAACTTGAAAAGATTGGTAAGAAGTTGATGAAGGAGTACGACTCTGTTTATGCTGCTTTTGAAGAGGCAGCATTTGAGGGATACGAGGTACTTGCCCCGACTGTGGGTGAGGAGTTTGCTAAGGAAATGGCAGAGATAGCGAGAGAAAACATCAAGCCCAAGAGGGTTAAGGTGAGAGGGTACTTTGAGCTGAGAAGCTCCGCTTCTGACGGAATAGAGAGGATAAAGAAGGCGTTACTTGAGGCCAAAAAAGCTGTGAAAGACGGTGTGGAGATGAAGCTGGAATACGTTGGTGCTCCAAAGTACAGAATCGTTGTTGAAGCTGATGATTACAAGACGGCCGAAAATGTTTTGAAAAAGGCAACTGAAAATGTTTTGAAAGCAATTAAAAAACTCGGTGGAGAGGGTAACTTCATCAGGGAGGCAGCATGAAGGTTTTAATGAGAAAATGTGGAAAGTGCGGAAGGTACACGCTGAAAGAGAAATGTCCTGTTTGTGGTGGGAAAACATACATGCCAATTCCACCGAGATTTTCCATTGAAGATCCTTACGGGAAGTACAGGAGGAAGTTGAGGAAGGAAATTGGATTTTTCAGCTTCAGGAGGTGAAGTATGTTAGAGAAAGTCGATGTCAGGTTCTTGAAGAACCCTGAAGAAGTTGGTCTTAAAAACCCGGTCTTCATAGAAGGACTGCCCGGAATAGGCCACGTCGGAAAGCTCGTTGCAGATCACCTGGTGAACGAGTTGAAGGCTGAAAAGGTCGTTGAGATATACTCTCATTACTTCCCACCTCAGGTAATGGTTCTTGAGGATGGGACGATAAGAATGCCGAAGAATGAGGTTTACGCATGGAAATCTGACGGAAACGGAACAGATCTGCTGATTCTCGTTGGAGATTTTCAGAGCATAAGTAACGAAGGACACTTCGAACTCGTTAATGCCTACATAGATGTCGCAAAGAAGTTCTCTGCCAGGATGATCTACACACTTGGAGGATACGGTGTTGGAAAGCTTGTTGAGGAGCCTTATGTAATAGGTGCTGCCAACTCCTCTGAGATCGTTGAGGAGCTTAAGAAGTACGGGGTGAAGTTCGAGCCTGGTGAGCCGGGAGGAGGAATTATCGGTGCATCAGGCCTTCTGCTCGGTGTTTCGAAGCTTGAGAACATTCCTGCAGCATGTTTGATGGGTGTCACTTCAGGATACATGGTAGATCCTAAGAGTGCAAAGGTTGTTCTCGACGTGCTGTGCAAAATGCTGAACCTGAAGGTCTCGGTTGAAGCTCTGGAGGAGAGGGCCAAGGAGATGGAGAAAATTATAGCTCAGATAAAGGAAATGCAGGAGATGGCAGTTCAGCAGTGGAAGAGCGATGAGGATTTGAGATACTTCAGATGAGATATCTCGAAATAGACATTGCCAGAGGAGTGGCAGTAATCTTAATGCTCGTCTTCCACTCTTTTTTCGATGCATACTACTTCGGTAAAATCGAACTTTCTGGAGTTTTCTGGTACTATTTTCCGAGGTTTATCGGCGGGATGTTCATCTTTATATCGGGGTACACGCTCTCTGTCGTTAGGCCGGATTTTGGCAGGCTGAAAAAGAAGGTTTTAAAACTCGCTGCTCTTGCCGCGATTATTACAGCGGTAACCTTCGCATTCGTTCCCGATAAAGTAGTAGTCTTCGGAATAATCCACTTCTTCACCCTTGCCACGCTTATTGGCTACGTTTTTTTGAAGTGTCCAAAAATCCAGCTTCCTGCCGGTATAGCACTTTTCGTTATAGGGCTAATCTTTAACCAGACGAGGGTGGACACGGGGATTCTGGTGTGGCTTGGTCTGATGCCTTACAACTTCTCCACACTCGACTACTACCCTTTTCTTCCCTGGTTTGGAGTCTTTCTTATCGGGATGTTCTTTGGAAATGTTGTGAAGCCAATAGGTATCAATCTGAAAGTGCCTCTGTTGCCTTACTTGGGCAGAAACTCCCTAAAAATTTATGTAGTGCAGCATCCAGTTATCATTCTAGCTCTTCATCTTCTTTACGGCGATGTGGTTCAGCAGATTCTGGGTATTTAGCTTCGATATACTTTTCAACAGTTCTGGAACCGAAGTAAAACGACACTGTGGTGATAAAAGCCAGATTAAGTCCATCCATCAACTTGAAAAACTCTTCACTCGGTTCAAAAATTCCCGCCACTGCACAGAGAATGCATCCAAAATAAAGCGAGACAACTGCCACTGTTAACGCTCTTCTGATCTGCCTCTTGTCGAGTTCTGTAAACCTGCTAATAATGTGCCACATCAAAAGCAGGAGCAGGAACAGTATTCCTGTAACAAGAACAACTGTTAGTGGCGTTAGGATCGGGTACATCTCCGTTAGAAGCTGGGATCCAAGAACCATGCCTCTTGTAAGCATGGCTTGACTTAAACTTTTCGTTTAATAATTTCATTGAGCTTAATTAAAACGTCTCTTGCAGTCTCTATATCCTTCAGCTTTACCCTCTCTCTAGCCGTGTGGCAGTAGTGCAGCTCTCCAGGCCCCCACACAACGGTATCAAACTTGCTTTTCAGGTTCAGAGCATCCGTCCATGACGGCATAACGGCATACTCCACATCAATTCCAGCAGCCTTCATTGCCTGTTCAAGCAGTCCTGCGACTTCTTTACTTACAAATCCATCGTAAGCGTTGGAAACCTCGTAGTGCCCGTACTTCTTGAGGAACTCAATTTCTTTCAGCACATCATCAAGCCTGACTTCTGGATTTATCACAATATCCAGTTTCACTCTGCAGTAGTCAGGAATGACGTAATCGTCACTTCCACCGTGAATTTTGAGAGGTGTGACTTTGAAGCGCTTCTTGAGCTCGTTAATCATCTCAAAAGCTTTTTCTATGGCGTTAACACCCATTTCTGGAAGAGAACCGTGACTCTGTACTCCCTTCACCTCAACCGCTAAGTCTAGATTGCCACAGTGCCTTGAGGCGATTTTCAGATCAGTTGGCTCCATAACCACTGCCATTCTGCCGTATTTCCATTTCTCAACAAACTCCTTCGACCCTTTTCCGCTCTCTTCCTCATCGCAGAAAAATGCAATGGTGAATTCAACACCCCTCTCTGCAGCTTCGAGAATTGCAGCAATGCTCGCCTTCGCGTCGCAAACACCTGTACCGTAAGCGTAGACTCCATCTGTGCTGAAAGGAGCTTTGACCGCGGTTGTATCGAGATGTGTTGAAACGATAAGTTCCGATTTTGATTTTGTGGAGATGAAGTTGTTTCCTTCAATTACATCATAACCATTACTCTCGAGAAAATCTAGAATGAAGTTTTTGAGTTCTTCTTCATTTTCCAGATGGTGACTCGATTTCCACGAGCTTTTTCAGCAGCATAATCATAGATTTTAAAAGTCCAGTATATAAGCCTGATTCGTGGAGATAAGAAAAGCCGAAAAGAGCGACATTGATGATTTTGTAAGGGTGTACACTGAAGCTTACAAGGGACTTGAGAATTATGCGTACACGAGGAAAAGGGATGTTAAAAATTACTTCAAGTGGCTCCTCTCAAGGGACGAAGACGGGGCGATGGTTGCTGTAATTGATGGTGAGGCCGTGGGATTCGTTGCCTGCGACACTAACTGGTTCAGCGTATTCGAGAGAAAGAAGGTTGGGGAGATTCATGAGCTGTTCGTCTTACCAGAATACCGAGGGAAGGGAATTGGTGCAAAGCTTCTGGAAAAAGCTCTGGATTATGCCTTGGAGAGAGATAGGAAAGTGGCCGAGTTGTGGGTGGGGAGAACGAACTACAGGGCGAGGAGATTTTACGAATCCCAGGGTTTTGAAGAGGCCGGGGAGTGGGGAAAGTGGGTAAGGATGCGGAAGGAATTGGTATAGTTAGTCATCAAACCTCTCAAAAATTGCCTCGGGGATTACCACATCTTCAGCCGGCCTGTTTGCTACTTTTCTAACGTAAACCTTTCCGTAATCGCTCCAGATTTCTTCAAGCTCTTCCATCTCGTTTCTGCTCCCAAAAGCCACGTAACTCGGGCCATTTCCTGATAAACCACAGCAATAACCTTTTTTCCAACCCTGCTCAGCGATTTCCAATGGATAACCAAGGATTTTGCAGATGTATTCTGTGTTTATCCTCATCGCCTCGCAGTAATCTCCTTTCTTGGCTGCATCAACACCCTTCTTAACCTCGTTCGCGTTCTCTCTGAGCTTTTTCCAGTCCACCCGGCTTCTCCCGAAGTTGGGTATGAGTACCGCAGAGTAACCTTCAAAATCGTCGAGTCTTATCAGCCTCATTTTCCTGTTGTCTGAAACAATAAATTTGCCGAGCAGTGAGGCAGAGGCATCATCAAACGCTCCTGTGTAGCTTATACCCGCCTCAAGAGAGAATCTTGCGTTTGCTCTGAGAATTTCGAAAGCGTCCAGTCTTTCACCCCTCATCTTTTTTGCAGCACAGATAAGAGCATTCACAAATGCGCTGCTGCTCCCCAGTCCGCTACCACCCGGAATTTCCGACTCAACCAAGACTTCAGCCCTCACCTTTATGGATTGAAGAATTCTCTGAGCAATGATGCTTTTTCTCTCGATTCCGTTTACGACTACCTTTATCTCTTCAGACGGTTTCAGCTCTACAACAGTATGCATCTCTATTCCAAACGCAGAACCTATTCCTGTTGGCAAAGCATTCAAAACAGTCCCAGCAGCGTACGCTTTTGCTCTCATCAAACCACTTCTTCAAAAGCGGAAAAGAGGGCTATTCTTTCCCTAACCAGCAAGGAAAGCTTCTCAAGTCCTGCAATTTCCAGCTCTTCCTTTGTTATTCCGTAGTGTTTGACAACTGCATCCACGTCGTACTCCGGCTTGAATTCCTTTTCCTCAAAACCCTCAACCTTTCCCTCATCGAGGATTACTGCAGCCACCCTGTTGACACCTTTTCCAACACCCAGCTTTAAGGCATCTTTAATCTGCCTTGTTGCAGCGTAGTGGAGAAGAATTTCTATTGGGAGTGAACGTGAAATCCTTCTTCCAGCATTCCAGTTCTTTATCGCCTTTTTTGCCGCGAATTCTACAACTTCAAGAGAGACCACGTATTTGGCGTTGATAAACGCTGCATGCTCCGCTCTGAATTTGGATTGGTCTTCTACATAAATTTCTCCAAAGGTAACCCTCATAAAACTCTCATCACGGACTCCATTTTTATGCCTTTGTCTGTCAGCTCATACCTCAGAATTGCCTTCGGAACGAGGATTCCCTTAAACTTCACAACTTTCAACCTTCTCTGGACCTCGTTTTCCACTTCTCTCAATGTGAGCTCGATAACTCCGTCAGAGTAGTGCTTAATTGTCGTTTCAGTTCTTGAATCGAACATTCCTTTAGTGACAAGGAGCATAACAACCGACTGGTTTTTCTTTGCATAATCAGATAGAACGTCAATCAGAGATATGACATCCTCCAGTGGGTAGTTGACGAGGAAGTATGTGAAATTGTTGATAATAACCCTCTCAAACTCCTCATGGTTCAGTATCGTTTTTATCCCACCGATAGGGTCGTAAATAGTTCTTCTAAGGAAGTCCTTTGCATCTTTTTCCCCTTCCTCGCTTAAAGTTGATCTGTTCAGGCTCAGAAGTGTTATATTGTCCCAGACTGCCTCATCAAGGTCAAAGTAGAGATTGATATATTCCCTAATCTCTTCAGCACTATCGTCTGTTGCCAGATAAAATACGTTCTCCCCCTGCTTTGCCCCTTCGACGGCAAAGTGGAAGGAGAGCACATCCGCTCCTGCCCCTGGTTCTTCGAATACTGAAACAACGCTGCCTGCAGGCATTCCTCCACCGAGCTGTGTGTCGAGGGGTATTATCCCTGTCTTTACGAGTTTCATTGTCAAGCATTTTGACTCCTTAATATTTAACCTTTATTACAGTTTGCTCACCAATTTGTAATGTCCGTGCTTTGGGGTGTAAACTTCTCCATGCAATTTCAGCTTTGAAAGGATTTCCTTTGCCTTCATCCTGTTTATTCCTTCCTTCTCCGCTTCTTCGAGAATCAGCTCCTCAGGAACCCCTTTCTCGTAGTCTTTCTCAAGCTCGTCGATTATTTTCTTCATGATCATAATTCTGTCCCTCTGCGTTTTCGAGGTGCCGGAATAAGCGAGATCGATGTCCATCTCGCCAGTTTCAGGGTCTACCGCAATCTCTCTAAGGCTTCTCATCATGATTTCAATAACCCTGTCCACGTCTTCAGGTTCGACTCTGTCGCTCAGCCTGACTCTTGCAGAAGCTTCAGCCAGCCTGACGATGCTTTCAAGCTGTCTTGCGGTTATGGGGACAGGTGAGTTCTCCTTCACCCTCGCTCTGAGAGAGAGGTAGAACTCCTTGATCTTTTCCTTTGCCTCATCTGTTAAAACGGGGTAGACTGTCTTTCTGGCGTAGGCTATGTACTTCCTGAGCAGGTCGGGGTCAATTTCCGGAACTATTTTCTCAGCTCTCTGCTTTATGTAGTCCTCATCATACTCCGCTGCAACATTTTTGACCTTCTCCGTGATCTCTCCAAGCTGGTGGGAGTAGAGGATATGCTCAACAAGCCTTTTGTCCTTCTCCTCATCCGGCTCGTCCTTCAGAACGAAGATCAGGTCAAACCTGGAGAGGAGTGTGGGGGACATCTCGATTTGCTCCGGGACTGGTGTGAACTTCTCGAACCTCCCATATTTGGGGTTTGCTGCGCCGAGTAGAGCGCATCTTGCCTTCAAAATTGCGTTAATTCCTGCTTTGGCAACGCTGATGGTCTGCTGCTCCAGAGCTTCGTGAAGCGCGGAGGTATCTTCTTTCCTCATCTTGTCGATTTCATCAACGAGAGCTATACCTTTATCAGCTAGAACGAGCGCTCCAGCTTCGAGAGTCCACCTCCCGTCAACCTCGTCTCTGACCGCTGTTGCTGTGAGGCCAGCAGTAGTAGTCCCCTTTCCCGTGGTGTAAACGCTTCTCGGAGCTATTCTGTGGACGTACTTCAAAAGCTGCGATTTGGCTACACCCGGATCACCGACGAGTAGAATGTGGATGTCACCTCTAATTTCAGTTCCATCCGGTAGCTTCTTGGGCACACCTCCAAAGAGTTGCAAGGCTATGGCGAGCTTAACATCCTCGTGGCCGTAAATTGACGGGGCTATGGACTTAACTATTTTTTCATAGATGTCCTCGCTCGCGGCAAGCTGCATTATCAGCTCTCTGTCTTTTTCCGTTATCTCGAACTCCTCGTACTCCTGCTGGAGAACTTCAATGGAATTCCCTTCAATGTAGAGGTCCATGTGGGTCATCTTCCTCTGTCCAAGACCCCTGGGCTTGGCCCTGACTATTCCGTTCACTATGACTCTATCTCCGGGGTTCACTGAGCCGGCAAGATCTCCTTCGAGAATGACGTCTATCGTTTGTGGCTGCTCCCCTCCTCTTAGATTCTCAGGATACTCCTGAATTTTCACCCTCTGACTGTCAACCGAGATGCTGCTGTCGGGGAGAAAGACCATCTTCTTCGTGCTGCACTTGCTGCACTCAAACGGCTGTCTGAGCTGGCTATCCTCCTGAGGAACCATTGTTATGCTCCCGCAGTTGAGACAGGCAAATGCTGCCTCCACTATCCTTGGCCTCACCTCAGTGACCTTCCTGACGATCCCTTCAATCGCCATGAATTTCCCGATGTGCTCTGACCTGAGGTTCCTTATCAGAACTTTTCTCGCAGTAGGGAGTGAGTAGAATCTGGGCTTACAACCTTCAAGAGAGATGCCATAAATGTTGGTGGCGTTCGCCAAACCCCTTTCAGCGTGAATCAATACTTCATCGGGCTTTTCAATCAGCTCTTCTCCCAGCTTCCCCTCCTGAAATATAGACAAGTCTCTAACAAAGTTTACGTAAAGGGATCTACCATTTCCGCCTGACTTTATCTTGTAGGCGAGCTTGTTGATTTCCTCCCTGTAGTACCTCTCAAAGAACTCCGTCCAAAGTGCAGGACTGCTTATGCCCATTGTAGAGAAGTAACCAAAAAATGCTTTAAAACTTGTTGCTGGAAGTTCAGTTGATGCGACTGGATGAACTGAAGAGAAGTGTAATACTCAGGGTTTTCGGCAGCGAGGAGATTTATGATTACCTCGAAAAACTGTTTAACGATGAGGAAAGGATAAGTCTCGAATTCAACCCTACTCCTGAGCCAAGTCTTTCTCTTCCCGGTGTGAAGATTGATAATTCAGAAATTTACTTTCACGCAGTACCAAAGCAGAATGAGCTTCAAAGCTTCATACATGCGATTAAAATCGTTGCTGAGGGCGTGAAAGAGGGTTCGGAAATCAGGATTATCACTTTTGTCACTCCAATATGTCCCAACTGCAGAGCAACTGTTGACTCCATAAACACCCTTGCCCAAAAATTTGCCATCGGGCACCATATTGTTGATGCAACAATGTTTCCGGATTTTGCTGAAAAATACGGTGTGATGAGCGCTCCAACAACCTTCATAGGCAGGATGAAGTTCGTTGGGGCAATCAGCTTGGCCAAGGCTGAAAAGTACATAAGGGATGCTATAAACGGGGATTACAGAGATTACCTTGCGGAAAAACTTATGGGCGGTGAAATGGATGATGTGAAAACTCTCATTGTAGAGGAAGGGCTCGGAGAACTTCTTGGAGAGTTGATGGGGCACGAGGAGTTCGTGGTCAGGCTGGGAGCGATGGCTACTGCTGAAGCTCTTAAAGATGAGAAAGAAGTTGTAGAGGGGGTTAAGAGGATTCTCAGGAAACTTCTCAAACACGAGGATGCGAGGATTAGGGAAGATGCGGCAATGATGCTCGGAATGCTTGGCGATGAGGAAGATGTGAAAGAGCTCGAAAATTTAATTTCTGAAGGAGGTAGAGTTGCTGATTCGGCCCGTGAGGCTGTTGAAGAGATAAGGAGGAGGGACAATGGCTGAGGTAGTTATTGATGGTGTTAGAGCGACTTACAACATTCGGGGAGAGAATGCAGCACTCCTTTGCCCTCCGCACCCGCTTATGGGTGGGAACAGGTTTGACGTGAGGCTTGAAAGAATAGCTTCTGAGCTTACAAAAAGAGACATCTCAGTCTTAAGGTTCGACTACCAGCAGCCGTTCAGAAGCGGTATGGGGGAGATAGAGGATGCGAAGAAATGTATAGCCTATCTTAAAGACAGGCATGACAAGATAGCTATTGTCGGATACTCGTTTGGAAGTGTTGTGGCTTCAAACGTCGCTGAATACTGTGATGCTGCAGTTTATCTCTCTCCAATTCCTGAAATAAACTCCATCTACTTCAAGGATGCTAAAATACCGAAGCTTTTCATCATAGCAACGCAGGACCAGTTTGTATCTCTTGAAGAATCACTAAAGCTTTTTGAGCAGTCTTCAGAACCTAAAGAGATTGTAAAAATCGAGACAGACCACTTCTATTTCGGAAAGTTTGACCTCATAGCCAGAATAGTGGCTGATTTCATTGAGAGACAAAACTTCTGAACTGCCCATTGTTTATTTGTTCTTCAATCTTTCTGATGAACCTGTCGTGAGTTCTGAGAACCGGAATGATCGTCATATCACCTCTTATGTCCTTTATTTTCTCCACATAGTCAGCAGTGTCGTCATTTCCGTAATAAACAATCCAGTTCCTGTACTCACCGACCGTGGTGAAGGAGGTGTAGGTTATGAGCTCAACAATTACCAGCCTGTCATCAAGAATGCCGTGGATCGTGTCGTACTCGACGAAAAAGATTCTGCCGTTGGAGTAGTACAGCCTCTCGGCCTCCATTGCCACGACCTGCCTTGCAAACTCTGAAAGGGAAAACTCCTCTGGATCGTCGAGAATTACTGGACCTATGTAACTCACTTTGTCCATAAATGATGAAGTCCTCTGCTGTTTAAAATTTCTCTGGTCAGGGAACTGTGCCGCTTATAATCACTACAAGCTTGCTCCAAAAACGGTAAGGACCCATTTCGACAAATCTTATATCTTCTAAACCAGCTTTCATGAACCAGTAAACGCACTGCTGAGTTGAGGGAAAAAGCATTATGCTTTCCGCGAATTTTCTCACAATGACGTTGTCCGGCTTTCTTGGAGCAAGAATTACGACCTTTCCTCCGCTTTTGGTGACTCTTGCCATCTCCTCTATTCCCTTCTGCGGGTGTGGCCAGTATTCTATGCTCCCCGCTGATATGGCCGCATCGAAAGAGTCGTCCTTGAACGGTAGGTTTTCCGCATCTCCCAGAAAGTAGTTCACATTAGTGAGTTTTGCTCTTGCTTTCATCATCTGCTCGGGGGTGAGATCGACCGCCACTACCTTGTTCTCTCCAGTTCTCCTAACTATTTCTTCAGTTGTGAAGCCAGTTCCGCATCCGACTTCAAGGACAAGAGAATTGCCGTTAATATTGGCCATGTCCACTACTGTTTTTCGCATTTCGTCAGAATAGAAGATGGGATTGATATAGTCGTAAATTTTAGAAAAGTACCTGTAAAAAATCCGAGCTCTCTTTTTATCCTCTAAAATTCCCATTTCACTCTACTTCACTCTTCCTTCTGCTTGAATATCTCTTCAAGCGGAACCTTTCCGTGTTTCACTACCACAGTGTTGATCTGCAGAATGTCCTTTGAAATCACCTTACCTCTTACACTCTTCCTCTTTCTCAGTCCCTTTTCCTTCGGCTTGAATCCCACTCCTCCGCTGAGCAACAGTCTTCTCCTCGCCGTACCCGGCAGGTCAGGTCTCATTGGAAATCCATCTCTGTCCGTGCCGCCTGTAATCTTCAGCTCGTAGTCTGGCGGGAGCTCAACGATTGTACCGCTGATTACATCTCCTATCTGCTTTCCTATAAGTCTGTTAGCATTAGCTCCCTCAATGACCTTCTGATACGCTCTTCCCGTCTTTGGATCTGAAATAACAACCCTGAACTCCATGCAGAAGTTGCTTGAGTCAAAGATTTATAAAACTATTGATGCTGCTTGGCCGTGGTGAGGTAAACGCCAGAAATTGTAATTATTCCTCCAACTGCAGTGAATAAATCGGGTCTCTCGTTGAGTGCATAAAATGCGAATATTGCAGTAAAGAGGGGGACGAGGTAAACGTAAACTGCGACGCTTGTCGAGTCAGCATTACTCAGAGCGTAGTACCACACGACATAAGCAAAAACGGAGCAGAGAATGGAAAGGTAGAGCAGAGCGGCAATCGTTTCTGAGTTAAGCATAAAAGGGTTTGCAAGGCCAGCATACAGTGCGAAAGGCAGGAGAAAAACCGTCCCCAATACGAATGCATATGCAGTGAGAGTCTCATGGTCGTACTTCAAAAGCATTTTCGAGCCGAGAACTGTGTAAACGGCCCACAGAAAACCGTCTATAATCATAAGAACATCTCCAAACAGAGTTTTTGAGCTGAAAAACTCCAGTGTGCCCTTCGAAACTATTAGTATTACTCCGGCAAAGGATAGGAACACCCCTGCCACCTTCCACGGATTTGTTTCTCCCTTGACAAATCCCCAGATGGCAACAAATACTGCTGATGTGTTGATCAGTATCGATGCGTTCGTTGCTGTGGTGTACTTCAGAGCCAGAAATTGAAAGGCGTAAAGCAGAGTAACTCCCGAGAGGGCGAGAATTGATAAGTAAACCCAATCAAAACCGTTTGGCTTTACAACACCCCTCTTCCAGAAGACCCACGCCAACAGGAGTGGAGAGGCTATAAGAAAACGATAGAATGCGAGGTTGTATGGATCGAGGTATCTCAAACCAACCTTAATGAAAATAAACGAACCCGCCCATATGAGCATCGTTGAGGCCAAGAGAAGATGAGTTTTTGAGTTCATCAGCTTTCTCCGATTTTCAGGAAAAATTCGTGAATTCTGGCGTCATTGGTCAGTTCAGGATGGAAAGCCAGCCCTAAGACGTTTTTTTGCCTAGCTGCAACGATAAAATTTTCTAAGGTTGCAAGAACCTCGACATCTTTGCTGACCTCTACTATCGCTGGAGCCCTGATGAACACAGCCTCGAATTTTCCGACATGCTTGACTTCAAGGGGCACCTGAAAGCTCTCCCTCTGCCTTCCAAAAGCGTTCCTCTTAACCTTTGCATCAAGCAAACCCAAGAGTTTCGTGTCAGTTTTTTCAACCTGCTCATCCCCATATTTCGAGAGCAAAATTAAGCCAGCACATGTGCCCATAACAGGTTTCCCCTCTTCTGCAAGCTGTAGAATCTCATCAGCGATGCCATCAGAAAAAATTAGTTTGCTTATTGTGGTGCTCTCTCCGCCAGGAAGAATCACAGCATCGCTTTTTGAAACTACACCCTTCCTCCTTGTAGCTACAACCTCGCCGTCAATTTTCAGGTTCTTCAGAGCACGTTTTGTGGCTAAAACGTGCTCCTCAACATCTCCCTGAACCCCGACTATCGCTACTCTCATACACCTCTCGTCTGCAGTCTCTCCTCCTCACTGAGCTTGAAGACATCGAGACCCTTCATCGCCTCACCCAATCCCTTTGAGACTTCAGCAATCACTTCCGGCTCATCGTAGTGCTGAACCGCCTCAACAATGGCCTTGGCATACTCAGGCGGGTTGGATGATTTGAATATTCCCGAACCAACGAAAACCCCGTCAGCGCCGAGCTGCATCATCAGTGCGGCATCAGCTGGCGTTGCAACACCTCCAGCAGCGAAGTTCACAACCGGAAGCCTTCCGAGTTCTCTGATCTCAAGCAGGATTTCGTAGATTCCGTCAATGATTTCACCTAAAGTATACTCCTCAAAGACCACATCGTTTCTGGAAACTTTCTCAAGACCCATCTCCTCTCTTACTCTCGAAGCAAGCTCCGCATACCTGTAAGCGTAGTTCTCGGCAGTAATGTATATCTTTTCTTCGTTCATCTTCTGCAGCTCGAAAATCGCCCTGTTTATCAGCCTCATGTGCTTTACAGCCTCGACGACGTTGCCAGTTCCAGCCTCACCCTTCGTCCTTATCATAGCTGCCCCTTCCCATATCCTTCTCACAGCCTCCCCAAGACTCCTCGCACCGCAGACAAACGGGACGACGAACTTCCTCTTGTCGATGTGGAAGAACACATCCGCTGGAGTAAGAACTTCACTCTCATCTATCATGTCAACCCCAAGAGCCTCAAGTGCTCTCGCTTCAGCAATGTGACCAATTCTGCACTTTGCCATCACAGGAATTGTGACGGCATCAATGATTTCCTGAATTTTCTTGGGGTCTGCCATCCTCGCAACTCCACCTGTTGCTCTGATATCTGCAGGAACCTTGTGCAAAGCCATGACTGCCACAGCTCCCGCTTCTTCAGCTATTGCCGCCTGCTCCGCATTTGTGACATCCATTATCACTCCGCCTTTCTGCATTTTGGCGAATCCTCTCTTAATTAGCTCCGTGCCGAATTTTAGCTCTTCTAAGTTTATCTTCATCGTCATCACTTCGCAATGGCTGAATATAAACTTTGGCTCGTATGGGAAGGAGGAAAGGGAATATTATAAACTATAAATCATTTTCACAAAATTTTTTAGTTTGCAAGCTCTATCCTCATTATGGATTCGTTAGTATTGGAATTATCACATTCAATTAAAAGAGTTGATGTTCATCCTTTGCAGAGAGCTCTTTACTCACAGGATCTCCTCAAAATACCCAAATTTCTGGAGCGTTTTGTAAAGCACCCAATCTGTGTTGTTCAGCCTGAGAGCGATGAAGAAGTTAAAGCTGTTTTGAAAATAAGCAGGAAGTATAAGATTCCTGTAGTCCCGAGGGGGGCTGCAACGTCTGGTTACGGTGGAGCAGTTACGATAAAGCCTTGCATCGTTGTTGACTTTACCAGAATGAGTAAAATTGAGGTTACAGGTAAAAATGCGGTAGTTGAGAGCGGCGCAGTCTGGCTGGAAGTGGAGAAGGAGCTGAACAGGCAGGGATTGGCATTGCGGGTTTATCCTTCAAGTGCACCCGCAGGAACCGTCGGGGGGTGGATAGCTCAGGGGGGTTACGGGATAGGCAGTTTGAAGTATGGGGGGGTTGGAGAGAACATTGAGTGGCTGGAAGTTGTGGATTTTGACGGTATAAAGAAAGTTGAAGGGGATGAGCTGAGAAACTATGTAGGGCTATTTGGCACAACTGGACTTATACTCAGATCATGCATTAAACTCAGGGATAATGTGAGAATTGAGAGCGTTGCGATTAAAACAAAATTTGCCAAATCAATTGATTTGCTTGACGGTGCTTATCACGGAGCTTTTGTCAATCATAAACTTGCTAAGATGCTTGGATTTGACGAAGCTGATCTTCTGCTACTCAGCTATGAGGGTGAATCGGAAAAGGAAGGTGATAAAGAGCTTGGAGGTAAAGTATGGGATAACCGCTTCAACCTCTTCAAGGCAGGCAGAGAAGGGGAGGTCATATTTACAGAGGCTATTCTTCCTTACGAAACGGCATCCGACTTCTTTTCCAGAATCAAAATTCCGGTTGAGGCTGTTTTTACTAAGGACAATGTGGTGTTTCTTGGCCTCATCCCGGTTGATAGCTACTACAGAGCTGCAATGAAAGCGATTAAGTTCATAAAAATTGCGGAGAAGTTCGGTGGAAGGACTTACGCCACAGGAATGCTATTCCCTCATAAAGGTCTTGCTGAGTTTGCCAAGGACTACAAAAAAGCCGTTGATCCGGACTCGCTCCTGAATCCCGGAAAGGCGATTGAAGGAAACAGCTTCTCCAGAATGATAAAGCTGGCGGAGATGGTTCTATGAATCTGAGAGAAATTGCTACAAAGTGCAGTAAATGCGGATACTGCACGACCTGCCCGACTTACAAAATTGAGGGGTGGGAAACCGTCTCGCCGAGGGGAAAAATTCAGCTAACTCTGAAGTATCTGGATGGCGATATAGAAATCGACCAGAGGGTGGTCAAAGATATTTTTAAATGCTCCGTTTGCGGTTTATGCCAGGAAGTCTGTCCCGTGGAGCTTCCACTAATCGATTTCTGGGAGGAACTGAGAAGGGAACTCGTTCGAAAGGGAATGGCACCTCTCTCAGTTCACAGAAAGCTGAGGGAAATCACCTTCAGGAACTACAACCCCTACAGCGGGGATCAGGAGAAGAGAGGTGAATGGGCGGACTTTGAAATCAAACCTGCAAAAACGCTCTACTTTGCCGGATGTACTGCAAGCTTCAGACTGCAAAATCTGGCTAAATCGACAGCCAGTGTTCTTAACAAGCTCGGAATTGATTTCACCATCGCTGGCAAGAATGAGTACTGCTGTGGCTCTCCGTTTCTGCGAACGGGGCAGAAAGACATTGTTGAAAAACTCTTCGAGAAGAACTTCAGGTACTGGCAAAAAGCTGGAATAGAGAGGATAATAACCTCCTGTCCTGGCTGTTACAGAACGCTATCCCTCGACTACCCCAAGATTGCTGAGGAGAAGGGTTACGAATTTAACATCGAAGTGGTTCACACCGTGTCGATACTTGATAAAATGGGTGTGTTTGAGAAGTCAGATATAACTGCAAAGGCAACCTACCATGACCCCTGCCACCTCGGAAGGCATATGGGGATGTATGAAGAACCGAGAAACGTCATAAGGAAACTTGGCATTGATTTTGTTGAGATGGAGAGGAACAGAGAGAGGGCACTCTGCTGCGGTGCTGGTGGAGGGCTTAGAAGTCAGTTCCCCGAAATTTCCTTTGAAATCGGGAGACAGAGGGTTCTCGAAGCAATGGAGACGGGAGCAGAGTATCTCATTACCTGCTGTCCCTTCTGCGAGTACCATCTCTCCAAATCTGCGGAAAAGCTGGGCAATAAAATTAAAGTCGTTGACTTAGTTGAAATAGCAGAAAAGCTAATCTCTCCCTGATTGAGACTCTTTTTCCGTCGTATCTAGCATGAAATATGGATTCTATCAGGTTAATGCTGTCGGGGAGGTAATTAATGGCCAGTCCAACTGATCTGGCAGAATGCGCATCACTACCAGCAATCTCGGGTTTCGAAAACTTTCTGGCGTATCTCTTGGCCATGAAGTTGAAGTAGCTCTTGGCGTTAAAAGTCTCAATGCCGTCCACAATTCTGAAATCTCTCAACCTCACGCTTCCTCCGCGAATAAAGTCGAAGGGGTGGGCGAGAAAGCAAACACCCCCAAGCCCCCTCACTGCTCTGCATGTTTCCTCAGCAGACATTTTTGGTTCAACATCCTTTACAATGCCGAAAGCTAAGATATGGCCTGAAGAGGACGTTATTTCGCACCCTGGAAGGATTTTTATGGGCAGTTTTTCCTCTTCAACAATATCGAGTGCCTCCAGAGAACCCTGAACGGTGTCGTGGTCGGTTATGGATATAACATCGATTTTCTTCTCCACCGCTGCATTCAGAATTTTTCTCACGCTGTCCTTACCATCGCTGATGGAAGAGTGGACATGAAGCTCCGCTCTCAACACAACTTATATTATCGTCAGGTTTTTTTATTGTTTGCCTGAAAATTGTATATGGAGATAATCCCCATAGCCTACGACTCCATGGGAGTAAGAAGTATGGCGACTTTTGTCAAGACAAATGATGTGTCCATCCTCATCGACCCTGGAGTTAGCCTCGCTCCGAAACGCTACCGCCTTCCTCCCCACAGAATCGAGATAGAGAGGATGAACCAGAAATGGAGGGAGATCAAGGAGATGATGAAAAAGGCTGAGGTGGCAGTAATAACGCACTACCACTATGACCACCACGACCCAAACGAGGTGGAAATTTTTTCGGGCAAGAAGCTTTTGCTGAAGCACCCGAAGGAGAAAATCAACAAAAGCCAGATGGGTAGGGCCAAGTTCTTCCTAGAGCAGCTTAAGGCTGTGGATGTTAAGATAGACTACTGCGACGGGAAAAGCTATGAATTCGACAACACGGTTGTCGAGATATCAGACCCCGTTTTCCACGGAGCGGACAACAGGCTTGGATTCGTTGTTGAGGTTTACGTTGATGATGGGAAAGACAGCTTCCTATTCTCATCAGATGTTGAAGGACCGAACAATGCAGAACAGCTAGCCTTCATACTTGAGAAGTCTGCCAAGGTTGTTTTTGTTGACGGCCCCATGACATACATGCTCGGCTATCGCTTTTCCCAGAAGTCATTTCAGAACAGCATTGAGAATTTAAAAAAGCTGATTGCGGAAACTGATGTAAAAGCACTCGTGCTTGACCACCATTTGACGAGAGATCTGAACTGGAGAGAAAAAATGCAGGAAGTTTTTAAGGCTGGAGAAGAGGCTGGCGTAAAAGTCCAATCTGCAGCAGAATTTGCAGGAGTTGAAGAAGAACTTCTTGAGGCTAGAAGGGCTGAGCTCTACAAAATGTATAAAAATTTAGGAGAAATATTTGCTTAACTCTTCAATTCCGCTGTAGTGCGGCTTTTCAATGTTGGGAGTATAATGACAATCCCAGCACTCAGGATGTATGCCTATGTAGTCGTGGCACTGGTCGCAGAACTCTTCCTTGCCCTCATGACAGCTCCAGCATGTGTTGGTTGAGGCGTGGTAATCCTCGCCGGTTGTAAAGCTGTGGTATATTCTCCCACCTTCCGCGCCATGCCTTATTGCCTGAGTTCTCCACTGTTGCAGCAGAAGCATGTGATTGGCTGCCATCCAGTCTTTATCTTCAACACACTCTCCAGCAGGTTTTTTGAGTTCCGGAACATGGCCGAAGGTTCCTGCCATGGCGTTGTACCAGTAGGGCGTGAAGAAGCCAACGAGGAATATTAAAATTAGGGGAATGACGTACTTCTTGTTGTACATTTCACTCACCCTCCTCTTCCTCCTTCAGCGGCTCTCCTCTCAGGTCAAACTGTCTGTCCTCCGGTTTCTCGCCAAAGGCCGTCAGAACAAGGGCGTTTCCGACCATCTCCATTGGTCCTCCGACTTCGATCGGTATCTTCCAGTATTCCAGTGCATGCGGGAATTGGGCCTTGTCTATGGCACATGGCGTTAGCAGAATGTTGACGCCGTATTTTCTGTAGACATGCCTTACAGCCATCATTCTCGGCATAACACCACGCATTCTCAGATCCATTATCTCATCAGCGAGCATACCTCCTCCAGCTCCACAGCAGTAGGTTTTCT
>JAPDIW010000015.1 GCA_029259415.1 Archaeoglobi archaeon
AGCAGAAAGAGAAACTGAAGGAAATGCTAAAGAAAAAGGATTCCTGGACGACGAAGGAAGTTCAGGAGCTCATTGAAGCAGAATTTGGAGTTAGCTATTCTTCGTGGCAGGTCAGGAGAATTCTCAGCTCTTTTGGAATGAGATACGCCAAACCCTACCAGAAGGATTACAGGAAGCCAGATGATGCAGAAGACACTTTAAAAAAACTTAGATGAGGCTGAAATCGAGCAAGACATCATAGGATTTATCGATGAGATGGCTGTCGAAGCTAACGCAAATACAGCAAGACTATGGAGCTTCGATAAGCCTGTTAAGAGAGTCGCTACCTACGTCAAAGTTAAGATTTCAGGATTCTACAGCGTGAACGGAGAGAGCGTAATAGAGTTTCCTGAGAAAAATAAAGCTGAAGACTTTACAGCGTTTCTAAGAAAGATAAGGGAAGCAAATCCTGAGAAAAGGATCGTGGTAATCCTAGACAATTTCAGGACGCATCATGCTAAGAAGGCCATTAATGAGGCTGAGAAACTGAACATCGCTTTGGTTTATTTACCTCCTTACTCTCCTGATCTGAATCCAATTGAAAACGTTTGGAAGAGCGTTAAAAGAGCAGTTTCAGAGAAATCTCCGCTCAATACGGAAGAGTTGGAGGAAGCGATTGCTAAAGCCTTCAAAAAACTGGCAGAATCAATATCTTTTGCAAAAAGGTGGATTGAGAAGTTTCTGGGTGATAAGTTTAAGATGTTATGCACTTAACCATAATTACTGATGACACACTACAGTATCTTGAAGCTTACCTCACGTAAAATACCTCACCTTACGAGTATGACATCATTAACCTTCTCAGCAAGCTCTACATCAGCAGTGACTAGCTTAGCACCGTATTTCTCAGATGCGGCTACGAAAAGAGCGTCGTAAGCTGTGATTCTCTTTTTGATGGCAATTTTGAATGCATGATCGTAGAGCTCGGAAGATCTTACGACCTGACAGACAGACGTTACGAATTCGATGCATTTGTCCAGAGCGTTCTCCACAATTTCGACTCTCTCTCCCCCAAACACAACTTTCTTCCACGCGACGTTTGTGAGTTCAGCTATTGCGAGGTCGATAGTATAGAGGGTCTTGGATTCCTCTATTATCTTTTCCGCTTTGGAAACTACCTCGTCCTCTCTGAAAAAGACTGCCGCAATGACGTTGGAGTCAAGAACAACCTTATCTGGCATTTCGATCCTCTCTTATCATCTCAGAAATCCTCGAACTTTTCATCATTTTTCTCAACTCCCTCGCTTCTGCAATCAGTCTCTTTTTTGCCTCCTCACGAACTCTTTCGATAATCATCTTTCTTATCTCCTCCTGCCAGTTCACTTCTTTCATTTTCTCCATCGCTTCTCGGACTTCCTTTGGTATTCGTACACTATATGTTGTTGTAGACATACAATGTAAACATAGTCGAAAGAGTATATATTGTTTGCTGAGGGTATTTTCGATACAACCTTTGCGTACAACAGTAAAGAATCTTGGGATTTAACTTAACCGGACAACCTTATTTAAATCAAAACCCATACTGTGTTCGTGAAACAGCTAAGCTCATTCGACATCAAGGCATGCGTTGTAGAGCTAAAGGAACTCGAAGGGGGAAAGGTCGAGAAGGTTTATCACCACCCGCCGGACGAGATAAGGATAAGAATTTACGCCGGCAGGAAGGTTGATCTGGTAATTGAGGCGGGGAGGAGGATTCACCTCACCAAATTCCCAAAGCAGGCTCCGAGATTTCCGTCAGCCTTTGCAATGCTGCTGAGGAAGCACCTCGAAGGCGCGAGGGTGAGGAAAATAGAGCAGTACGATTTCGACAGAGTCGTGATCATTGAGTTCGAGCGGTTTGGGGAAATAAGAAAGCTCGTAGCTGAGCTTTTCTCGAAGGGAAACGTTGTGCTGCTGAATGAAGAGAACAGAGTCATCATGCCATTAAAACACACGTTGAAAGTAGGGGAGGTTTACAAGTTCCCGGAGAGAAAGGAGAAGAGAGATGAGGACAGAGAGGTGGTCAGAGTTCTCGCCATGTCCGGGCTTGGTGGACTTTACGCGGAGGAAGTTTGCCTTAGAGCTGGAATCGACAAGAAAAAGAAGTACTCGGAGCTGAGCGAGGAGGAAAGGAAGAGGATTGATGAGGAAATTGAGAAGCTGATGAACTTCTCCCCCAAGCCGCAGATTATCATAAAGGATGGCGACTACCTCGACGTTGTCCCGATGGATTTGCTTTACTACTCGAAATACGAGAAGAAGTACTTCGAATCTTTCAACGATGCTCTGGATGACTACTTCTCGAAGAAGCTTGCAGAAATTGACGAGCTTGAGTCGATGAAAAGCGAGGAGCTTGAGAAGCTGAAGAAAAGGCTTCAGATACAGGAGGAGAGTTTGAAGAAGTTCGAGGAAGAGGCCGAGAAGTTCAGAAGGATCGGGGATGTTATCTACGAGAACTATCAGATGGTGGAGAAAATTATCGAGGCTTTCAGGGCGGCGAGGGAGAGAAAGAGCTGGGATGAGATCAAGCAGATTGTTTCAAAGGATGAGAAGCTGAAAAAGATTGTCAAAGCCGTTAAGCCTGAGAAAAACGCAATCGTTGTGAAGATAGGCGATTTTGAGGCGGAGCTTGAGATAAAAAAGAGTATTCACGAGAACGCAGACATTTACTACGAGAAGGCGAAAAAGGCAAGAGAGAAGGCAGAAGGTGTGAAGAGGGCGATTGAGGCAACTTTGAGGGAGATGAAGAGAGTCGAGGAAAAGCTTGAGAAGAAGCTTGTGACGAGCATAAAGGTGAGGAGAAAGAGGGAGTGGTACGAGAACTACAGGTGGTTTTTCACCAGCGAGGGCTTTCTGGTCATTGGCGGCAGGACTGCGGAGATGAATGAGGAAATAGTGTCGAAGCATCTCGAAAACAGGGATTTGTTCTTCCACACACAAACTCCCGGTGCTCCTGCTGTGATACTGAAGAGGGGGCAGGAGGCGGGAGAGGTTAGCATAAGGGAGGCTGCTGAGTTCGCCGCAACTTACTCAGCCTTGTGGAAGGAGGGGAAGCATGCTGGGGAGGTTTACTATGTTTTGCCGGACCAGGTTTCAAGGGCCGCAAAGCCGGGAGAGTACCTGCCCAAGGGGAGCTTCTACATAACGGGTAAGAGAAACTATCTTACGGTGGAGCTGAACTGCGCGATTGGTGTCGATGTTGAGGGCTTGAGGGTGGTTGGAGGACCAGTCTCTGCTGTGAAGAAGCAGGCGAACTACTACGTTGAGCTTGAGATTGGGGGCAAAGACCACAACGAGCTTGGGGTGGAGATTGCCAAGAAGCTCGTCGAGATGGCAGGAGAGGATAAGCACATCGTGAGAGCTATAGCAACACCTGGCGAGATAATGAAGTTCTTGCCTCCAGGCAAGGCGAGGATAAAAGAATGAGAATTCTTGATTTTCCTTCATCTAAAAAAGCAAGAAAGCTTGCCAGAAAATACGGATACGACGAGTTCATCGTGAGGAGATGGATTAACCTCTTTGGAGAGGAGGCTGAGGACATAATCAAAGCGTTTGAGGAGGGAATTCCGAAATACATCCGCGTCAACACTTTAAAAATAGATGAGGCGAGCCTGATAAAGAGGCTCGAAGAGAGAGGGTTTGGGGTAAGGGAGACTGAGGTTCCGTATTGCCTAGAAGTTGTCGAGGAACCGTATTCCGTTGGAGCGACACCCGAATACCTGATGGGCTACTACTACGTAATGGACAAAAGCTCCTGCATCCCCCCAATTGTTCTTGATCCAAAACCGGGAGAAGTTGTTGTTGACCTCGCCGCATCCCCTGGAGGAAAAACGACCTTTTTATCGATGCTGATGGAGAATAGAGGTGCAGTTATTGCAATTGAGCCGCAGAAGGAGAGGCTGCAACCATTGATAGACAACATAAACAGAATGGGGGCGATGAACGTTGCTGTGCTCAACATGGATGGTAGAAGAGTTCATGAGGTTGGGATAAGGGCTGACAGAGTTTTGCTGGACGCTCCGTGCACCGGGGAGGGGATAATCCACAAGGATCCGTCAAGAAAGATCGACAGGGGGAAAGATGACATAATCTTCTGCTCCTCTCTCCAGAGGGATTTGATTCTCGCAGCCTTCGACTGTCTCAAAGAGGGAGGTGTGCTGGTTTACTCCACCTGCTCCCTCACACCTGAAGAGAACGAGTTTGTTGTGGACTTCTTACTGGAAGAGAGGAATGGGAGCGTTGAAGAGATTGAGTGGGGAGATGAGGCACTATTTTTGCCCGGTTTAAGGCATGTTGAAGTCAGGAAAGCGAGGCGATTTTACCCCCACAGACATCGATGTTCGGGATTCTTTGTTGCCAAGATCAGGAAGAATAGCTAGAAATAGTAAAGCAGGACGGGAATGATCAGGCAACCCATGCAGTTTGCCCTTCTGACACCAAGAAGCGGTGCAGACATGCCGATTATGGATGAGATGAAGAGCACCATAATCCCCATGAATCCGGTAAGGGTATAGGTTAAGGCTATCAGAAAGATGAGCACAGCTATGGACAGTTTCGAGAACTGCAGCCTTGAAAGGTGCGAGAAAGCGACTCTCGATGCTGCAAGGGTGAGAACCAAGGCGATTGAAGCTGCTACCGTCGCTATTGCGACGATCTCCACCAGAGAGGGGTAATTGCCCAGCTGCCTTAACGCCTCTGAAGCCCCGCTCCTCGGCTTTGAGGCTGTAATCAGCATGAAAAAGCAGAGAACAGCGTTGGCAGAATTAGCTGCACTCACTGCAGCCACGTATTCTTCCCTTCCCCTTATTCCGACCGTAGCCAAAACAGTTGCGACACCGCTGCTCACTCCTGGGAAAAGGGAAACAAGAAAACCCGCAAGAGTTCCGGCTGAGACTGCGTTGCCATCAGGTTTCTTCCATCTCACAATTTGGGGTGGAATTCTGCCAGCGGTTGTTTGAAGCAGTATAGGAATGCCAAAAAGTCCGGTCAGCAGGGGTAGGAGTATGGATCCTGCGGGATTTGTCACGTATTCTGAAACCTGAAAAGCGACGATGCCAGCAAAGCCAGAAACAGTGAAAACCAGAAAGGCATAAAGCCTTTTGCGCCATGCGGAATACCTTCCTCCGAACTCCTCTCCACTCTCAGTGAGGATCAGAAAAGCCGAAATCGCAATTAAAGCAAAAGGTGTAATGCTTCTTATTGTCGAGTAATTGACACCTATAAACAAAACTGCAGGATAGAAAAGAAAGCTGATAACAACAGCTAGAAAGGAGCTGATTGCCGAAATCGCTACAGCCTCGAACCCTCTCCCTTCCAGAACCATTTCGTTCGCGGGATGGACGGCAATTGCGGTGTCCTCACCAGGAACCCCAAGCAAAATTGTGGGAAGGATGTTGGCAATCGTGTACGCAATGGAGGACGAAATGATTATGGCAGCGGGGTTGGTGAATTTCGAGGAGTAAATGAGCGTTAGTGAGGCAAAGGTGTTGCTGTGAATTCCCGGTATCAAACCGGCAATGAATCCAAGAATTGTGCCGAGCAACGCGTCTGTCAGCACGGTAGCAGTAGGGTCAGAGTAAAATAAATTGCGGTATGGTGTCATACATTACAATTCGAAACGTTTATTTGCTTAGCTGAGAAAGAGCATACAAGCGGTCGTAGTCTAGCGGCAGGACACGGGCCTCCCGAGCCCGTTGCCCGGGTTCGAATCCCGGCGGCCGCATTGCCCTACCCCCATCATATCAAACTGTGGAAGTGGGACAGTTAAAAAGGTTTCGGAGGTAATTGGGAGTATGGTTGATATTGACAAAATGGATGAATTGGAAATCAGAGCCAGAGCACTTTTCACCCTTTTCAAGTCAATATCTCTCAGAAAAGCAAAATTAGTATTTGATATCGACGAATTCTACAGTGAGAACCCTGACATGGACCCAGCACTGACAGGGTTAATTAGAGAATACATCCGGACAGACAACGAATTTATGATCGTTGTGTCTGAAATTCTCGGGGTTATGAAAGAAATATTGCGTGTAAGTAGGGATGCCATGAGTCATAATCTCGAAAAGACTCGAAAATAATCCTCTAAACACGTTTTCAAAGTCTCCTCAATTCTCCCCATAACCAACGGATAGAGCTTATCGGCACGCTGCCTCAGTTCGATGTAATATTCCCCCTCCACCTACCTCGAAATGTCACCGGGGCGGCCCATGATGAAGCTCCTCAGGTCCTTGTCCGGCTCCATCTCCGCTAAAAGGTTGTTGAACCACTTGCGGATGTACTTGGCAGTTACGGGTCTTCTGCTGCTGGCTTTGTACGTTATTTTCTTCGTCTTCACGGTTTCCTCGGAGAGTTCCATTCTCCTAAGCTTTCCGACGAGCCAGTCGGGCATATAGATGAAAAAGGTGTGCTTGTTGCCCTTTACAGTATGCTCGATCTCGTATTTGGCAATCCCTCGCTAACGTAGAGGTATTTGGTGTCCCACTCCCTCAGCATTTTGAGGATGTGTCTGAGCCTCGCACCGCTGAAAATGAGGAGCAGTACCACCAGATAGTACTCCTCCGCCAAGTTGTTTCTGTAGAACTCCAGAGCCTCCCTGATGTCATCGTCCGTCGGGATGATTTTGTCGCTGCCGCCATTCTTTATCTTCGCCACCCTCTTTATCTTGCCCGCCGTTTTATCGTCGATCATCTCATTTTCGAGCAGAAAGTTAAGCAGGTTTCTGATCGCCTTGGCGACGTTGTTCGCCGGCCTGCTCCTGTAAAAGTTGATAAGGGATTCCTGCGTGATTTCCTCCAGATTGCTCAAAATGCCGAGATACCTGTCCGCCGTCTCGGTGCTGATCCTCGTTCTAAGCCACTGTTCGAACTCTGCCTCAATTTCCGGGTACTTCAGACTGAGATCCTTGGAGAACGTTTCGAGACCGGTCAGGAACTCGTACAGTTTAACATTTACGAAGGTCTGGATGTCCAGTCCCCTCTTTCTCGCCTTCTCGTACAGTGCGTCCTCGACCTCGATCAGTAGTCGCATACCCGATAAAGTAAATTTGATAAAGTTATCTTGATTTGAATTTAAAACAATTGGAGGTGGGTGTGATGTCGTATGCGACGGTTTTTGACCTCCTAACAAAGCTCGTTAACCCACGGTTTAATGAGTTTCTAATAGCGTGTACTGAATACTTCGGGGAAGAGGTTCCAAGAACTACATACAAGGTAGATGGTGTAAGGTTCAGGCAAAGATCTGAGCTCCAAAGAATTGCCGACAAACTGATAGAATGGAGAGAAGAAGTTGTCACTTTACGAGCTTGAAGATGCGAGAGAAATCGTTGAGGAGTACTTCCATGTTTTTCTTTTTATTGCATCATTTTTTAAGGAGGAGGGAGGGGGTAGTATACTCATGAAACTATGGACGCTTGGAAAAGAGCTCGAAAAAGAGCTGAACGTTGATGACCCAATTTTTACAGTTGAGAGATTGCTCGAAATGGCGTTTGCTAAGGTTGACCTAAAAGTAGAATCGAAAAAATCCGAAAAAATGCCAGCCATCGCCATTGCTGCCGGAATTGCTTGTTTCATCGCTGGACTTGTTGTGGGCTTGGTCATCTAAGCAAATCCCAGAAGTGCTCGAATGGATCCCTCTTTTTCTTTTTCTGCTTTCCCTCTTTTCGCTTCGGTTTTGTGTAGAGTGGACCGGCAAACTCCTCGGCGAAAGCTTCGGCAACTCTGCTGGCCTTCTGCAACCTCTCAACAACGCTTCCCTTTTTCTTCTTCCGAACGAGGGCTAAAGCCTCATCCTCGCTCAGATCTATGCCGGCTCTTTTGGCCCTCTTGATGTACTTCTGTGCTTCCAGTTTCTCCTCTGTGAGTCTGAGCTTCTTCTCCGCCTCTTTCGCCTTTCTTGATTCTTCCCTGCTTCTCTTTATGTTCTCTCGGATCTTCGACTTCAGGCGATCGAGCATTTTATCCCTCACAGCCTGTCCCAGAACTCCTCTACGATGTCGAGGGCCTTTCTAAGCTTCTCGCCCCTGAAGTCCTTGTCCCTCGGTAGGACGGTGTTGTGCAGTCTCGCAAACCTGCCGCTTGCCTGTTTCTTCGTGATTCTGCCCTTTCTGTAATCCTCGAGTATTTCCTCGCAGATGTCCCTTACCTCCCTCAGACTGTCCAGTCCCGCTTCGCCCGTGTCTCTAACTCTGTGACCCAGATACACGGTCTTCCGTCCTGTGCGAGGGTTCTTTCTCATCTTCTTCCTTTCCCCCACCTTCTCACCTCCTTAACGATCTCCTTCCTCAAACCCTCCAGAGCACGATCCAGATCGGAAAAAAACCTGACTCTACCGTTAACGCTGACCTTCCAGAAGTTCTCATCCGCCTCTATCTCTCCCCTCATCTTCCGAGCCTCCTAAAAACTATACTCGCAATTCCGAGGGCGATGAAGAGGTAAGCCACGCTGTGGGCTTCGGGTGGGAGTAAAGTACGCATGGCGAAGCCGACGATCATCCCGATGATGGCTGCGATGTACACGTTCTGATTCTTTATCCAGAGCATTCCGAGGGCGAGAAAGTACATGATGGCAAAGAACCAGTAGCCGAAGATGTCGAGGAAGGGAGCTATTACGGCCTTCAAAAGCCCGATCTCTCCCTCAGTGTAGATGAAGTCGAGGTAGCTCATGCCCTGCTCACCCTCCTGCCGAGGACGAACTGAACAACTCCGGCAACGTAAACGAACCAGACGATACCGGTGATGTAGTTTACCGCCACATCTGGAAAGCCCACGTCTTTCAGCAGGATCGGGAGAAGAACGGTGGCCTTGGCCAAGGCGTCGATCAGGATCCACATTCCACGAAGGAACTCGACGGGTGAGAGTGAGGAAACCTGCATGGTGTCGTCTATGGTGTAGTCAGATGGCTGGAGCTGATAATCGAAGATTCCTAAGCTGTTCAGGAAGCCGAGCGTTGCGTTGAAAATGAACAGGTAAAAGGCTATGTCGTAGATCTTCATTTATTTCCCCTCCCCCAACACAGCTATAATGGCGATGAGCATCGCAGCCAGCAGGATGTTCCAAGGCACCTGCAACCAGCCGAAGAACTGCAGCATCATGGCGAGCATTGTGACTACTACCGCTCCGGCCTTGGCGTCTGCGTAGCCAAAAAGCATGCCCACGAATATGAGGAGAAAGCAGGAAATCGCTGGGTATAGCCAGCTTTGCTCAGCGGGGATGCCGAGGTCTATATTTAGCCCGGAGGAAAAAACGGGCTTTCTTTCCTCTATCGTGCCATACTTCGCGTGCTGGGCTTTGAAAGCTGCGACATAGCTCTTGTTTTGGTTTGGGATAGTATAGTAGAAGGTGACGGCGGAGGAAGTCGAG
The DNA here is from genome assembly GCA_029259415.1 of Archaeoglobi archaeon. Lineage (GTDB taxonomy): Archaea > Halobacteriota > Archaeoglobi > Archaeoglobales > Archaeoglobaceae > Archaeoglobus. The sequence continues at coordinate 9,374 of JAPDIW010000015.1, forward strand.
TTCGCATAGTACATCAGTGTTCCGGAGGAGTTGTAAACCCAGAACTCCACAAGAGACGTCTGGTTGAGGGTGTCGTTGTAGTAGAGGTAGATTTTACCGTTTGAGCTGCCGACCTCGTATTTAACGTTGCTCTGCAGCAGCTCGGTTGACGGTTTCAGGGTTATGGCGTTGATGGTTAGGGTTTCCTTCCCGTCAGCCTGCGGGAAGTGGTAGCCGAGGTCGTGAACTGTGTCGCCACATTGAACTATTAGATGATAGGAGCTTCCACGGTCGAGGTAAACGCTGAGCTTGCCCTCGGATGAGAAGTAAGCCTCGTTGATCGTTTTGTCGCCCCTCTTGATCGTGAGCGTGCAGTCTTGGGACGATGTCGAGCCGGAGGGGTCCTGTAAGGTGTACTCCATCATAACGCTTGGAACGCTCCTGTTTAGCAGGTAGAGCGTTGCGGTTTCGCTTCCCTTAACCAGAAGTTGTCTGCTGTAGTAAACGTCGTTGTAGGCCCTGACGACATACTCTCCGGAGAGGGAGAGGGTTAGAGAGGAGCCGTAGGCCGTGTAGCTCCACGTGTCGTTTAACACCTCTATCGTTGCGTTAACGGCCTCTCCAGTTATCTCGTCCTTCACGCTGATCGTTAGGGCTGCCGAAGGGACGATCGAGATTGCGAGGGTCAATATCACGATCAAAAACACCACGAACCTCAAGACAGACCCCCCAGAATGTTCAAAACGTTGTTGTAAACGACTCCCGCACTGAAGGCGACGATGGCAATCATCGCCTTCCTGCCGAGGTTCTCATCCTTCCTGTATGTCCAGTAGGCCGTTCCGAGGATGAGAGGGGTTGCGAGGAGTTTTGCCGTGAGGATGTCGAAGCGTATCAGCGGGTTGCTCTCGAAGCAGCAGGAATCGAGGGCTATCTTTGTGGTTAAGCTGTCGAGGACGGCGAAGTTCAGGACGAAAAAGATGGCGAGAATAGCGAAGCCCCTCATCTGTACGTGTCACCCTCCCTCCTTATCGCCGAAGCTATGCCGTAGATGATCAGAGCTATGAGGAACGGGATGGGAAAGAGGTAGTAGCCCTTCGTCAGCTTGTCGAGGTAGTCCTGCGGGATCCCCATGTCGAGGGCTATGTTTGTCAGAGTTGACATCGTAGGTTGCGATGTAGCCTATCATGACGGTGAAGATGGCGATGAGGATTACGAGCCAAGCGTATGCCACGCTTACGGCTCTACAGTCTCGTGAAATCCTCCCAAATCTCAACAGCTCTTTCGATGGCATCCTTCTTTCCTCCTTTCTTCTTTTTCTTCCGCTTTCCACTCTTCTTTCTCGCCTTCCCCGGCTTCTCGCCAGTCAAAACCTCGTAGGGGTCGGGGATGGGATTGACGATCTCCCTGTACTTCCACCAGTCGGGCCGCTTCCTGCCACCGAAATCGAATGGCGGAAGGATGAACGGAACGTCTGGGGTTGGGAAGTCGAGTCCGCCGAAGGGTGGATTTTTCGGCATTGGGATTTCAGGCTCGGGTTCTCCCGGCATTTCACGGGGTAGAAGTGCAGGTATCGTTTCCTCGTCTTCGTCCTGCCCTTCTTCGGGCTTTTCTCCCTGATTTTCTCCCTGTCCTTGTCCGGGCTTTTCCCCCTGTTCTTCTCCCGTCTCCTCAAAGGGTCTGAAAAGCGGTAAAATCGTCTCGTTCTCATCTTGCTTCGGTTTTGGTCTCTCTCCTTGCTTCCCTCGCCCCTTGCCAGGAGCGAAGACTGGGATCTCCGGAACCTCTAACCTGAACTTGGAGCGTATGATGTCCGTGAGAGGTTCCTCTTTAAGGACGGGATAATCCTTCAGCGGTTCAACGTCCGAGATTTCCTCAACTCTCTCAAGCAGTTCCTGCTCCAAGTCTCCTTTTTCGACTTCCTTCTTGCTGAATTTGCCTTTCTTTCCACTTTCTTCTTTTCCGTAGATCTCCTTTGCCAGTTTAACCAAGTCTCTGAGATTCTCTGGATCGCTCAGCTTCTCCTCGATCATTTCGTTGTAGATGTCCTTCTCGCTCGGTTCCACGATCTCCCTTACCTTTCTCAGCCCGAGTTTGTCGAGGAGCGACGGTTTCACGGTTTTAACTTCTTCAACAGGGATGAGTTCGGGCATGAACTCAATGTCAGTCGTCTTAATCCTCCTCGAAAACGAGAGGTATCTGACGTTCGGTTCCTCTAAGACCTCGTAGTAACCCTCACCGGCAATTCTCAAAGCATCCATCGTCACATCGCCGAAGGCCCTGAAAATTCTCTGGATTGACTCACTCGTTAGAATCTCCCGAGGGGTGGATACGATTTCAGCCTTCACGTTTGGGATTTTGCCGACATCGCTGGCGAGATCGTCAAGGGCCGAACTCACTTCCTCCGGAGTTGCCGGAACCTCTTCGATATCTGAAGCGCCCTTAGACATCCGCAGCTCAGCTCTTCCGAGTCCTTCACTTCTTACGATCCTTTTGCCCTCAGGTCCGGATTCAATTATCGTCTCGTGAACCCTCGCAGGCGTGTAGGTCTTCTCGGGCAAGTCCGTTAACTTCTCACCCTTATCGCCGATTACCCACCTCTTCTCAGTTTTCAGTGTTACCCTGCGGATGACTTTCCTACCTCCGCTCGACTCTGCTATGTCGATCAGGGTTCTATTCCCTGCAGTCCTGATGAGTTTCTGCTCGGTCATCGGCTCCATACTCGGTGAAACTTCGATCTCCTCAATCCTTGCACCCTTGACGACTTCTTGTCTCTTCGGAACGGCTTTTGAGATAGTTTCTGACGTTCTCTCGACGGCCTGTCCAACTCTCTCCGCCACCGCCGGGAACCTCTCGCTGATCGCTGAGGTTACAGCTCTGCCCCCTCCCGTCACCCCTCGCACACCGAGTTTGATGCCCTTCGCAACTCCCCACGTGAGAAGCATTGATCCTGCCGTTTCGCCTGCAAACGTGGTATTCTATAGCTGAAGGTACCATTCCAAAGAACTCGACAGTAGAGCCGACGGATCGGACGGCTCCTGTGCCGAAGGCTGCGAAGTGCTCCAGCGGGGTTTTAGGGGTTCCGGTGTAGAAGTGCTTATCCACTACCTCTTTCTGCCACCACCTGTTGAAGTTCGCCGCAGCTTCGAATATCGGGGCTGTAACGTAGCCCTCCTCCTTCGTTCTCTTGACGAGTTCGTTCTCACTTCCACTCTCGATTTGCTGATGAGTAGGGGGCGAAGGTTTAGCCTGCCGATTTGACACCAGCCCGAGCAAGGACGAGCCGATGGCGTCAAGGGCTGAGAAGGCTGCGACGGCGAATGAATCGAACCCGAAAGACTTGGTCTGCACGTTTTCTGGGTGGGCTGCCGGTGGAGTGGCTAAGCTTCCGCCAAGTCCCGGAGCCGACGGCAGGCGGAACCATATGGCGTCAAGGCCGAAGGGTAGCCAGAGGTCGCTCCAGTCTCCCTGCCAGTCGCTGCCCCAGTCTGATGCCCAATCAGTAGCCCAATCAGACCAGTCGCTCCAATCACCGCTCCAATCACCGCTCCAGTCGCTCCACGTCATCAGCTCACCTCTGCAAGCATTCTGACGAATCTCTCAGGCGTTATCGGCTTCTCCCTTAGCTTCTCCCTGTTCTCGGCGTTCATCCTGTCCACCTCACAGAGATGTTCGCAGACCATTACCCTCCACCATTCCCAACATGGGTTTTCCTTGGTGTGCCAGAAATACAGCAGCTGACAGAGCTGGTGATGCAGTCCGCCGAAAAGGTAAACGTTCACCCTTTCCTTTCCGTTTACACGTTTACGGGTCCAGAACCCATTGAACTCTCCCTTTATTCCAGTCTTCTCGGCATATTTCTTCCAGTATTCTAAAAATTTCTCCAAAGTCCCGTCTGGATGGAAACAGCCGCACAGCACCAGCCCCGGCGAGTTTTCGTGCATTCTCGTAACCTTGGTGCATGCTCCATCAATCAGAACGCCGTTCTTCACCATGATGCTGCATCTATCTCCGCAGTCCACGAACACCACGTTTTTCCTTCCCTCTAACTTCCGCTTCACGTACTCCTTCAGCTCCTCTGGATAACAGGGCAGCAAGGAGGCGTAGATGGTGTAACTGTCTTTACCGTAAACCATGTCGAGGTAGTGAATGAGCAGATCTCCGCCGAAGTCCCCGCCGTAAACCACGAACTTCGGGTTTACGTGTTCAAAGCGTTTCAGACGCTGTATAATCTCACGTTCTATCTGCTTCAGGGTTTCGGGCATCGGTAGGCTTTTCATGCAAGTTTTGAACATGTTCCCGTCATTTTCAAAGCTAACGTTCAGATTATCCTCTCTGATGTTGCCTATTTTGACTTGATGCCTCGAACAAGGGTAAATCGTTCCGTCCGGCAGGATCGAGAGAACACCAACGCCAGCGATGCATTGCTTTAAGTAGCACGGCTCCGAAACCCTGATGCCGGCGGCCCTGAACTTCTCCCTCACCTCGAAAAATTGTTTGAGCGTTAGAGGTGTGAGTTCTGAATTGCTGAGGGGCATGTACATGTTCACGTTCACGTATCGGATGTTGTAGCGTTTACAGAGGTTGATGATGTGGTCCACCGTGTGCACGTTTTCTCTGCAGACTGTGAAGGCGAAGTTCGGGGTTATGTTGCGTTCCTTCAGCTCCTCGATGGCCTGAATGACTGCCGAGTACGTTCCTTCACCCCTGAGCCAGTCGTGAAATTCCTCATCCCCGTCGAGGGAGATCTGGATTCCTTTATCTCTTTCGGAAAAGAGATCAATGTACTCTGGAATCAGCGTTCCGTTCGTTGCTAAAGCTATTGAAGGATAATAGAGCTTGTAAGCGTGATAAATCTCCTCGAAGTTCTTGTGGTAAAGCGGTTCTCATCCGCTGAGGATGAAGGTTTTAACGCTGTGCAGCGATGCGTCGATCAGCAGTTCGGCGAACAGATCCAGATCCATGTCCCTGCGGTCCTTGCCGACGATTAGCATTATGCCGTATATGACGTACATCCCTACTTTCGCCGTTGGATTGCTGTACTCTCTTGCCAGTTCTGCGACATATTCATCTATGTGGGCCTTGATCTCGCTGGGGTACATGTCCGTGAAGTATTCCTCGATCTCCGCAACGCTGACGTAGTCCAAAGCCCTTATCTCTATTAGGTCTTGTCTCGTTATTCCGTACTCCTCCACCCACCTTTTGAGCTTCTCCACGGTTTCCGTGTCTCCTTTGGCCTCTGCTTTTCTCATCTCCACCAGCACCGTCTCAGTTTCCTTTACCCTCTTCTGAAGCTCATCGTAACTTTCAATTCCTCTCTCCGCCAGCGTTTTTGCTGCGAGGAGCATGCGGGGATCAAGGATTATCCCCCAGCCATCGTAAACCACGCATGTCTGAACCCCATCCCAGTTGAAGAATGCTGGATTTTTGGGAAGCCACGCATCGTTACCACTAACTTCGAGTTTTTTGTACAGGCTTGGAATAACCTTGAGCCTCCCGTTCTTGCCGAGAACTACTGCGAGATCGTAGCCAAAGCTTCGCCTTCACGTAGTTAACAACCGGCCTTCCGTAAACCATGATGCCGCCGAGGAGCGGCATCATTACCGCATTGAGGGCTATACTGGCAAAAAACAGGATGTGCAAAGCGGTCGTGATGTTCATTTCCATTCAACCACCTCCGAAAATTTTGCCGAGCGAGGCCCTTATCCCCTTGGATGGCGGGTTCTCGTTGTCGGAAGTTCTCAGCTCCTTTATCTCGGTAGCCTGAAGCTCCCTTTCCCCTCTGTCCACAGACTTAGGCAGTAAGATGTCACAGGCGTAAAATTCGAGCTGCCTCTCCTGCCCGTAGTCGATGAACCTCCTTCGTCTGCAGCCCCATTTTGTTGTCCGGATAATGTCCCTGACTTTCCAGCGGTAGCGGCGGAGTTCCTTGTAATTGGGGATGTAGATGAGTTCAAGGTGTCTGCTCGTCACGCTCCAGAAAACTTCGTTGAGTTCCTTTGGCACATCATCAGGCTCCACTAAATACTTCTTCAGCCACTCCGTTTGGGTTAACTTCTCCTTCCTCTCTTCCGCCATGTTACCATCTCCCGACGCTCCTTCCGAGCAGCGTTAAAACGTCCTGCATGAAGCGGAGGGACATCACGAGACCGAGAAGCATGAAAAGGTAGGCATTGGATCCGAAGCTTGCTCGGTAGATATCGTGGACGAAGGTGGAGTTTGCAGCGTCGTAGTGCACGGTTAGAATCTCTACGTTGAAGCTCTGGTAGGCTATTATGAACCAGAAGATCGCAGCAAGCAGCGAAGTGGTTACGGTCGTCTGCTGACCGTTGAATCGAGGATAGCCGAGGAAGGCGAGAGTAAGTGAAGAGGGTCGCCAGTGCTGTGATTAAAAAAAATGGGTTTGCAACATGTTACTGCCCCGCTGCCCTTCCCAGTGAGACGATCAGGATGGTCAGTATGAAGCCGGCTCCGAGCACGATTATGCCCACTCCGAGCAACATGAAACTGCTCTGCGTGTTCTGGGCTACGGTTTGGAGCATTGCCTGACTCTCGTTGTCGAGGTTCGAAGTTGGCATGCTCGCCTTGACGTTAGCAAAGACTATGATGCCTATCAAGATGGCTATAGATGCGACTATGACGGTTATGACCATCGCCACAACGCCAAGGGAACCCTTCTGGTCCTTGTACATCGCTATAGCGAGGAGCTGCCCGTGCTCCCAGCTCATCTTCATGAACTCCTTGGGACTCCTTGCAAGCATTGCTGCGTTCATTACAGCGTCCCAGAGTGGCCTTAGAACGGTGTTCCTGTAGTCCGTTCTTACCACAACTGCACCAAGCACAACACCCAGCAGGGCAAACAACACCAGCTCAAACACTGCTGCATCACCTCCCGTTGCTTTGCGAGAAGTTGTTTCGGAAGTATATAAATTATAGAGCGGGTTAATAATTTTGAAACAATTTTGAAACGGAAACTGATAAATTGTTGCAGTTAAAGTTAGTAAACATGAAAAGAATAGAGTGCATTTACGAAAGAGGAGTTTTCATACCTCTTGAGAAACCAGACCTTCCGGAGAGGGCGAAGGTTGTTCTAAACATAGAGGATGTGAAAACGATTGACGATCTGAAGCTGCACGGATACCTGAGGTTGCTTAGGGAGGGCGAGGATGCGGAAGAACTTTTCGAGTTTTAAGGACGGAGACATCATCGTTTTGGAGCTACCGTTTACGGATCTAATAGGCAGGAAACTGAGACCCGTTCTGGTTTTAAGCTGTGAGGAGCTGAATTCGGTATCAGCCGACATAATCGTTGCGAAAATCAGTTCCTCGAAACATCTGCCAGACTTTGAGGTTGAGGTTTGCGGCGACGACTTGGAGGAAGGCAAGTTGAAGAAAGTCAGTTATGTGCACTGCCACTCTATTTTCACGGTCGAGAAAAATCTGGTGTTCAAGAAGATCGGAAGGTTGAAAGCTGGAAAGTTGGCCGAAGTTAAAGAAGTTGTGAAGAAGGTTTTCAACTTAGAAATCTGACGACTATTTTAGGTCTCTCCTGTAAGGGGTCAAAGCTGAACTTCCCATAGCCGTCTCTTTCGATGTAAGCCTGACCGGGCTTCAAGAACAAAGGATCCTTTTTGTCGATGAGCGAACCTTGAGGAACTCTCGCCCCCCTTCATTAAAATTCTGTATTGCATCTTGGTTCTGATCCTCGAATCGATGTCCGTGTGCGAGTGTGCACTAAAATAGAGACTAACGTTCCTTTTTCTTAAATCCTTGACGTTGTCCTTGAGCCATAACTGAAGATGCCATCTCAACCCGCTTGGATTTTCGGGAAAGACATCATCTGCTTCATCAATAAACAGGCTCACGAATTTATTATCCGGCCTTTCCAGCAGGTAGTGAACGAACTCGAACCACCAGATTGAGCTGTCCACTGCTATGTCTTTCATCAGCCGTTTTGGCAATGTCGATCTCCTCGCGAGGAGATCCAGTAAATCCTCGCTCAGGCTGTAGCTGCGAGGCTCATAAACCACGTTGAACCTGCCGAGCTTCTGCATGAGGTCCTCAGCGTTACGGTAGCGTGTTACCCTGACTTCTATCTCCTGCCCGGTTTCGTCATAGAAGACCACATCATCGGCCTTGTGGACGAACACCCTTATCTCCGAGAGACGGGGATACCAGTTCCACTGGTCCACAGTTCTGCCCCTCCATATTGCAGGCTCCGGGATTACGTCGTCGGGACTTTCACACCTCAGCTTTGAAGCAATCTTGAGCATTAGCGTTGTTTTGGTTGAGCCTTTGCTTCCGTAGATCTCTACCGTCGTGCCACCAAAGCGGTAGGTGTGGAAGGTTATCTCATTCCATAGCCTTATCGCCATCGCATCGTTTATCTGCTTTCCCACGAGGCTCATGCCATCATCCCTCCGTAGATTCGAGACCGCCGAACTGAATCCTGTCGATGTTCAGGATGTCGGAAGTTACATGAATGAGGCCCTTCTCTGTCATGATCTCGAACAGCTTCGCCCTAATCCTGCCGCACTTCTTCCACGTCTCCTTCCAACCACTGCGAGGAGTTCCGTACTCTTCTAGGGCTTCGTCCCACTCCTTCCAGAGTTTACTCAGCTCGTCCTCGAACTCCTCGCCAGTGAGGGCCTGAACTATAGCGAGGTAGTTTTCCGTTTCCCTGAGAAAGGCTGCAGGATCCACGATGTGGCTGTAGTTTGCGATGTTCAATGCGAGCAGTTTCTTCATGGCCTCTTCTCCGTTCATGGGTGAAAGTTGGAGAACAACAATATAAACCCGTGAGCGGGTACCCCCTCCCCCTATTACCCTATACTAAGAATTTATTGAATACTGCCAGCGTTTGCGGCTCGCCGCTCGTCGCCAAGGCTGAGGCAAGCCCTTTTTTACGGCCTTTCTCGGCTTTTAAAAAGAGGGTGTGATCTTGAATTCTTTAAAAAAGGCTATTGAAAACAGAATTATGATATTGAAGACCTTCAAGGAAAAATAGAGTTTGGGTGTTTCAGAAGGAACTCCTTTCGAAAAAATGGGTGGGGTAATAACGTTGTGGTCACAGCTTTGGACCTCTGCAGCCGGCGAATTGTGGTCACACGGAGCTCCGGATGAGTTGTGACCACACAGGGATCCTGGGAGCTTGTGTCCACAGCTCCCGGTGTACGTACACGTGGGGATGTGGTCACAGGGATCCTGCTGTGTTCACAGATCTCTGGATCTCCCAGTCATCGCACATCCTCTCCAACCTCTTAAGCGTCCTCCAGACCGTCGAAATGGGTTCGCCAATCTCAGCGGCTATCTTCCTAACGCTAATACCACTCATGTAGAGCTGATATATCCGCACGGCTTTCTCGCTCGGTTCAAGCCTTACGTGTCCGTTTTCCCTGACTACGTGGAAGAGCTTTGGTGGCCTGCCGACATGGTAGCCCTGCTTTTTGGCCTGCTCCATGGCGATCTTTACTCTCTCGCTGATCTGCTCAGATTCGAGTTCGGCAATGGAAGCGATGAGCTTGACGAAGAACCTGCCTATTGCTGATGACGTGTCTATGTTCTCGTAAACGGTTGCGAAATGCTTTCCGTGCTTTTGGAGGGTGTCGAACATCTCGAGGAAGTTCCTCAGGTTGCGGTGAACTCTGTCGATCTTGAGGGTGAGGAGGACGTCCCAATACTCGATGTCCTGCATCATCTCGGCATAAGCTGGTCTCTCCTTCTCCCTGCCCGTGTAGCCGTCGTCAATATACTCATCGTAGATTCGCCAGCCCTTGGACTTGCAGTAAGCTTCAAGGCGTCCAAGCTGTGCTGGGATGCTGAAACCTTCTTTTGCCTGTTCCTCCGTTGAAACCCGAACATAAAGGGCGGCTTTCATGAATATGTTTCGGAATGAGGAAAATAAAAAGGGTGGAGCGGGTCAGAGCCTCTTAACTTCCTCTCTCACCTTCCTGACGTAACGCCTCACTGCCCTTACGAGCCTTTTCAACTCCCGTTCCGGCAGCGTGACGTTAAGCCTGTCATCCCTCGCAAGGCGGTAGTAGTCGTAATACTCCGGCTTTACCCCCATCTTTTCAAGCTCTTCGATGAAACCACTCTTCGTCATCCTCTCGTTTCTGATAAGGCATCTTATGATGTAAGCCTGCCTCGCTCTCAGGATGGCTGAGTAGATTACGGTGCTCGTGGTGCTTTCGTCAATATCGGAGAGGAGCAACTCGTTTACATCGAGAACCTTCAAGGCTTCGTCGAGCTCCTTTAGAAAGTCCTCCCTCTGTGGCTTCGGTAGTTCTGGCAAATCCCCGTAAAGTGGGATCGCCTCCTTAAGCATAACGATCGTGGAGGGTTGGAGTTCTACACTCTTCATTATCCCCTCCTCGGTTGTGACGATTGGGTTGAAGTCCCTCAATTCTTCCCTGACGGACTCGATGATCGAGGGATCTTCAACGATTACCATGAGATCGACGTCTGAGAGGTCATCAGCCTCTCCTCTCGCAACAGAGCCATAGAGTAGAATAGCCTTTACACCCTTCAACTTCTCCAATCTCCTGCTAATAACTTCAGGTTGGATCATCATTTTTCAAGTTTCCTCTTTCTCTTTTCGTAATCCCTCCACAGTCTGGCGATTTCCTTATCGTAGTACTCCTTCAGTAACAAGTCACCCTTCTCAATGGCTCTCCTCCTCTTCTCCTCATGTTCGGCAATCACATCGAGGAGGCCCTCCATCCCCTTCTTCAGCCTCTTCTTCCTCTTAGCCATAATTCACCTCGAACTATATATTACTTCACCTCGATTTTGAGTCTGGTCTTACGGGCGAGGCGGGAGATCGCTTCGATCGCCACATAGCTCACCGTCCTTTCATCGCAGATCTGGCGGGCTATGTCTTCCACTTCCTTAAGCGTGAACCTCCGCTTTTCCTTCAGGATCTCGATTAGGGTGTTGATTTTCTCAGCCATAGCGAGAGGACAAATAAGGTGAGCATGAGCGTCATCGAAGTAATAAGAAAGACGAACTTTGCCGGTATCTCCACCGTTACATCGTCGGGGTAGTTCATGGCGATCTTCATTGCCGTCATACCCATTGCGAGGGCGAGGGCGTAGGCTAAGAATCTGCCAATGTCGATAGCGTTGTTGATCACCGAGTTTAGGCTGGGCTTTATGTTGAGCATCCGGTTTTCGAGTTTGGGTTTTAGGTACTTCAGGTATGCGAGGCGGATGAAGTAGCTGACTACAACGGCGATTAGAAAAATGGTCGGATCAAAGTTCTGTAAATTCTGCATTTACCTCCCCCTCCTACACTCATCCCCCCTAAGACAAAGAGTAAGACAATGCAGGCAAATGTTATCACAAGCAGCGAGATCGAGAGTTGCGAGATCGACGGTTCCATCGTTGCATAAGACGGATCGCAGATGTAGGCGGCTTTTTTAGCTTCTACATGCTGGAAAAAGAGAAAGATGGTTACGCTGAACACTGAAAGTATGAGTATCACGGCAATTTCCAGAAGTCTTACTCTGTTCATTCACTCTCCTCCGTACTTTTCCCAACAGATTGCAGCACAGGCGTCGTGGTCCTCCTTAGTTATGTTGATGCCAAACTTCTCCTTGTGGATCTCCTGCATGAAATAACAGCCGTCCATGCATGCCCAGTACTGCTGCACGCTCTCCTTGAGTCCTGAAACTTTTTCACCCAGTTCTTCGGCTTTGTACTTAACCTCTGAGCAACCAGCGATTAGGAGAGCCACGATGAGTGCCAGTATATACGCCCTCATCCATCATCCTCCTCAGTATTCCTCGTCCTCCTCCTTGCTGACCTCCTTATAGATCGTGGCAAGAACTATCACAAAGGACAAGCCATCACCCCCTCAAAAATCGCTCAACTTCCTGTTTGCCGGCTGGATGCTGAGCCTGAATTCCTGATTCAGGTGAAAGTCCTCGATTATTCCAGCATCTTCGGTCGTTATCGTTGCCTTGACTTTGTAATCCGAGTCGTCGAACTCGATCGTGACTTTGTAGGTCTCCACACTATCTCCATCACGATTTACCTTCTCCGTTCGGTTGATTCCAACTACCTTCCCGATCAGGTTCCTAATCTCCAATCTCACCACCTCCCTCATCACTAACCAGAAGCTGGATGATTCTGGACTTAGCAGCAGAATCGAGGCGTTCAAGGTTCTCGATGATCTTCTCCACGTCTGCCTTCTGTTTTTCGAGCACTCTGATTATTCTCTGAAAATCGTTGCGTTCGAGAAGCTTGAAGAGAAAGGCGTTCAAAGGGATGTGCAGGCTGAGATATATCTCGTCGTTGTAGGCCCTGATGGTTATTGTCGGGCTGCCTATCGTGTCCACGTAGATCTCCTCGAGTTTTAGATCTCCGCTGATCAGGTAGCCTTCCTTTTCCCAGCCCTCGTCGTATTGCTGCCTGTACTCTTCCGCCCTCTCCTCCGTGAGGGCGTCTTTATCCACTTCGAGGTAGAATTCTATTTCCTTCAATCAATCACCCCCACAAACTCCTCCCATTCTTCGGCAAACTTCCTCAAAAACTGAGAGAAGTGAGTGCTGAGGACGTAGCCCTGCTCGGTCTTCTCGACCATGCCAGAGTTCACGAGCTTCCTCAGCAGGTTGTAAACGCTTATTCCGTACTTGCTCTCCAAGTCAGAAGCCCTCACTGGGCCGTTTTTTATGTCGTGCAGAAGTTGCGGGAAAGTTTCGTGCTCATCGCCACGAAGCTTTATGCAGTCGAAAAGCGGAGCGTCTTTAACTCTAAGGGTTATCACCCTGACCCTCGGCAACCTCTCACCTCCAGGTCCATTGTGGCCACAATCCTTGGGATCCCAGGGCTGTGACCACACAGGGATCTTGGGAGCTTGTGTCCACAGCTCCCGGTGTACGTACACGTGGGGATGTGGTCACAGGGATCCTGCTGTGTTCACAGACGCAGCTCTGAAGGTTGTGGTCACAGGCGGACCTACTCATCCCAACCCTCCTCGTCCCAGTCTTCTTCGTCTTCTTCGTCCCGAACCTCTTCGATCTCCCCCGGCACAACGAGAATCAGGGCCTTCCCCTTGATTCTCTTCCTCCTCCAGAACTCCTCATACTCCACCTCAACGTCTGCATCCCACAGAAAGAAAAGCTGGCCTATCAGGTCGTTGTATTCCGGTGGAAGGATTATTCTGGGTGCTACAAAGGTATCTCCGTTGAGTTTGCGGCTGTGCCTGCTGATCTTCCGCCCCTTGGGGTACCAGTCGGGGCAGCGGATATTGTTTAACCCCACCCTAACCTCACTCAATCTACCACCTCCTTTCCGGTTTTGTCCACAACCTCAACCCGGTACAGATACAGACCGCCGGGAAACTTCCCGTGAAGCTTGACGATTGCCTTAATCCACTCCTTCTCGGACTTGAAGCCCGAATAACAGACGAAAACTGACAAGTAATGAAGGCGGCTGTACTCGTTGAACTTGGTGCCGTCGTTGAAGCGGATTAGGACATCAGGGCCTATTTTGAAAACTCGGCCGATCTCCTCTATCTTCACCTTGGCGAGCTTTCTACCGTTGTGGAATGCTGTCTCAATGCCACTTCGCCGTTTCCGTCTTATCGTGTAAACGAAGCCTTTCTCCACCAGGAACTTAGCAACGTTTTCGAGGTCGAATCTCAGAATATCACCTCCTACGGTTTTCTTTCTCCAAAAAAGACCTAATTTTACGAGTTTCAGATTCGAGCTCTCCAATCCTCACCCACGCAGTCGCTATGCTCTGCAAAATTGCATTTGATTCTCTTATGTATTCTCTGTTCTGTTCGAGAATCAGACTCTTTATTTCACGTATGTCTTCTTCAAGCCTGTTTAAACGTGACTCAAGGTTTTGCTCCAAGGATCTTACCATGTCTTCAAAATTTTGGACAGACAAACCCGCCATTGCGATAGCTCTTAGGTTAGCCAACTCCTTGTGAATTCTGCCGTTCAGAAGGTCGCTGTAGTAGTCGAGTACCCGCAGATCTTTAATGTGGGCTTCGACGTGTGGTTGAGGGTTTCCGTCGTTGTCCGGGGATTCATCTACTACTACATCGGCCGCATCACCCTTTTTAGTTACGGTCTGGCTCTTGCACTCGTTTTGAATGTTCTTAACACGTTCTTCATTCTCTTCAAGGACAAAGGTGCACTCCTTTGACTCTGAACGAGTTATCCCAGTCAATTTCTACATCATACGGGAAACGTTTGTTGAAGTAGTCATCAATCAGCGAACGTGCAATATCTTTCGCCTTGTAGTACACTTGATCTGACGGTTTCTCGGTTGAGAACGTTGTAACCGCTTCTTTCTCATACGCTGAGAACGGAGCTGTTTATCACGTTGAGATGGCTAAGATCGTGTGGAGTGATGGGGATTCCAGAATAGGGTTCATAGACAAAGGGAGACTGGTTAAAATCTCGAAGAAGCAGATCATTGAGGCTGAGATCCTATCTGTTCAGCCGAAAGATCATGTTAGGCATGCGAGAGTTGAGGCTGATAAGCTGAGATCATCTCTCTGGAGGAACAAGATCATCGTCGCTTACGCCGTTGATGGATGGAGGGAAGATTTCGCCGGGACGGGCTTGGAACTCTGGAGGGAGATGAGGGAGAAGGATTTAACTAAGCTTGACATATGGTACTATGATGCTCGCTGAAGAAGTGGAGATCCTCAGCCACTTCTCGCAGCCGAGGAATCCGCATGAAGTTTATCGCTCAAACGGGTTCAGGTTTAGCAGGGCTACCTTCTACAGGAGACTGGAGAGGCTAAAGCAGGAGGGACTGATAGAGTGGAGGGTTGGAGAAGTTAAGCTGACCGAGAAGGGGAGGGCTTTGGTCGATGCTTTTCGAGTAACCAACACGGTTAATCAGCCTGTCCGGAAAAATCGCAAGCATGATTTCAGGCTTTTCGAGGCTGAGATGCTGAAAGAGCTGGTGGATGAGAGCTTTATTTATGTTGATTACCCGACTGCCGGCTATATTCTGGGCATTTTGATGAGGAAGGCCGGAGTTGAGGAGAGGGCGAAGAGTAACGTTGAGAAGCTTCAAGCTCTGAAACAAGCGGAGTTCGAAGTCAGGCTTGCGATAAACCACTTCGAGAACGCATCGAAGCAAGCCCTAGTGTTCCTGGAGGAGCTGATAAAGGCCGGGAAGATTGAGGCCCTGTGGGTCGGAGTGAAGAATGAAAGGAAGGCTTTGAAGAACAAGAAGCTGGTCGAGTTTTTGCAGAGCCATGATTTCGAGAATGAGAGGTTCAAGCTGCCGAAGGAGAGTGTAACGCTCTTTCCGTTGTTTTTGGTTGCGGTAATTGGAGTGATAATGGTTTTAGCCCTTCGTTCCGGATACCAGCACGCTTCCATCTTAAGCGTGCTGATGATCGTCTGGTTTGCGAGGTCGATGCTGTTCAGGGAGCTGAGGGAGATTTAAATGTCCAGAACCCTGAAACCCTCCAGTTTTGCAGAGTTAAGCAGCTTGCGATCAAAACTTACAAAAAGAGGATCGTATTCTTTGAGCTTCATTGCAAAGGAAAGTTGCAGAGAGTCGAGAGTTTTGAGGCGGTATTTCATAACAAACTCGACGGCATTGCTGATGACGTTTGAGTCGAATTTCAGAATGATGAAGTTAGCGAGATCCTCCTGGAACTTGATGAGGACGTAAGACACCTCTTTCTGCCTGATTTCCCTTTTGTCGACCTTCCTCCTTAAAGCCGAGGCGAACTCAACAATTGAAAGCTCAGAAATGGCGATGGTGAACCGTTCAAAGATCTCATCAATTGTGTCTGAATGCTCTTCTCTATGATACCTCTTGACCAGAGCGCTCGTGTCCAAGTAAGCTATCTCCACTCTTCATCCCTCTCTTTCAAAACTTCTTCGGCGAGAGAGCCTTTAATTTTTGATAAGATGTTCCTAACTTCCTCTAAGCTCACGTCTCCTTCCTTTTCTTCTCTAATCTTTCTGAAAACCGGGTACTCAATCTCTACACGGATTTTTCCAGTGTTCATCATGTTAACTTCTCACGGGAGGATAAAAAAGTTACTCGTAGAACCAGATTGCCCCGTGATCCAGCCAGATTGAAATGGGACTGGATTTTGAGCAGTTGAGGTGAAGATGGAGAGTTCCATTGAAGTTTGCCGGCAGCTCTGTTATTACGCTGCCGTGGACGTCGTGGACCTCTGCCTTGCAGTCTGTGGCGATGTGGATTTTTGATTTTGCAGTTGTGATTGCATGGAGCTTTACGATGTAAAGCTCGTTAGCTGGAACTTTGATTGTTGGTGCTTGGGGCTGTTGACTGTAGTGGGACAAAGCAACCAGGACCAACAAGATAACAAGCAGAGGGGCGAGCTTTTTCAGGTTATTACCTCCTTCAGGATTATTACGGTGAGGAGAACGTAAAGTAGGACTTGCCCGATAAAGAACAGGCGGTAGTGTTTGTTAAGTTCTTTTAGGGCTTTTGCCATTTCTCCGGCTGTAGATGCCACGTTGTCGGTCATTTTGATGTGTTTGGCTATGTTTTCAGCCAAAGCATCGTGGAGGATGAGAAGGTTGCGGTAAGTTTGATTTGCAGCTGTTGATTCGTCGAGGATAGCGTATTTGATTTGTTTTAGGTCTGCTTTTGTTTCTTCGATCTCTGATTTCACTTTTTCCACGTCATCTTTAACTTCTGCTACTCTCACAGGCATTAAAAGCTGATCCTGCCAGTAATCGCTGTCATTCGTCTCTATTTCACGCTTTCCCTTGCTCTCGTCCACCCAAACTCTTGCCTCCTGCTTGGTTTCTTTTCCCTGCATGTCCTTAGCCTTCCTCCCAAGCCTGATCTCCGTCCCTGGATCTATCGGCTCATCGGTTTCGAAGGCAAACTCCCCATAAATAAAATCCACATCAATCCAGTCCTCGTCAAGGATTATCCCCTCCAGCTGAAGGACACGCCTAACCTTGTTAAAGGTGTTGTGGACGATTTTGGCGGCTTCATTTCGAGAAGAAGCGTAGAATTCGGGAAGATGGAGAACTGCTGTTCTGTTGTCTGCATCATTGATTTGGACTGTAGCGTTAAGCTCTGAAATTCCCCGTTTTTGGCAGATTTCGGCCAAATCTATGTAGTAGGCAGTCCAGTTGTTCAGTTTTACCTCCCGCCCGAGTTCTGCAACTCGGTGGAGATTTATCTCGAAAACGTGGCAGACTACCTTAATGTTGTGGACTCGGGCTTTGTTTACTTCTGGTTGATTTAGAATAGCTTTGCCTTCTGCTGTTATGCTGTAAAAAGCTGGTTTTCCTGGTGATTTTTTGATAAGTCCGTCGTCAAGCAGTTTCTTTATGGTCCTGTAACATGTGCTCCTTGACAACTCCAGTGCAGTTAAAATCTCATTGAATGTTCTGGGTTTTTCAAGGAGCAACTTTAGAATCCGTTCCTCCCGAGCCCGTTGCCCGGGTTCGAATCCCGGCGGCCGCACTGCTTTTAACCCTAATCCGCGAGAGGTGGTTTACTTAAAAGTTTCAAAGCTTGTTTAACTCTTTTTCATTATTTTTATGGATGTTGAATTGATTACTGTATCTCAAGCTAGACCTACAAGAGCCGAGATTGAGGGTGTCGGCACTTCACTCAGAAAGCCGATTTCTGAAATAGGTCAAGAAGACATCAAAAAAGCCGAGCAAGTTGTGGAATAATACCAGAAGAAGCTGAGATCTACGAGCAAATTTTTAAGAAAGTATATACAGATGACACACAAACTCCTGATATATCCAGAAAGGTCAGGACCTCATTTATATTGACGAGAGAATAAAGAAGATTGTGGAGAGTTTAGGGATTTCTTTAATCCATGTGGTTGAGAATGTAGTAATAGAGGAGGCAAGAAGGAGATTAATGGTTTTCGAGAACGCTCATAGAGCATGTAGCCTGGCCGGGGAATAGACTTTGAGTGAATATTCTCTTGGATGCTCATGTGTAAGTCCACTGACAAATCTTCTCCTTGTTAAAGCGGCAGCTAGGTTCTTGTGCAGCATGTAAAATCTGAGCCGATTGGGAGTGGTTAGAATCAAAAACCCGTTTTGCTTGAGAACTCGGTAGACTTCTACCAAAAATAGCTCACTATAAAATCATAATTTAAAAAATTCCATTCACCGAACTTCTTGATATCAATGCCTATAAACTCACCTTCAAGTAATTTAGAATACTCTACCAACTGACCACCGTTATTACAGCTGATATCCAGCAATCTTATTCCTCCTTTCTTATCCAACATCCTCAGACAATTATAAACTGCTCGTCTCTTTTTGTTCCAGGCATATTTCTCGACTTCTCTAATTGACATTACTTGCATCCAAGTTCTTTACCCGTTATTGATCTTCCTCTCTTTTTTACATTTACAAATTCTTGTAAGAAGTGCACAGGACGCATCTGGAGGGAAAATAATAGTTTTTTAAGGTAATAATGGCTGCACGTACTTAATAGTAGATGATACTTAGATATCTTTAGCTAGGATTTAAATAAATAAATAAAAATTAACAAAAAAGAACACAATCAAATCTTTATCGCCTCAAACCCTTTTTTCACCGCCAGAACGTCACCATAACTCATATTCCTGTATATCACGCTCATGAGATGTTTCAGTTCCACAGCTCCCAGCTTCGCTATAGCACCGAGCATGGCGATTTCGGGCTTGCTACCGCATTTTTTCGCTATTCTGTCAGCATCTAATGCTATACCACCGTTTTCAGGTATTTTGCTCGAGTTCACTATCAGCATGCACTTCCTGCTGGAAGCATCACCTCTGCAGACGATCGTTATCTTTCTTCTCGCCCCTGCCAATCTCAACCTAAACCCGTTTTCAAGCTCTTCAAACCTCTCAACTTTACTATCCGTTCTCAGAGCTTCCTTCAGAATGTTTGCGACCTCTCTTTCTCCGATAAACTCTATCTCGTACGATCTTACCACCTCCTTTAAGTAATGAAAAATAATGATGTATTTGGTATATATAGCTTTCGGTTGAGGAGTTTTGCATTAGAATGAGTTCTTCTCAGACCTCTCGGCATAGCAAATTAATAAAAATAGCATTTACAATTCCAGCAATTCTACAACCGTCCCCGATAAAATTTCGTTGCAGGGCAGCCGAGGCACCTTTTCACCTCATATCTGTAACAACCCTTGCAGAGAACGCCGCATGGAGCTTCTTCCCTTTCTTTTTCCGCTACAACTTTTATATCCAGATAGCTGTCATAGAACATTTCCTGAACGGGAAAAATATCGTATCTTCGAATTCCTGGCTGGGCACGCAGCGAGCACTTCTCCAATGATATGCTCTCAAGCGAATGATAATCTTCGGCGTAAATTAATGCGAAGAGGTTGTAACTTCCTGTTGTTACGAAAAACTTAATTATTCTCGGGCAATCCCTGAATTTTTCAATAATTCTCCTCAAAGCCTCTGAACTCTCCACCTCCATGGCAATAATGGCGGTTATGATGCCGAGTTCCTCCACATTTATCAAGGGGTAAGCTTAATCTTCCCTTTCTCCAGCTTGTCAAGCCTTTTCTTCACACCCATCGCAGACATTCCCACTTTCTCGGCTATCTGAGAGAGAGTTGCCTTTCCGTTTTGCTGAAGGATGGAGATGGTTTTTCTGTCTTTCTCATCCATGGACGGTTTGGTACACTTTTGTGGTAAATAAAGTTTATCTTATAAACTGGTGAGAGACTCGAATAAGCACGCACTATATAAATAATTGAACATGAATCTATATCTTTGTTTGGAATGCGAGCACCAGACCTCGTGAAGGTAGTTTGGTTGAATCTGTGTTTAGCTCGCTGAAGCAGATTAAAAATTTTTTACTGACGGTGTGAACGAAAAGCATTTATTATATAATCATACCAAAACATACTTATGAACTGCAAATTAGAATTGGATGAACGTCAGATACCTGTACTTGGTTTACTACACAACCTTATGACAGAATCCCTGAACGAGTTGGGATTCAGCATTGCGGAGGATTTAACCATTCTCTGAT